>DATDJN010000165.1:0-5401 GCA_036520515.1 Rhizobiaceae bacterium
ATAGGCCTTGCGGCCGCGCTTCTCGGCATGCTCGCGCGATTCAAGCACCAGGAAGGCGCCTCCCGAGCCGGTGACGACGCCGCCGCCTTCGGAGCCCTGACGCCGCCAAACCGGCTTCCATGGGCCGCGATGCAGGTAGCCGGCAAGCTCATAGCCGAGCAGCATGTCGTTATGTTCCGTCTGGAACGCGGCGCCGACAAGCATGTGCGACGATTGGCCCGAGCGGATGCGGGCCGCAGCCGTTTCGACCGCCGCGACTCCAGCGCCTTCCTCGCCCATGAAGGTGCGCGACGAGCCCGTGACCTTGTGGACGATCGAGATGTTGCCGGCCAGCAGGTTGGAAAGCTGCGCCAGGAACAGGGTGGGGCGGAGATCGGTGGTCAGCTTCTCGTTGAGCAGGACGTCGCGGTCGGTGCGCGTCGTCGAGGCTTCGAGGATCGAGGAGTCCACCGCCTCGTCACGCTCGCCGCCGCCGGCCGCCACGACCATGTCCATGGTGGCGCAGAGCGTCTCGTCCTTGATGGCAGCGTCATCCAGCGCCAGCCCGGCGGCATAGGTGCCGAGCCGCTGCCAGGTCTCCATCTGGCGCTGATCGCCGCGTTTCGGGATCTGCAGACCCCAGTCGATGGCCGGGAGCGGGTGGACGACATAGGGCGCAAACCGCACGTCGTCGGTCACCGGCTCAGGCCTTTCGGCCGTCAGCTTGTGCCAGTGCGCATCGATGCCTTCGCCGAGCGAGGAGACAAGTCCGATGCCGGTGATGAGAACGTCGTTGGGGGCCATTGCGCGCCGTTTTCCCGTCAAACGGCCACTGGCATCAGGCGGCCTTCGCTGCGACCAGCCCGTCGATCTTGGCGCAGAGGTTCTTCATCAGGAAATACTCGTCGGTCGAAACCTTGCCGTCGTTGACTTCCTGGGTCCACTTCTCGAGCGGCACCTTGATGCCGAATTCCTTGTCGATCGCGAAGACGATGTCGAGGAAATCCAGGCTGTCGATGCCCAGATCGTCGATCGTGTGGCTTTCGGGGGTGATGGTGTTGATGTCGATCTCGCTCGTATCGGCGATGATCTTGGCGACTTTCTCGAAAGTGGTCGGCACGGTTCTTCCTTCAAAATCCCTGCAATCCGGGCATTTCGAGCCCGGAGCGGTTCGTTGATCGGCTGTCTAATCGGTTTTTCCAGCCGTGAAAAGGGCCGCTGGCGTCGCGGGGGGTACTACAGGCGGGCTTTCGCCTTCAATTGAAAACTATCCGGGCGAGGACGCGCAGCCCGTCGTCCTGGGGCGTGACGATGACGGCCTCGCCCTCGCGCGCCGACTGGCCGGTGAGCGCCTGGATCGTTTCGAGATGGGTGACGAACACGTAGTTGCCTGAACCGGTATAGTTCCGGATCTCCTCCAGAATCGCGTCCAGCTGCTCCTTGCGGGCGGGCTCGTCGGCCGGGGGAGGGTCGAGCGGCGCGAACTCCTCGGCGTCGCCAAAAGCGAGGCGGGCGGTTTCCTTCGTCCGGCAGAAGCGGCTGGTCAGCACGCGCCCCGTGGGCGCGGCGCGGGCGGCGAACAAGGCGCCGATCTTGCGCGCCTGCTGCCTGCCGCGTTCCGACAGGTTGCGCTGGGTGGAGCACTTCTCGATGTCGAAATTGGTGGGTTCCGTCGCGCCCGGCGCCATCGCATGGCGCAGCAGCACGATCTGCTCGCCCTCACGCAGTAGCGCCCAGCCGGCTTCCGTCGCCGTCGCTTCGGCGGCAAAGGCGAGCAACAAGAGCGCGGCAACGACCGTTCTCAGCATCCGGCGATTTCCTCCCACAGGTGAGGCATATAGGGATGCGAAAGAGCGGATAAAGGCAAGCGCGACCTGCCGGCCGTTCCGGGACGAGCACGCGCAACCCCGTTTGCCGGCCTGTTTCCTCGTTTCCCAGGCGGGTGCAGTTGCGCGCGGCGCCACAGTCGCCTATTCGGCAAGGCCGTGTCGCCGGTCGTCGAAACCATCCTGTTCGTCTTCGGACTTGTCGCGCTCGGCTATCTCGCGGGGCTGAGCGGCTATTTGAAGACCGAGGTCGGCGACGCGCTGACGGAATTCGCGGTCGGCGTCGCGCTGCCGCTGCTCCTCTTCCGCACCATGGTCAGCGCCGATTTCCACGGCTCGGCCCCGTGGGCGCTATGGGCGTCCTATTTCGCCGCGGCGGCCGTCACATGGGCGATCGCGCACCTGACGATGACCCGGATCTTCGGCAGGGATTCCCAGATCGGCGTGGTGGGAGGCTTTTCTTCAGCCTACTCGAATCTGGTGCTGCTCGGCATCCCCTTCATGCTCGGCGTTCACGGACAGGCGGGCTTCGAGTTGCTGTCGCTGCTGATCGCCATCCACATGCCGGCCATGACGATGGTTTCGATCATCCTGTTCGACGTGTTCGGCCACCGCAAAGCAGGCACGATCAGCGCGGGAGAGATCTTCCGTGCCTTCGTGCGGCGCGTGCTGCCGAACCCGCTGATGATCGGCATTCTGGCCGGCGTCCTGTGGGGGTTCACCGGCGTCGAACTGCCGCCGATCGCGGTGCGCCTGATCGATTCGCTTGCCGACATAGCCGGGCCGCTGGCTCTGTTCGCCATGGGGCTCAGTCTCAGGAAATTCAGCATCTCCGGCAATATCCTGCCGGCGGCCATCCTGTCGTTGCTCAAGCTCTTCCTGATGCCGGCGCTGGCGCTGGGGGCTGCGCTGATCATCGGGCTGCCGCCGATGACCGCCAAGGTTGTGGTGGCCGCGGCGGCGTTGCCGTCGGGCGTAAACTCCTATCTGCTCGCTGTGCAGTTCGGCACCGGACAGGGGTTGGCGTCCAGCCAGATGACGATCGCGACCGCCTGCGCGGCCTTCACCACGGCCTTCTGGCTGATGGTGGCGCAGATGGTTTTCGGCTAGGCTGCCGCCGCTGGACCAAGACCTTTCGGCCAATAAACATTGATCGTCCGGCGCGCGCTGGGGTAGAGCATGCCGCAACGACATGCGCCCGACCCCTTCGGCCGCCAGCAGCAATCCAGAACCGGCGCATTGACGCCACATAGGAAGGCAAGACGATGCTCCAGAAGTTCAGCCAGTACATGCGCGAGGCGAACCTGATCGGCGGCGAATGGGTTCAGGCCGATTCCGGCAAGACCATCGACGTGACCAACCCCGCCAACGGCCAGAAGATCGGCACGGTGCCGAACTCGGGCCAGGCCGAGACCCGCCGCGCCATCGAAGCTGCTGACGTCGCGTTCCAGACTTTCAGGAAGACTTCGGCGCTCGATCGTTCCAAGCTGTTGCGCAAGCTGCACGACGCCATCATGGACAACCAGGAGGCGCTGGCGGTGCTCTTGACCACCGAGCAGGGCAAGTCGCTGTTCGAGGCGCGCGGCGAAGTGGGCATGTCGGCGGCCTATGTGCTGTGGTTCGCCGAAGAGGCGCGCCGCACCTATGGCGACGTGGTGCCGTCGCCCTGGGCCGACCGCCGCATCATCGTGACCAAGCAGCCGACGGGCGTGGTGGCGGCGATCACTCCGTGGAACTTCCCTTCGTCGATGCTGGCCCGCAAGATCGGCCCGGCGCTGGCAGCCGGCTGCACGGTCGTGGTGAAGCCGGCGACGCAGACCCCGTATTCGGCACTGGCCTGGGGCGCCCTGGCGGAGGAAGTCGGCTTCCCGAAGGGCGTCGTCAACATCGTGACCGGTTCGGCTGCGCCGATCGGCGATGAACTCTGCGCGAACCCGCTGGTCAAGAAGATCACCTTCACGGGCTCGACCCCGGTCGGCAAGATGCTGATCGCCAAGAGCGCCGCGACGGTGAAGAAGGTGTCGATGGAACTCGGCGGCAACGCGCCGTTCATCGTCTTTGACGACGCCGACGTGGAGCGCGCCGTCGCCGGCGGCATCCTCGCCAAGTACCGCAATTCCGGACAGACCTGCGTCTGCACCAACCGGTTCTTCGTCCAGGCCGGCATCTACGACACGTTCGTCGAGAAATTCGCCGAGGCGGCGAAGAAGTTGAAGGTCGGCTCGGGCCTCGAGGACGGCGTGGAGCAGGGGCCGCTGATCGACGCCAAGGCGGTCGCCAAGACCGGCGAGTTCGTCGAGGACGCGGTCGCCAAGGGCGGCAAGGTCGTTCTCGGCGGCCATGCGATCAAGGGCGAGGGCACGTTCTTCGAGCCCACGGTCATCGCCAACGCCAAGCCCGACATGATGTTCATGAAGGAAGAGATCTTCGGGCCGGTGGCGCCGATCTTCAAGTTCGAGACCGAGGAAGAGGCGATCAGGCTCGCCAACGACACGGAGTTCGGGCTCGCCGCCTATTTCTACACCGGCGATCTCGGCCGCGCCTTCCGTGTGATGGAAGGGCTGAAATACGGCATGGTCGGCGTCAACGAGGGGCTGATCACCACCGTCGAGGCGCCGTTCGGCGGCGTCAAGGAATCCGGCCTCGGCCGCGAGGGCGGGCACCAGGGCATCGAGGACTACCTCGATACCAAATATGTCTGCCTCGGCGGCCTCGGCCTCTGAATTTTTCCCTTGCGGGCCGGGTGAAAACCCGGCCTTTTTGTTTCGCAGCTTCGTGAGGGAAGTAGCCATGGCCGACGGCGAGATTTTCGGAAAGACGGATGACGGGATTGCGGTCCATCGCTTCAGGATTTCCGGCGGCGGGCTGACGGCGCATATCATGAACTGGGGCGCGGTGCTCCAGGACCTCCGGCTTGCCGGGCACGACGCGCCGCTGGTGCTGGGCTTCGACCGCTTCGACGACTACCCGGCGCATTCGCCCTATATGGGCGCGATCGCCGGCCGCTATGCGAACCGCATCGCCGGTGGGCGCTTTACGCTGGCCGGCGCGCAATACCAGCTGGACCGGAACTTCCTCGGCAAGCATACGCTGCATGGCGGGTCGAACAGCTTCGGCAAGCAGCCATGGGACGTGCTGCTTCATGGCGAGGATTTCGTGACCTTCGCCTTGCACGACCCGGCGGGCGCGATGGGATTTCCGGGCGCCATCGACGTCACCTGCACCTACCGCATGAAGATACCGGGCACGCTGTCGGTCGAGCTGTCGGCGACCTCGGACGAGCCGACGCTCTGCAATCTGGCGCACCACTCCTACTTCAACCTCAATGACGGCGGCAGCGGCGACGTGCTCGACCACCGCCTGATGCTGTCGGCGGCGGCCTATCTGCCGGTGGACGAGGAACTGATCCCGACGGGCGTCGTGCAGCCGGTCGACGGGACCGCCTTCGACTTCCGCCAGGCGCGCACGATCCGGCTGGAAGAGGAAGGCGAGCAGGTCGTCTACGACCACAATTTCTGCCTTGCCGCGGCGCGCGGGCCGCTGAAGCAGGCGGCATGGGCGCAAGGCTCGTCGGGCGTGGAGATGGAGGTCTGGAC
>DATDJN010000166.1:0-33203 GCA_036520515.1 Rhizobiaceae bacterium
GCCGTCACGCTCTTCATGGTCCTTCAGGCAAGCGTGACCACCTCGGCGCATCTGGTGCGGACCGCGATCGGCGTCGGCGCCGGCGACGGCAACAGCAATCTGTTGGTTTCGGTGCCGGCGCTCGTCTACCTCGCCGCCGTCCTTGTCGCCGGCGGCACGGCCGAGACCAGCACCGTCTTCTTCCTTTTCGCGGCCGGCGCCGCCACCGCGATGGCGCTGCACTTCATCTTCATGCGTCGCAAGGTGCGCCAACTCTTTCCGGGCTTCGCTTCCGTTCGCCCGCGCTACGAGGCGGCGGAATGGCGGGCGCGCTCGTTCAAGCTCTGGATGTCCAACGGGCTGGAGGCCGCCAACCAGTATCTCGACGTGCTGATCATCGGCTACATGATGAGCCCGGCGGTCGCCGGCGCCTATTTCGTGACGACGCGGCTCGCCAACGCCTTCGCCACGGTGTCGGACACGATGCACATGTTCTCCACCAGGCACATCCCCGACCTCTACTACCGCAGCGAGTTCAAGCAGCTGAACAGCCTGCTCAACTCGGTGGCGGCGATCACCTTGGCAGTCATCGCCTGCGGCATGGTGGTCATCCTGGGCGGCGGCAAGTTCTTCCTGATGGTCTTCAACGAGGCCTACGTGCCCTACTACCCCGCGCTCGCCCTGCTCTGCTTCGGCACCGCTGCGGTCGCGGCCGCCGGCCCGTCGGGCTCGATCCTGATGCTGACGGGCCATGAGGGCCGCTATCTCAGGATCATCGCCATCACCGTGCTCGTCCGCGCGGCCGGCTTCTTCGCGCTGATCCCCTTCTTCGGCATCATGGGCGCGGTGTCGGCAACCACCATCTCCTTCGTCCTGATGACGGCGCTGCTGCGCCACGCCTCGAAGAAGCTCACCGGCCTCGACGGCTCGGTGGTCAGGCTGCTCGGCCCGCGCGACCGCACGGCCGACGCCCCGGCGGAATAGTCTTTCCGTTCAGCCGAGGCGCTTGCCGGCAGCGTCGAACCAATGCAGCTTTTCGGCGCGCGCAATGACGCGCAATCGGTCCCCCGGCTGCGCCGCCGCCCTGCCCGGGACGCGCACGACGATGCGCGAGCCGGCCGCCGCGCAATAGACGAAGCTTTCCGCGCCGACCGGCTCGACCGCCTCGACGCTGGCGTTGAGAGCCAGCGCGTCGGAGGGCGTTTCGTCCGAATGCGCGACGTCGGCATCCTCGGGCCGGAAGCCCATGGTGGCCGCGCCCGCGGGCGTGCCGCTGGCGGGAGCGGCGGCGCCATTGCCCGCCGGCAGCAGGTTCATCGGCGGCGCGCCGATGAAGGAGGCGACGAAGGTCGAGGCCGGCTTCTCGTAGATGTCGAGCGGGTTGCCCGACTGCTCGACGGTGCCGGCGTTCATCACCACGAGCAGGTCCGCCAGCGTCATCGCCTCGAGCTGGTCGTGCGTGACGTAGACCGAGGTGACGCCGAGCGACCGCTGCAGGTTCTTGATCTCGACGCGCATCTGGCCGCGCAGCTTGGCGTCGAGGTTGGACAGCGGCTCGTCGAACAGGAACACTTTCGGATTGCGCACGATGGCACGGCCCATGGCGACGCGCTGGCGCTGGCCGCCCGACAGCTCGCGCGGGCGGCGTTCGAGCAGATGCTCGAGCTCCAGCGTCTTCGCCGTGGCGCGCACGCGGCGGTCGATCTCGTCCTTCGGCGTGCCGCGATTGCGCAGGCCGTAGGCCATGTTGTCGTAAACCTTCATGTGCGGGTAGAGCGCGTAGTTCTGAAACACCATGGCGATGTCGCGGTCGGTCGGGCCGATGGCATTCACCACCTTGCCGTCGATCGAGACGGCGCCTTCGGTGATCGTCTCCAGCCCGGCGATCATCCTGAGCAGGGTCGACTTGCCGCAGCCAGACGGCCCGACCAGCACGCAGAGCTTGCCGTCCGCAATGGCGATCGAGACGCTTTTCACCGCCTCGACATTGCCGGGATAGATTTTTCGCACGTCATGAAGGTCGACGGTGGCCATCAGTTCGACCTCTCCGTACATCCACGAAGCCCTGCCGCCCCCTCCACCATGCTTCGCATGGTTCCCCTCCCCCGCTTCGCAGGGGAGGAACCGGAAGCGCCAGCGCCGGATCCTCCCCCGTTTACGGGGGAGGGGGACCGCCGGAGGCGGTGGAGGGGGCGGCTCACGCTCTTACGCAACATCACTTCTCCGTCTCCACCAGCCCCTTCACGAACCAGCGCTGCATCAGCACCACCACCAGGATGGGCGGCGCGATGGCGAGCATCGCGGTGACCATGACGAGGTGCCACTCGGTATCCGCATCGGCGAAGGAGATCATCTTCCTCAGCGCGATCACGATCGTGTTCATGTCGTTGCTGTTGGTCATCAGCAGTGGCCACAGATACTGCGTCCAGCCGTAGATGAAGAGGATGACGAAGAGCGCCGCGATGTTGGTCTTCGACAGCGGCAGCAGGATATCCTTGAAGAAGCGCCACGGACCGGCGCCGTCTATCCTCGCCGCCTCGACCAGCTCGCCGGGGATGGTCAGGAAGAACTGCCGGAAGAGCAGCGTCGCGGTGGCCGAGGCCATCAGCGGCAGCGTCAGCCCGGTATAGGTGTCGATCAGGCCGAGATCGACCATCACCTTGTAGGTCGGCATGATGCGCACCTCGACCGGCAGCATCAGCGTGATGAAGATCAGCCAGAAGAACGTCATGCGGAACGGAAAGCGGAAGAAGACGATCGCGTAGGCCGACAGGATCGAGATGACGATCTTGCCGATGGCGATGGCCAGCGCCACCAGCGTCGTGTTGAAGAGCAGCGTCCAGACATTGACGCCGCCGATGCGCCCGATGCCGCCGAACAGCGCTTCCGAATAGTTGTTCCAGAACTGGTCGCCCGGCAGCAGCGGCAGCGGCGGGCGCAGGATGGTCTGCAGCGTGTGGGTCGAGGCGACGAAGGTGTAATAAATCGGGAAGGCGACGACGAGGATGCCAAGGATCAGGATCGCGTGCGCGACATAGCGCGAGGTCCGGCTGATGCCGAGCATCGCGCCCTCCTCTCGCCTGCCGAGGACGGCGGCGGTCGAGGCTGTGCTGCGCGCATCGACTGTCGCGTCAGCCATAATGCACCTTCCGTTCGACGTAGCGGAACTGGACCGCCGTCAGCGCGATCACGATGACCATCAGGATGACCGACTGCGCGGCGGAATCGCCGAGCAGCTGGTTGAGCGCGCCGTCGGAATAGACCTTGAAGACCAGCGTCTCGGTCGCCTTGCCCGGCCCGCCGCCGGTGACCGCGTGGATGATGCCGAACGTGTCGAAGAAGGCATAGGTCGTGTTGATGACGAGCAGGAAGAAGGTGGTCGGCGCCAGCAGCGGGAAGACGATCGTCCAGAAGCGCTTGGTCGGACGCGCGCCGTCGATGGCCGCCGCCTCGATCAGCGATTTCGGGATCGCCTGCAGCCCGGCGACGAAGAAGAGGAAGTTGTAGCTGATCTGCTTCCACGCGGCGGCCGACACCACCATGACCATCGCCTGCGGCCCGTTGAGCAGCGGGTCCCAGGAGATGCCCGCTGCGCGCAGCAGGTAGGCGAGCGAGCCGATCGACGGGTTGAACAGGAAGACCCACAGCATGCCGGCGATGGCCGGCGCCACTGCATAGGGCCATATCATCAGCGTACGGTAGAGGCCGCGGCCGCGGATCACCTTGTCGGCCATGACGGCGAGCAGGAGCGCGATCGCCATGGAGAAGAACGCGGTAGAGGCCGAGAAGATCGCCGTCACCTCGACGGAGTTGAGGTAGTTGGGATCCGACAGCACACGCTTGAAATTGTCGAACCAGACGAAGCGCGAGCGCAGCCCGAACGGGTCCTCCTTCAGCACCGACTGGTAGAGCGCCTGGCTCGCCGGCCAGTAGAAGAAGACCAGCGTGATGGCGAGCTGCGGCGCCAGCAGCAGGTAGGGCAGGACCTTGTTGGGGAAGACGACGCGGGGGGTCAAGTAGGCTCAACTCCGCAAGGTTCAGCGCTGCCCCTCATCGCCCTGCCGGGTTCTTCTCCCCGTAAGAACGGGGAGAAGAACGCTGGCCGCGACGCCGGCGACCCCCTCTCCCCGTTTTTCACGGGGAGAGGGTAAGGGTGAGGGGCGTTGGAAAACAGGACCTAGTTCCCGATCGCTTCCTTGATCGCGGCGTTGCCGCGCGACACGGCGTTGTCGAGCGCCTGCTGGGCGGTCTGCTGGCCGGCCAGCATCTTCTCGTATTCCTCGTTCATGATGTCGCGCACCTGCGGCAGGTTGGCGAGACGCACGCCCTTCGAGTTCTCGGTCGGGGCCTTGCCCATCATCTGCCTGATCGGGATCTCGCGGGCCGGGTTCTTGTCGTAGAAGCCCGACTTCCTGGTCTCCTCATAGGCCGCCAGCGTTACCGGCAGGTAGCCCGAAACCTGGTGCAGCCTGGACTGGATCGAGGTCTGCGACAGGAAGTCGAAGAAGGCGGCGATGGCCTTGTATTCCTCATCCGACCTGCCGCCGAAGACCCAGAGCGAGGCGCCGCCGGGAATCGTGTTCTGCGGCTCGGTGTCGTAGGGCAGCATGCCGGTGCCGTAGTTCATGCCCGATTTCACGATGTCGCCGAGGCCGCCCGAGGACTCCGTGAAGATGCCGCACTCCCCGGCGAGGAAGATCTGCTTGGCTTCGGAGGTGCGTCCGCCGTAGCGGAACACGCCTTCCTTGGCCAGATCGGCCAGCGCCTGGAAATGCTTCACGAAGGGTTCGGCGTTGACCTTGAGCTCGACGTCGAGCGCGGCGATGCCGTTCTCGTTGGTGCCCCACTGGTAGTCGTTCCAGGCGGCGAAGTTCTCGGTGTGGATCCAGGTCAGCCAGGTCGAGGTGAAGCCGCAGGGCGCAGCACCGCTCTCCTTGATCTTGCGCGCCGCCGCCCACACCTCGTCCCAGGTCTTCGGCGGGTTGTCGACGTCGAGCCCGGCCTTCTGGAAGATGTCCTTGTTGTAATAGAGGATCGGCGAGGAGGAGTTGTAGGGGAAGGACAGCATGGTGCCGTCGGGCTTCGAATAATAGGCGACGATGCCCGGCAGGTACTGGCTCTTGTCGAAGGCCTTGCCGCCCATGGAGATGACGTCGGCCACCGGCTTCATCGCGTCCTCGGCGGCCATCATGGTGCCGGTGCCGGCGTCGAAGACCTGGATGATGTGCGGCGCCTGTCCGGCGCGATACGCGGCGATGCCGGCGTTCAGCGTCTCGGGATAGGTGCCCTTGAAGACCGGAACGATCTTGTAGTCGCTCTGGCTCTCGTTGAATTCCTTGGAAAGCGTTTCCACGACCTCGTTGTTGGCGCCGGTCATGGCGTGCCACCAGGAAATCTCGGTGACGGCGAAGGCGGAGGAGGACGTCAGAAGCGTGAAAGCGGCGGCCGCACCGGCCGCAAGACCCAGAAGTTTCATGTTTCTCTCCCGTTCTTGTTGGCGAATTCAAGGGTTCGCGAACGGAAGTATCGGTCGATTGTGACACCCGGACAATCGTTTTGTTGCGGTTGGATGACGCTGAACTGTTCTTCGACGCGACTTGTCTGCCAGAGGACGCAGCCGTTCCGGGCCTTCCATTAGCCAGCATAAGACTTTGGTAGAATAGCGCCTCTGCGCTGCTTTGACCGCGTCAGACCTGCTGGCGCAGTTCCGCGACGTTGTCGTCGAGGTTGTCGACGTCGTCGTCGTTGGCGGCGTCGCGCATGGCCGCAAGGCTGCGGTTGTCCAGCAGTTCGGCCACCGCGTGGCGGACCTCGAGCATCATGTGGCGGACCTGGCAGGTCGCCTCGTCGCAGTCCTCGCAGCGCTGGTACTGGCTGCGGCTGGCGCAGGGGATCGGCGCCAGCGGCCCGTCGAGCACGCGCACGACGTGGCCGATCTTGATCTCGCTGGGCAGCCGGGCGAGGCGGTAGCCGCCTTCCTTGCCCTTGCGGCTCTGCACGAAGCCCGCGTTGCGCAGCTCGCCCAGGATGGCGTCCAGGAATTTCTTCGGAATGTTGTTCTTCGCAGCGATGTCGCCGACGAAGGCGAGCTGGCCGGGGGGCATCTTGGAGAGATGCACGAGGGCCTTCAGCCCGTACTTGCCTTTTTTGGTCAGCATGCCCCGAGACAGTCTTATTTGTCGTTGCCCGCGGCTACGATCCCCATCATTTGTGTGCAAATGATGGCCGCGCCGGACCCGTTACTATGCGTGCGAGACCAATAAAACCTGAATCCGTTGCCTTTTTGTGTTTTGCGGCATTTTCGCAGGTAACTGTGATGTTTCAGCCGCTTTCGGAACCATGCGGCATCCTTCCCGATTATCCCTGCCGTGCCGGCCCTGGTCCGGCGAGGGATGTCAGGTGCTGCAGAAGACGGATACGACGAACATCTTGAGCGGCCGCGCCGAGGCCGCCCTCGAGGCTGCCAGGCAGGTCTCGCTGACCTATGTCAGCGATACCGAGCCCGGCATCCGCCGCCGGCGCGCCGGCAAGGGATTTTCCTATGTCGGCCCGGTGGGCAAGGCAGTGGCAGACGAGGAAACGCTTGGCCGCATCAGGTCGCTGGCCATTCCGCCCGCCTGGACCGATGTCTGGATCTGCGGCGATCCGGACGGTCACATCCAGGCGACCGGCCGCGACCAGCGCGGCCGCAAGCAATACCGCTACCACCCGCGCTGGTCGGAAAGCCGCGGCGAGGTGAAATATGCCAGCCTCGCCGAGTTCGCCCGCGCGCTGCCGAAGATCCGCGAACGCGTCGACGTTGACCTCGGGCTGCGGGAGCTGCCGCGCGAGCGCGTCGTCGCCTCGGTCGTCTGGCTGCTCGACAACACGATGATCCGCGTCGGCAACGCCGCCTACGCCCGCGACAACAAGAGCTTCGGGCTGACGACGCTGCGCACCCGGCATGTCGAGGTCGAGGGCGCCAGGCTGCGCTTCGCCTTCAAGGGCAAGTCGGGCAAGGAATGGAAGCTCAAGCTGGTCGACCGGCGCATGGCGAGGATCATGCGCTCTATCCAGGAGCTGCCCGGACAGCATCTCTTCCAGTACATCAACGGCGGCGGCGTGCGGCGCCCCGTCACCTCGCAGGACGTCAACGACTATATCCGCGAGGCCGGCGGCGCCGGCGAGTTCAGCTCGAAGCACTTCCGCACCTGGGGCGGCACGGTGCGCGCGCTGTCGCTGTTTTCGCAAGTTCCCCTGCCCGACACGAAAGCCGGCGTGGCGCGCGCCATGAACGTCGTCATCGACGAGGTGGCGCGCCATCTCGGCAACACGCGCTCGGTCTGCCGCCAATGCTACATCCACCCGCAGGTGATGGCGTCCTGGGCGAGCGGCCAACTCGCCGACGAACTGGCCGAGGCGAAGCGCCTGCGCCGCAAGCGGCCGGGCCTCGACGACGAGGAGGCGCTCGTGCTGCGCTGGCTGGAGGCGGAGGCAAGCTGACCGCTGTCGCGGCAGAAGACTCAGAGTTGTCCGTCATTCCTGCGCGCGAAGGCTTGCAAGCGCCTCGCCGGTAAGCGTGCCCTTGATGTGCGCCACGACGGCCAGGATGGCTTCGTCGCGGGAAACGTCGCCGCCCGCCGCCTTGCGCAGCCACATCCCGTCGATCAGCGCGCCGACCGCCAGGGTTGTCTCGCGCAGGCTTTTAGGCTCCAGAACGCCGGCGAAAGCCGAGGCCAGGTTGGAGTTGAGGCGCCGGTAGAAAATCGTCTGCAGCAAGGCGAATTGCGGGTTGCTGGCCGCCGCTGCGCACACCGACAGCCAGGCCCTCGCCACGTTCGGCTCGAACGCGTTCTCCGGGAAGTTTCCCTCGACGAGGGCGATGAATCGTTGCCAGCGCGTCTTCGCCGTCTTCAGCTTGGCAATAACGTCCTCCATCAGGATGCGGTTGTTGTGCCTGACCATTCCGAACAGGACCTCGTCCTTGCCCTTGAAATAGTAGGCGAGGATGCCGGGCGACATTCCGGCCTCGGCGCAGATGCGGGCGGTGGTCAGGCCGGACAGCCCATGCTCCATGAAGACGCGGTGCGCGGCGCGCACGAGCTCGGTCCGCCTGATGTCCTCGATGCGCGTGCGTTTCACTTTTTCCGCCATGAATCCCAATAGCATCTAGTTTTTTGTATGAATGTACAATTTTCTATATTGACATTCAAATCTTCCGGCATAGCGTCTCCCTCAAAAATGAAAGGGGAACGACATGCTGAGGACGATCACTGTCATTTCATTCGCTGCCGCCGTCGTTTGCGGCGCTTCCGCCGCGCGCGCCGACGACGCGGCCACCTGCAAGACGGTCAGGCTCTCCGATCTCGGCTGGACAGACATCGCGCTGACCAACGCCACCGCCGAATTGCTGCTCGAACCGCTCGGTTACCGGGTCGAGCAGACCATCCTCGGGCTCGACGTCACCTATCTCAGCCTCCAGAACAACGACATCGACGTCTTCCAGGGCAATTGGCGTCCGGTGCAGGACGAGCAATTCAAGTCCTATTTCGACGAAGGTTCGGTCGAGCCACTCGGGGTCAATCTCGAAGGCGCGAAATACACGCTGGCGGTGCCGAAATATGTCTCGGATGCGGGTGTGATCGGCTTCGGCGACCTCGCCGCCCATGCGGAGAAATTCGATCGCAAGATCTACGCCATCGAGCCGGGCAGCAACCAGCCGCTGCTCGACATGGTCGCGGCCGGACGGCATGGGCTCTCGGACTGGGAGATCGTCGAATCGAGCGAGGCCGGCATGCTCGCCCAGGTGAGGAAGTCGATCCCGGCCGAGCGGTGGGTTGTCTTCCTCGGTTGGGAGCCGCATCCGATGAACCTCGACTTCGAGATCACCTATCTCGCCGGCGGCGACGTCGAGTTCGGGCCGAATTTCGGCGGCGCCACGGTGCGCACGCTGAGCCGCAAGGGCTACTCGGCCGAATGCCCGAACGTCGCGCGCTTCTTCACCAACCTGGTCTTCGATCTCGACTACGAGAATTACGGGATGAGGATGATCACCGCCGACAGCCTGTCGCCCGCCGACGCCGCCCGCGAGATGATCAGGAAGGACGCTTCGAAGCTGGAGAAATGGCTGGCAGGTGTCGAGACCCTCGACGGTGGTCCGGCAACACCCGCGGTGCGATCGGCGCTCGGCCTCTGAGAGAGCACATCATGCCGGAAGTCATGCTGGCGGCCGTGCTGGAGGGATTCGGCCGGCCGCTCCGCCTTGCGCAGGTATCCCGGCCCGAACCGGGTCCCGGGCAGATCCTGATCAGACTCGAGGCGAGCGGCGTCTGCCACTCGGACGTCCATGTCTGGCAGGGCGAGATGCGTCCGACCGTTCCGCCCTCTCCGTTCATCCTCGGCCACGAGGGCATCGGCATCGTCGCTGCCGTAGGTCCCGATGTCCGCGACTGGACACCCGGCGAGCGGGCCGGCATCGGCTGGCTGCACGACACTTGCGGCCGCTGCGCCGAGTGCCTGGATGGCGCCGAATCCTTCTGCCAGTCGCAGCGTGCGCACGGTTTCGACGTAGCGGGCACGTTCGCCGAGTATGTTGTCGCCGACGCGCGTTTCGCCTTCCGCCTACCGGCAGGCGCTGCGCCTGGTCTTGCCCCCCTGATGTGCGCCGGCGTGACGGCATACGGCGCGATCGAGCGCGCCGAGGTAAGGCACGGCGAGGGCTGCGCGATCTTCGGCTGCGGCGGGCTCGGCCAGTATGCCATCCAGCTTGCCCGCCGCCGCGGCGCCAACGTCGTGGCTATCGATCGCGATGCCGGGAAGCTTGCCGTCGCCAGGTCGCTTGGCGCGGCATCCACGAAGCTCGCCGACGAAACGCTGGCGGCATCCTGGCCGGCGCAGGAGCGGGTCGCGAGCTGCATCAATTTCGCGCCAAGCCCGGCCAGCTGGCCGGCGATGGTCGCGGCGGTGCGGCCGCGAGGCCGAATCGTCGCTGCGGCGATGGTCGCAGAGCCCGTCGCGCTCAGCCAGGAATGGCTGGCCTCGACCGGCGTCTCCGTCACCGGGACCAGCGTCGGGACGCGCACCCAGATGCGCGACCTGCTTCGACTGCACGCGCAGGAGCCGCTGGCGTCGCAGGTCGCAGAGATTCCGCTCGGCGAGGTTTCCGACGCTTTGGCCGGATTGCGCCAAGGCAGCGCACAAGGCCGCTTCGCGATCGTCTTCTAAAGCCGACGTCTTGCAAGTTGGCGGCTTGCCGTCCCCGGTGCACCCGTCCTACGCTTCCGTTTGATCCAGCGCAAGGCACCGGCAGCGCCGGGTGCTAGTGTCTGGGCTACGGTGACGCCGCCCCATCCCGTCATCCCCGCGGCAGGAGACAACGATGAAACTGCAGGCCTTCCTTCCCCTCGTCACCCATGCCGATCCCAACGCGGACGCGATCGCTGAGAATGCGGTCGCCGCTGCCGTGTGGCTCGGCGCCACGCTGCACGCGCGGGCGCTGAACGCCCGGATAACAGCTCCGACGAGCGCCCTGTCCGGGATCCTGATGGACGTGCCGGCGCTGATCCGCGATGCCGAGTCGGCGAGCAGGAAGCACGGCGCGCGTCTCCTCGAGAAGGTGGCGGCGGCTGCCGCAAGGCAGGGCGTCTCGCTGACCTCCGAAACCGAGGCCGGGCCGATCGCGATGCTCGGCGAGCAGGCCGCCGCCAATGCGCGCTATTACGATCTCGCCATGGCGGGCTGGGAAGCCGGCAACCAGACGTCGCGCATGACGGCGGAGGCTCTGATCTTCGGCGCCGGACGGCCGGTGCTCGTCCTGCCCGAGCTTGCTCCCCGGCAGGAATTCGCCAGCGTGGCGATCGCCTGGGACGGCACCCGCACGGCCGCGCGCGCCGTCGGCGACGCGCTGCCCTTCCTGCAGCGCGCCTCGCGCATCGCGGTGCTCACCGTGGTCGGCGAGAAGCGGCTCGCCGAGGCCAGCCCCGGCCGCCGCCTTGCCGAAGGTCTCCGCCACCGCGGTTTCGTCGCCGAAGAACTGGTCTTCAACGCCGAGGACTGCCCCGTCGCGGTGACGTTGCAGGACCGCGCCATCGCGGCAGGAGCCGACCTTCTCGTCATGGGCGGCTACGGCCACTCGCGCATCAGGGACTTCGTGCTCGGCGGCGCCACCCAGGGCACGCTCGACGATTTGCGCATGCCGGTGCTGATGTCGCACTGAGCAGCGAGGAAAAGCGTTTCCGCTTTCCCGCCTACGACAGCATGTCGTATTCGATGAAGCCGGTGCGCCTGGCGACGCGGTCGTAGAGGCGCCGCGCCGTCTCGTTGGTCTCGTGCGTCATCCAGTAGACGTTGGCGACGCCGGCCTTCGCCGCTTCCCCGTGCACCGCCTCGATCAGCGCCCGGCCGACGCCCTTGCCGCGCGCCGCGGCGTCGGCGAAGAGGTCCTGCAGGTAGCAATTGTTGACCACCGACCAGCAGCTGCGGTGGTAGAGATAGTGCACCAGCCCGACCGCCCTGCCGTCGGCAAGCGCGATGAAGCCCTTGGGCTCGAACTCGCCCGGATCGAAGAGCCGCTTCCAGGTCGTCGCATAGACCTCCTCGGAAACCGTCGCCTCGTAGAAGACGAGATAGGCGGTCCAGAGCCGACGCCATTCGGCATGGTCGGAGGCCTGCAACGGCCGGATCACGATTTCAGACATTTTTGCTCCCGTCCTTCATGGATAAAGCCCGTCCTTCGCGGATAAAGCCCGTCCTTCGTGGATAAAGCCCGTCCTTCATGGATAAAGATTGTGCCGGTCCCACTCGTCGCGCGGGATCCTGTCGCCGATCCTGTAGCGCAGCGACAGCACCTCCATGCGGTCCGGCGCGGTCCTGCACCTGTAGGCGACGCGGTACCATTCCCCTTTGCTGCGGAAGGCGCCGCCGCGTGTCTTCAACTCGTCGCCCTCCTGCCTGGGCTCCTCCATCGCGTAGGCGATGACCTTGTCGGGATCGAAGCGCCGGTCCTCCCGGGCGATCCGGTCGGCAACCTCGGCGTCGCAGCGCTGCTCCAGCCTGGTGTCGGGATCGAGCTGCAGCAACCCGGCCTTCATCCGGGCGTCGAGCGCATGCGCGGGCGAGAGGGCGGCGGCGAGCGCCAGCATGGAGAGACAGGGTTTCTGCATGATCGAAAGCCTCGCAACAGATTTCCGGCCGGAGTTGGCCGCACCGCGGGCCGCGGGCCGAAGACATGATGACGGCAGGCTTTCTAGCGCCTGTTCGTCGCGAAGAACACCCGCGGAACGCTGCGGGGCAGGCAATGCCCCCTCGCCCCGCAGTCGCTGCCCCGCGGCTGACCTCGTAGACGGGGCTTGCGGTTCCGGAAGGCGGTGTCGATCGCAAACCCCGATGACAGCCGAATTGCCGGTCCGCTTTGAACCTTGACATCGGATACATATCCGGAATGATCCAGGAATGCAGGAGGCGTCGATGGCGGAGATATCGCTTTCAAGGGTTTCGAAGCGTTACGGCAACGTGGACGTGATTCGCGACGTCAGCCTCGACATCGCTTCCGGTGAACTTGTCGTCTTCCTCGGTCCCTCGGGTTCTGGAAAGACGACGCTCCTGCGCATGATTGCCGGCCTTGAGCGCATCGATGAAGGGACGCTGATCATCGGCGGCGTCCGCTCCGAAACGCTCGCGCCCGGAAAGCGCAACGTCGCCATGGTCTTCCAGAACTACGCGCTCTACCCGCACATGACGGTGGCCGAGAACATGGCTTTCGGCTTGCGCAACGTCGGCGTCCCGCCCGACGAGATCCGGCGCCGTATCGCCGACGCCGCCCGGGTGCTCGAGATGGAGCTTTTGCTGCAGCGACGGCCAGCGCAGCTCTCCGGCGGCCAGCGCCAGCGCGTGGCGATCGGGCGCGCCATCGTGAAGGAACCCAAGGCGTTCCTGTTCGACGAGCCGCTGTCCAACCTGGACGCGGCCCTTCGCTCGCGCACCCGTGTCGAACTCGCGGAGCTGCACCAGCGCCTGAGGTCCACCATGATCTATGTGACCCACGATCAGGTTGAGGCGATGACGCTTGCCGACCGCATCGTCATCCTCAACGATTGCCGCATCGAACAGGTCGGGACCCCGATGGAGGTCTACGCCGAGCCGGCTTCGCGCTTCGTCGCGACATTCGTGGGCTCTCCGGCGATGAACATCATCCCGGTTTCGCTTTCAGGCGCGAACGATTCTATGCATGCCCGGTTGCCCGACGGCTCGCTTGTGGCGCTGCGCGGAGCCCCCGCCGGCATTGCTTGGGGCGAACTCGGCGTGCGGCCAGAGGCGCTGGCGGTCGTCGCCGAGGGCGGCGATACCAGCGGACGGGCCTCCATCGTGGAACGGCTGGGCGAGCGAACGCTGGTGCATGTCCGGCTCGCGGACGGAACGCAGGTGATCGCCCAGGATCGCGGCCTCTCTGCCGTGGAGCCCGGCAGCGAGGTGCACCTGCGCTTCGACAGTTCGGCCCTGCACCTTTTCGCCGCCGACGGCTCGGCATGGCACGCCCGGTGAAGCCACGCGTCTCCATGGCCGCTTATGTCCTGACCCTTATCCCTTGATGCCTGCCGACAGCGTGATCGCGTCGGTGACCCGCCGCTGGAACAAGAGGTAGGCGAGCGCCACCGGCAGGCCCGCAAGCACCGCCGCCGCGAGCTCGCGGGCATAGTAGACGCCGAAGGCGTCGTTCACCTGCGTGATGCCGACGGTGACCGTCATCATTTCGGTCCGGGTGACCGACAGGAACGGCCACAGGAAAGCGTTCCATGTCCAGATGAAGCACACGATCGACAGCGCGGTCGTCACCCCCCAGTTCATCGGCAGGTACACCTTGAACAGGATTGCAATTTCGGAGGCATTGTCCATCAGCGCCGCCTCGCGGAAGTCGCGCGGCACCTGGTCGAAGAACTGCTTGTAGACGATGATGATGACCGGATGGATGAGCTGCGGCAGCATGATGCCCGCCCAGGTGTTCACCAGGCCGAGATTGGCCACGAGCTCGAAATGGTTGATGATGAGCGCCTGGGTCGGAACCATGAAGGAAGCCAGGATCAGCCACCACAATGCCATGCGGCCTGGAAAGCGCAGCTGCGAGATGGCGTAGCCGCACAGCATCGAGGTGAATACGCAGATCACCGTCACGCCGACGGCCACGACGATCGAATTGACGTACCACGTGCCGATCTGGGTCGCGGTCAGGGCGTGGACGTAGTGCTGGAACGTCAGCGTATCCGGCCACAATTCTACATAGGGCCGGACCAACTCGTCTTCCGGCTTGATCGAGGACACGACCGCCCAGTAGAGCGGGAACGCCCAGATCACCGCGCACACTATGGTCACCGCCGTGATGATGCCGCCCCAGAGGTTCCAGCGATAGGCGCCCGACACGGTCATTGCCGCTGCCTGTTGGCCATGCGCAGGATCTGGAACTGCAGGACGGCGACGATCACGACGATCACGAAGAGCGTCACCGCGACGGCAGCGGCGCGGCCGCCCTGGTTCTGCTGGAAAGCCTTGTTGAAGATATAATAGACCAGGACCATGTTGTCGTTGGGCCGTCCCCCGATCGAGAACAGGTAGACCTGATCGAATATCTTGAGCTGCAGGATCAGCTGGATCGTCAACACCAGGGCGGTGACCGGCCTCAGCAGCGGCCAGGTGATCCGCCTGAACGTCGTCCAGCGCGAGGCGTTGTCGAGCTGCGCGGCCTCATAGATTTCGACCGGGATCGTCCGCAGCCCCGCGAGGAACAGCAGGATCGAGAAACCGGCGGTCCACCAGATCGTCACCCATGCGATTGCGGGCATGAACCAGGTGCGCGACTTGGTGATCGGAACGCGCGGGAGGCCCAGCCAGTCGAGCAGGTGCATCGCGACGCCGAACTGGAAATTCAGTGTCCAGTCCCAGATCAGGTAAACCACCGAGACGGGGAGGATGTAAGGCAGGAAGAACAGGGCCAGCACCAGGGCCTGGAGCCGCCCGGTCAGGCGCGACACGCCGAGTGCGATCATCAAGGCGACCAGCGTTCCGGGTATGACCGTGAGTGCTACGAAATAGAGCGTGTTCTGCAGGGCGCGCCGGAACAGCGGGTCGTTGTCGAGCCTGGCGTAATTGTCGATGCCGACCCAATTGCCCCCTCCGATCAGCGGTGCGTCGGTGAAGGAGATGCGGAACATCTGGATGGTCGGATAGGCGAAGGCCAACCCGTAGATCGCCGCGAACGGGGCGATCAACGCCAAAGCCACCAGAATGTCCTTGCGCCGATCCTTCAGCATCGCTTGTCCCGGAGAGGAGCGGAGCCGCCCGTAGGCGACTCCTTCAGCCTTGGGAGGCTAGAGGGCGTTCAACTCCTCCTTGATGGACTGCACCGCTTCGGCCGGGTCCAATTCGCCGTTCAGCGTCGGCACGAAGTAATTGGACATCACGTCGAAGATCGGTCCTGCGATGCCGGCCACCGGTGTCTTGGGATCGAATATCATGTTGGCGGTCAGGGTCGAATAGGTGGCGTTCGGCTCCATCGCCTTGTATTCGGCCGATTCGGTCACCGCGTTGTAGGCGGGGATATGCCCCGCGGTCGCCCAGAACAGCGAATTCTTGACGATCCAGGACACCACCTCGAGCACGGCGGCCCGCTCTTCCGGCGAAATCTCCTTGCCCTGGTTCTTCGGGATCGCAAACGTGTGGCTGTCGGCATAGGTGCACGGCTTGTCGAAGATGACCGGGAGCTCGACCGCGCCCCAATCGAACAGCTTGCCCTGCTTGGCGAGGTCGGCCATCGTCGGGACCTCCCAGACGCCGTTGATCATCATCGCCGCCTCGCCCGAGGTGAACAGCGCGACCGTCGCCGGATAGTCCGTGTAGGTCGACTGCAGGCCGGCCTCGGTCCAGTCGCTGAGCGTCGCCAGCGCGTTCTGCAGCTTGCCGGCATTGTCCCCGGCCAGGAACTCGTCGCCGGTCATCAGCTCGCCGCCCTGCTGGCACATCAGCGAATATACGGTGCGGAACATGAAGTTGCCGTCAGCCGTCACGCTGCCGAGCGGAAACTGCACGCCGGCATCCTTCAGCGCCTTCAAGGTCGCCGTGAATTCGTCCTTGCTGCCCATTCCCTTCGGCTTGCCGTCGTCGCCCAGCACGCCGGCCTTCTTGAGCAGGTCCCGGTTGTAGTAGAGCACGATCGGGTGCGTATCGAGCGGCACCGCGTACTGCTTGCCGTCGCTGGTGACGGCGTTCCATGTCGCCGGCGCGAAGTCCGCTTCCGACAGCCCCATCTTCGACCAGTCGTCCGCGGTGATCTCGTCAAGCACGCCCTGCGTGAGGGCCAGAGGGATGCGGCTGGCATGATAGGTCATCACGTCCGGCGCCTCGCCTACCGCGGCCGAGGTCTGCACCTTGGCGTAGAAGGGCGTGCCCCATTCCAGCGTGGTGGCGTCGATCTTGATCTTGCCGGCATGCGCCGCGTTGAAGTCGGAGATCAGCTGCTTCATCCGCACGCCATCGCCGCCGCTTAGGAAATCCCACCAGACGACGGTCTCTTCGGAATGCGCTGCGCCGGCCCACAGGCCGCCGGCGGCGACCATGGCAGCCGCCATCAAGCTTCGAAAGTTCATGTCCGTTCCTCCCGATTGCCGCGGCTTCGATCCGCTATGGCATGCTCATGCTACACCAAACCCGCATCAGTGCAACCGACTTGGCGGTATGTATCTGCCTGACGGATATTCACCTAAAGCGCGACCCTGATCATGGAATAGGAATGCGGGGGTAGCGCAAGCGCGATCCCGCCGGCGCCGAGGCTGGCGCCGTCCCCCTTCCTGGGAGAAACGTTGTCGGGCGCCTCCATCGTGTTCCGCGCCTCGAGGTCGTCGTGGCGGATAATTGTGTGCTCGACCGCCTTCGCCGTGAAACCCGCGAGCGAAATGTCGGCCTCGATCGGCTCCGAAGCGTGGCGGTTGATCGCGAAGAAGGTCAGCGAGCCGGCATCGGCGTCGTGCGTGCACGCGATATCGAGCCACGGGACCTTGTCGGCCGCGGCCGCATCGTAGGTCGCCACCTCGACGGCAAGCTGCAGCGCCGTGCCGCGACCATGCCTGGACGCCAGCATGAAGGGCCAGTAGATCGTCTGCCGCCAGGCCGGACCGCCCGGCTCCGTCATGATCGGCGCGATCACGTTCACGAGCTGCGCGATGCAGGCGATCCGCACGACGTCGGAACGGCGGATGAAGGTGTTCAGGATGCAGCCGACCTGCAGCACGTCCTCGAAGTTATAGATGTCCTCCAGCAGGCGCGGCGCCTCGGGCCAGTCCCAGGTCCGCATGCGCTCCGCATCCTTCTTGCGCTCGTGGTACCAGACGTTCCACTCGTCGAAGGAAATCTTCACGTCGCGCTTGGAACGGGTCTTGGCCTTGACGTAGTCGATGACGCCCGCCACGGTGCCGACGTAGCGGTCGAGCTTGGCCGGCAGGGCGAGATATTCCTGCGTGTTCTTCTCGTAATTCTCGAAATACATGTGCAGCGAGATGTAGTCGACCTGGTCGTAGGTGGCCTCCAGCACCGTCGCTTCCCATTGCGGATAGGTCGGCATGTTGGAATGCGACGAACCGCAGACGACCAGTTCCAGGGTCGGGTCCAGCCCGCGCAGCGCCTTCGCCGTCTCGTTCGCCAGGTGGCCGTACTCGGCCGCCGATTTGTGGCCGACCTGCCAGGGTCCGTCCATCTCGTTGCCGAGGCACCACAGCCGGCAGTTCCAGGGATCCTTGCGGCCGTTCTTGGCGCGAAGGTCCGACCAGTAGGTGCCGCCGGGATGGTTGACATATTCGACGAACGCCCGCGCCTCGTCGAGGCCGCGCGAACCGAGATTGACGGCCAGCATCATCTCGGTGCCGGCCTTCTCGGCCCAGTCGGCGAACTCATGGATGCCGACCTGGTTGGTTTCCGTCGTCCGCCAGGCGAGATCGAGCCGCCTCGGCCGGCCGTCCTTCGGCCCGATGCCGTCCTCCCAGTTGTAGGCCGACACGAAATTGCCGCCGGGGTATCGGCAGATCGGCGTGTCGAGGGCCCGGACCAGTTCGATCACGTCCTTGCGCATGCCTTGTCCGTCAGCCTCGGGATGGCCCGGTTCGTAGATGCCGGTATGGACCGCCCGGCCCAGATGCTCGAGGAACGAGCCGTAAAGGCGCTTGTCGATGTCCGCGATGGCGTAGGCCGCGCTGGCGGCGACTCGAGCTCTCATGTTCCCTCCCGGAGCGGAATCACACCCGCAAATCCGGTCCATATCGGATTTGCGGGTTTGATTAGGCGCGGGAGAGTGCCGACAGTCAAGGGGTAGCGGCGGCGCGGCGCGCCGGAAGCGGGATCAGGCCTTTGCCAGGCGCAGGACGATGTCCTTGCTGTGATTGCCGAATCCGCTGCCGAAGATATTCACCCCGCCGGGGTGCCTGGCGTCATCCTTGACGCCGATCCTGACGCGGACCGAGCGGTGCGCATCGAGCTGGAGATCCGGCAGCGCGCAGTTGGAGACCTTGCGGCCGTCGCGGAACGTGCCCTCCGCGGTGACGCGCCAATTCTTGAGGTCGCCATACTGGGAGCCCTTGAGCTTCCACCAGTCGGGCGTGAACTTGCCCCGCTTGTCGCCGTAGTCGGCGGGCGCGGTCCAGGTGTCGATCTCCCGGCCGTTCACGGCGACGGTGATGTCGGAGGGCCAGTTCTTCGACGTCCCCGGCACTTCGGACGACAGCTCGAGCGCGAGTTCGAGCGCAGCCACCTTGAACTTGGCGACCGCGGCATTGTTGGGGAACTGATACTCGACGAAGCCGCGGGTGAACCAGAGCAGGCCCGCGCGCATGCGGTCCGGGTCGAGGAACGTGTCGGGCACGTCGAGCAGCCCGATGACGCCGTCCTTCGAGCAGAGCCCGCACGGCGCCGACACTTCGCAGCGCGTGTAGAGCCCGAGCGGCATGGCCACTTCGATCGCATCCCTGTCGCGCGCGGCCCCGGGCTCCTTGAAGGCGATCAGCAATTCCGAAAACGTCGTGTAGCAGAGCTTCTGGCTGCCCTTGCGCGCCTTCTGCGACTTGGTCTGCACCAGGCCGGCCTCGACCAGCACCTGGATGTTGGCCGAGACCGTGGACTGGGGAAGCCCCAGTTCCTCGGCCACCTGATTGACGTTCCTGGGCCCGCTCCTGTTCAGCAGTTCGAGGATGCGCAGGCGCACCTCGCTCGCCAGGCTCTTGAGCAGATCGATCCGTTCCAGCGGATCGATCAAGACGATCTGGTTCGACATGGGGCTCCGGCGCGCAAAATCCCGCGGTTTGTATCAGAATGACTGATATGAATAAAGGTCGGTGATGCGACGCCGGCCGGGCGCCTCTGCGGCGAGCGGTACAGCAACATCCGCTTTTCCCGGGACGCCCCTCGAAGGGCCATCTCCGTTTGTAGGGATGGACGGCTGCGTGCTAGGGGTGCCCTTGGGTCAGGGGGGGGGGGGCGATGTTTACCGAAAGCTATGCAGAATGCTTGGTGCGCTGGCACTTGTATCGGAGGTGGCGTAGGCCATCCCCGCGCGCCATTAGAGTTGCCGAGTATGCCTTTCATCGAGCCATCCGAGAAACGCCCCGGGGGGTGTTTATCGATCTCGGAGCCAATCTTGGGAACGTCACTTCGGCTGCGCGGCGCTACGGGGTTGATGTAATTGCATTCGAGCCCGACCCGGCTGCCTCGGCAGTACTGGAAAGCCGCTTTGGCTCCGATTCAGGCGTCCGCATTCATCGGAAGGCGGTAGGTGCAACGGCCAGAACTGCGACTTTCTATCGTTCGCCGGAGGCAGACGCGGACCTTGGGCGCACTGAAAGCACTTCGCTTTTCATGCGGCCCGGAAAGCACGCTGGCGGCGAGACTTTTGAGGCAGAGGTCGTCGATGTGGTCAGCTTCCTGAACGCGATGGACAGTCCTATCGGCGTTGTGAAAATGGACATCGAGGGTGCCGAGGTAGAGTGTCTGAACGCCATGATCGACGCCGGGCTTCATCGCCGTGTTGGCTCGATCCTGGCTGAAACCCACGAGCGGTTTTCGCCGCAAATTAAGGCCGGCGTTGATGCTCTGCGGGAACGTATTTCCCGAGAGGGCATCAGGAACATCAACCTCGACTGGCAATAGCCGCCTTAAGAGACGGCATGAGGGTCTGACCGGCTACTACGCCTGGGCTCCGACGATCAGGTTCCATCTGGAGTTGGCGGCGGTCACCTGCGCCCCGCTGCTCTTGTCCTGGATCGACCGAGCACCACCGCACATGGTGCAGCTTCCGCAGGCGCGACCCGATGTCGTCTCGACCGCCAAGGCGACGTCCTCCGTGGCGACGCGGCCAATTACTGCGCGATACGATCCCTGCCCGGCGGACAAGACAAGTCTATCGGAACCGGTTCGCCAGGTCCGAGCCGCGCAGACAGACCCTCGCGTCATGACCCGCCCGGTCACGTCCGTTCCGGTACAACTGACCTCAGCTCACTTCACCTGCGACGGTCGCCCCCGATCATGATAAAATAGTCCTTGTTGAGAGGAGTACGGCCATGAAACCGCAGATCCTATCATGCGCCATGGTTGCCTTGGCGCTCAGCGTCTCCATTGCCTGGGCTGACGAAATCAAGCCCGCTGACGGCACCGTGACACCGGCCGTGGCCAGCAAGATCATCGGGAACGGCGTTATGCCCGACGGTCGCGAATGCGTGGTCGGCACCACGCCAGACTGCGCTGCGAAGGATGCGGAAGTCGTCGCTGACGGAAAGATCATCGGGAATGGCGTCATGCCCGACGGTGGCGTGTGCATCCTCGGCACCACGCCTGCCTGCGCGGCACCGCGCAATGCAGTCGCCGCCAGCAGAACCATCGCGGAGTGAAGCCAGCGGTCCCTGCTGGGCTCATTGTCGGAGCCTTGGTGCTCGTCTCTGGCCCTTCCAGGCCGCGCCCGGAATCCCGCGCGGCCTCTGCCACTGGCCGGGCACCGACTACGGATGTTTCGAGGAAAGCCTCGCCGCGTGCGCGGAAAATGGTGCTGCCAGAGAGGATTGAAGTTCCTCCAAAGCGGCCCACAGCACTGAAAAAATTTAGCTTTTCGGCGCGATCCGCCCAGTTTCCATAACAGTACGCCGAAGCAACTTCAATATCGGTCGGGGAGACCCTGACGCCAAAACTGCGTTCGCGTCTCAACGGAGGCAGCGGGCCTTCTCGCAGCACAGAGGAGCTTATGCTGTGTCAGAATTCGAATTGATGCCCCACCGGTCACCCGCCACATTTGGTATATCATTGCCAACAATGCACATCATCTTGTATTCTCGTCGAATCGATGCCTGTTACCTTCGGGGTTCACGATGAATTTGAGTGACGATCGTATCGAGAAGACGGCCAACGAGCTTCGGACGAGGTTAAGACTAGGAGCTGTGGCCGCTCCCTGCATGTCGAACGTGCTTGAGAGCTTCCAGCAACGAGCGCGTAATTTCACTATTCGGATCGGAAGTTCTGAGGAACTCGGCCAGGATGAAGCGCTAATGGATGAACTGGCGCACACCCTGATAGTTCGCGATAGCGTGATGGAGGATGTAAAGGCTGGAAGGGAGCGGGCGAGGTTTACAATCGCGCACGAACTTGGCCACTATCTCCTCGGTCACAAAGGGATGAAACAGCGAACGAAACGGCCTACCGCATATCCAACTGCACGAGACCGCGTTGAGGAGGCAGAGGCCAACTATTTTGCGTCCTGCTTTCTAGTGCCCACCGTCCTGGCATGGGAGGCAACGAACGCTGATGAAATTGCCATGCGATTTCAGGTGAGTTCTCCAGTGGCGGAGATCGCGTTTCAGCGTATCGCGCGAGCTAAGAGGAAGGCCACAGGAGAGCGTCGCAAACTCCCGGAGTCCGTCGTCGATTATCTGAGAGAAGCAAAGCGCCGGGGCCATCCCGTTCGTTCCGACGTATCCGAGTTCGAGCATGGGGAATAACGACTAAAGTTTAGATTGTTTTCCATCGACCTCACGGCCTCTCCAGCGCATACAACAAAATATCCCCCTTCCTATTCATACAAACCTCCAGCTGATATTCGTTATTGTTACTGGCGACGTCGGCGGGAGGGGTCTGTGGGCGGAGGTTACCGGTTCTCAGGCTTGAGCGCCTTGGCAGCAGCGTCCCAAGCAGGATCGCGGGCGGTTGGGAGGGCCGGACGATCCGGTGCAGGGGCGTAGAATGGGTCATCCTCGTGTGCCTGGAGAAATGCCTTTGCAGTTCCACCGGCAAGCGCGACGGTTTGCTTCAAGGTGAGCGATTGTGTTCCGTTTTGCAGCAGGCTTCGCCACGCCCGCATCTTGTCGTCTCAAGCAGCAAGCATCTTGCGGTAGGCTTCACCCGCCCTGTCACGGTCCGCCTTACCTGTGGAGCGAGTGAACTCCTGACTCTTACCAATGTCAGACACTCCAAGGCCTATCAGGTCATTTCGTCGATCCCGCAATTCCTGAGGAATTCGGAATCGACCCTGCCAGACGTCAGACCCCTTGCGCTTGGAAAGCCCCCGCATCAACCATCACCTACCAGCCATCACATAGCACTTTCCCATAACAGCCCGAATGAACGGAAGCCACGGAAAACGCTAAGTTTTTGATGCTATTACAGAAAGGAATGGTGCTGCCAGAGAGGATTGAACTCTCGACCTCTCCCTTACCAAGGGAGTGCTCTACCACTGAGCTACGGCAGCTTCCTGAGGCGGGGTGCTTCTGCCATATCGTTCCCGACAGCGCAAGGCATGACTTGCCGCTCTTTTGGCGGCGCGGGTTACGCCACGACATGGCCACAATGATCCTCGCTTCTGGGGCTGCGCCGGCATATCTTCGGCGGGATGGGGTTTTTTGAATGAGCGAGTCCGAGGCATCCGGCGCGTCCGGACCGGCGGCAGGCAAGGCGGACCGCAAGGCGCGGCTCGCCGAGGAACTGCGCGCCAACCTCGCAAGGCGCAAGGCGCAGGCGCGTTCGCGGCGCGCCGGCGGCGCCGACGAGCGGCCGGAAGGGCTCGCCAAGGCCGGGCGAAGTGCCGCCGGCAACGACAACGCGCCATCCGGAAAAAAAGGGGGCGGCTGAGCCGTCGCGCCGCCTGTCCCCGCCTCCGACGAGCGGCGAAATCCGGTTCCTTGAACCGATTGATGTGATGGTTTAGAGGGTCGCTTTCAGGACCAGAGCCGGATTTGCCGGCAGGGGACAGTCTCATGGATAGCATCAGGGTCAAGGGCGGCAACCAGCTCAACGGCCGCATTCCGATCTCGGGCGCCAAGAACGCAGCGCTGCCGCTGATGATCGCCTCGCTGTTGACCGACGACACGCTGACGCTGGAGAACGTGCCGCACCTGGCCGACGTCGAGCAGCTCATCCGCATCCTCGGCAACCACGGCGTCGACTATTCCGTCAACGGCCGCCGCGAGAAGCAGCAGGAAGGCTATTCGCGCACCATCAATTTTTCCGCCCGCAACATCGTCGACACCACCGCCCCCTACGAACTTGTGTCGAAGATGCGGGCGTCGTTCTGGGTGATCGGGCCGCTGCTCGCCCGCATGGGCGAGGCGAAGGTGTCGCTGCCCGGCGGCTGCGCCATCGGCACGCGCCCGGTCGACATCTTCCTCGACGGGCTGCAGGCGCTCGGCGCCGACCTCGAGGTCGAGAGCGGCTATGTCGTCGCCAGGACCAAGAACGGCCGCCTGGTCGGCAACCGCTACGTCTTCCCCAAGGTCTCGGTCGGCGCCACCCACGTGCTGATGATGGCTGCCTCGCTCGCCAAGGGCGAGACGGTGCTGGAAAACGCCGCGCGCGAGCCCGAGATCGTCAACCTCGCCGAATGCCTCAACGCCATGGGCGCGAAGATCACCGGCGCCGGCACCTCGACCATCGTCGTCGAGGGCGTCGATTCGCTGTCGGGCGCGCGCCACCGCGTCATCCCCGACCGCATCGAGACCGGCACCTACGCCATGGCGGTCGCCATGACCGGCGGCGACGTCGTGCTCGAAGGGGCGCGCATCGACCTCGTCCAGCGGGCGATGGACATCCTTTCCGAAACCGGCGC
Source organism: Rhizobiaceae bacterium (assembly GCA_036520515.1). Lineage (GTDB taxonomy): Bacteria > Pseudomonadota > Alphaproteobacteria > Rhizobiales > Rhizobiaceae > Mesorhizobium_K. Next base: position 24,065 of record DATDJN010000166.1, read on the forward strand.
CGAAATCAGCGCGGTGGAGGATGGCATCCGCGTCAGCCGCAACGGCAACGGCGTGCGCGCCGTCGACGTCACCACCGAGCCCTTCCCCGGTTTCCCGACCGACCTGCAGGCGCAGTTCATGGGCCTGATGACCATGGCGAGCGGCCAGTCCCGGATCACCGAGACGATCTTCGAGAACCGCTTCATGCATGTGCAGGAACTCGCCCGCCTCGGCGCGCGGATTTCGCTGGCCGGCCAGACGGCGATCATCGACGGCGTCTCCAGGCTCAAGGGCGCGCCGGTCATGGCGACCGACCTGCGCGCATCCGTGTCGCTGGTCATCGCGGGCCTGGCGGCGGAAGGCGAGACCACCGTCAACCGGATCTACCATCTCGACCGCGGCTTCGAGCGTCTGGAGGACAAGCTCTCCAGTTGCGGCGCGGTCATCGAGCGCCTGTCGAGCTGACCGGCAGGGGGCGGCGCCCCTTCCCTCCTCTCGCTTTTAATCCGGCTGCGGGCGCACGATCCCGCACGCCGCCGCGTCACCGATGCTCGGCGATCACCGCCAGGAAGGCCGGGCCGTAGCGGTCGAGCTTGGTTTCGCCGACGCCTGGCACGTTGGCCATCTCGCCGCGCGAGGATGGCCTCGCCGACGCCAGCTCGGCCAGCGTCCTGTCGTGGAAGATCACATAGGGCGGCACGTTCTGGGTGCGCGCGATGTCCATGCGCTTCTGCCTGAGCGCCTGGAACAGGTCGCGGTCGGCGGCGGCCACGGCCGACGGCGCGGCGCCCGGCGCCGCCTTGCCGCGCCAAGCCTTGTCGCTCCTGGCGCGCGGCGCGGCCGGCACGCGCAGCATCAGCGTCGGCTTGTCGCGCAGGAAGTCGCGGCCGGCCGGCGCGATCGACAGGCCGCCATGGCCGGCGACGTCGACCTCGACCAGCCTCAGCGCGATCAGCTGGCGCAGGATCGCCCGCCATGTGCGGTTGTCGTGCTCTTTTCCGATGCCGAAGGTGGAGATGCGGTCGTGGCCGCGCTGGGCTATGCGCTCGTTGTCGGCGCCGAGCAGCACGTCGACGACATAGGCCTGCCCGAAGCGCTCGCCGGTGCGGTAGATGCACGACAGCGCCTTCTGCGCCGCGATGGTGCCGTCGAAGAGTTTCGGCGGCTCCGCGCAGGTGTCGCAATTGCCGCAGGGCTCGCTGTGGTCGCCGAAATAGGACAGCAGCACCCGGCGGCGGCAGCCGGCGGTCTCGGCCAGCCCCAGCAGCGCGTCCAGCTTCTGGCGCTCCATGCGCTTGCGCGGTTCCGGCGCGTCCGATTCCTCGATGAAGCGGCTGCGCAGCGCGATGTCCTCGTGGCCGTAGAGCATCAGCGTGTCCGCGGCCAGGCCGTCGCGCCCGGCGCGGCCGGTCTCCTGGTAATAGGCCTCGATGCTGGCAGGCAGGTCGAGATGCGCGACGAAGCGCACGTCCGGCTTGTCGATGCCCATGCCGAAGGCGATTGTCGCGACCATGACGACCGCCTCGCCGCGCTGGAAGCGCGTCTGGTTGGCCTCGCGCGCCGCCTTGTCCATGCCGGCGTGATAGGCGAGCGCGTCGTAGCCCTGGTCGCGCAGCCAGGCGGCGGTCTCCTCGGTCTTGCGCTTCGACAGGCAGTAGACGATGCCGCTCTCGCCCTCGTGCCGCTTCAGGAAATCCTTGAGCTGGGCGCGCGGATTGTCCTTCTCCTCGACGGCGTAGCGGATGTTGGGCCGGTCGAAGCCGGCGATGAAGGCGTCAGCATCGGCGATGGCGAGATGCGACAGGATTTCGGCGCGCGTCGGCTCGTCGGCCGTCGCCGTCAGCGCCATGCGCGGCGTTCCGGCAAAGCGCGCCACCACGGCGTCGAGCTGGCGATAGGACGGGCGGAAGTCGTGCCCCCATTGCGACAGGCAGTGCGCCTCGTCGATGGCGATCAGCGACAGCTTCACCCGGTCGAGCTGCTCCAGAACGCCGGGCCTCAGCAGCGTTTCCGGCGCGACGTAGAGCAGGTCCAGATTGCCGCCATGGACATCGCGCCACAGCGCCTGCCTCTCGTCGCCGGGCAGGTCGGAGTTGAGGGCGGCCGCCCTGACGCCCGCCTGCCGCAAGGCCGCCACCTGGTCGGCCATCAGCGCCAGCAGCGGCGACACGACCAGCCCCATGCCCGGCCTCACCATGGCGGGGATCTGGTAGCAGAGCGACTTGCCGCCGCCCGTCGGCATCAGCACGAAGGCGTTGTTGCCGCCGACGACATGCTCGACGATGCGCGCCTGCGGTCCCCTGAACGCATCATAGCCGTAGACGGTCTTGAGGATTTCGAGGGCGGCGGGAGGCATCTGCAAGGGCACGGGAGAATCACGGGAAGCGCCCTTCATAGCAGCTTCGCCGCGATTGTGGCCGATGATGCGTCTTCCGTGCATCCCCGGACATTCCCGCCCAAACTTGCTCACGTCCGCCTGTCTATTGCGGCAATCCTGCCTTGATCAGCCCTTCCCGCAGGTTGTCGCGGTCCTCCTGGCGCTCAAGCAAAACGTCGCGGCGGAAGAATTCGGCTACGCTGAAATCCGGTTTCTCCCGCAGCACCGCTTCTCTCTGGGCTGCCGCCTCCTCGTTGCGGGCCATCTGCGCATAGCAGGCCGCCAGCCGGGCGCGCGACCAATAGCCCGGGGTCGGTATCTGCCGAAATGCCTGAACGGCCTCGGCGTAGCGCTTGAGGGAATAGAGGGCGACCCCACGTCGGGGTCCATACCAGATCGGATGGAAAGGGTTGAGGCGCATTGCTTCCTCCATCCAGACCAGTCCCTCCGCCGGCTTTCCCCTGAGGGTCAGCAAGTAACCCATTCCCATCCGCCGGTCCGCGTCGTTGGGATTGAGCTCGATCGCCTTGCGGTAGTGATGCTCGGCGGCCTCGTAGTCGCGACGATAGAGCCAGATGAGCGCCAGCACGCGATGACAGTGGCTTTCCTGCGGATCGAGCTCGAGAGCGAGGGAAATCCTTTCGAAGGCTTCGTCGAGCACCTTGGGAGGTGCGGCGGCAGAGCCGTGGAGCGTAAGCATGACGCTGACCAGATATGCGTGCCCCAACGCGTATTGCGGATCGAGCGCCACCACGCGCTCGAACATCTCGTAGGCCTTTTGGTTGTCGTCGTCGCCAAAACCCCGGAAATGGGACATGCCCCGCAGAAGACAGTCATAGGCGGCGAGGTTGGCCGGCGGCTTTCGAAACGACTTCTGCAGGCTGGCGTCCTGGATGCGCCCGACCAGCGTGGAGACGATCGTGCGGGAGACCTCCTCCTGCACCGCGAAGATGTCTTCGAGGCCGCGGTCGTAGCGGTCGGCCCAGACGTGCATGCCGGTGGCCGCCTCCAGCAGCTGGGCCGTCACGCGCACGCGCTCGCCGGACCTCCGTATGCTGCCCTCGACGAGATAGGCGACGCCGAGCTGCCGTCCGATCTCCGCGATGCCGTTGGGCCTGCCGCGAAAGGCGAACGACGAGTTGCGCGCGATCACGAAGAGCGAGCGGAAGCGCGCAAGCCCGGTGATGATGTCTTCGGTGATGCCGTCGCTGAAGTAGGTCTCCTCGGGCTGGCCGCTGAGATTCTCGAAAGGGAGCACCGCGACGGACGGCCTGTCGGGCAGGGGCAGCGGTGCGGCCGGGGCCGTCGCCCGGGACCAGCGCCACACCCGCACCGGCTGCGAGATGTTCTTCAGCGTCCGCTCGCCAGTGTCCTCGAAGCCGAACCCCGACTTGCCGGGAAGCTGTTTCTGCACCGCATCGGCGATGCAGATGCCGCCGGGCTCGGCAAGCGCCTCCAGCCGCGCGGCGATGTTCACGCCATCCCCCAAGAGGTCGCCGCCCTCCACCACGACGTCGCCGATATTGACGCCGATGCGAAAGACGATGCGAGCCTCCGGCGGCACGTTCGCCTGATCCGCGGTTGCGGCCTCCTGGATGGCGATCGCGCACCCCACGGCATCGACGACGGACGCGAATTCCACGATCGCGCCATCGCCCATCAGCTTGACGGTCCGGCCTCGATGGTCGGCGACCAGGGGGTCCACGACTTCCGAGCGGAGGCGCCTGATCGCATCGAGCGTACGCGCCTCATCCGTCTCGACGAGCCGGGAATAAGCAACGATATCGGCAGCCATGATCGCTGCCAGCCGGCGCTCCACGCGAACCGTCGGCATCGCGGCCTCCAGTGGAACACGCGCCGTCCAGGGGCGGACGGCGATGACGATGATTATAGGCGCGAACTCCTTGCGCGGCCACGACCTTCAGCCTCCCGAAGGGCACCAGAAAATAATCGCAGAGCTCGACCTGCTTTAACGGGTACCTCGGCCCGACTTGCTATCCTGGACGGGGGCTGACGACCGGTCAGCGGAATGGACTCAAGGACAAGTTCCGCATGAGTACTGCATGGACACAGTACTGGACGAGCAGCCGCACTTGGCCGGGAAGCGGTGAAATGCTACACGGCATGGGGGGCATTTCGATAACTGTTCGAGAGAATGAATGGTTGGAATGTTTTCGCGCAGGGCACTATTGTTCGGGGGCATTGCATTGGCGGCCACCGGCTGCGGCTCGCAACCCGGATATCAACACGCTCTTGACCGCCGCCTCAGGCGGCAGCGGGTCAGCTACCAGACGAACGAACCGGCCGGCTCGATCATCGTCGACACCCGAGAGCGGTATCTCTATGTGGTCGAGGACAACGGATATGCCCTGCGCTACGGCGTCGCCGTGGGCGAGGAAGGGCTCACGCTGAAGGGACGGGCATCGGTTGGCCGAAAGGCGGAGTGGCCTTCCTGGACCCCCACGGCGAGCATGATAGATCGCAAGCCTCATCTGATACAATATGCGGGAGGAGTTCCCGGCGGCCCCGACAACCCGCTCGGCGCGCGCGCGCTCTATCTCTACCGCAATGGCCAGGATACGAAGTTTCGAATTCACGGCACGAACCAGCCATGGCTGATAGGCCAGGCGGTATCGAATGGCTGCGTCCGGCTCACGAACGACGATATCATCGACCTGTACAATGACACGCCATTGGGGACTAACGTCCTTGTTATCTAAGTGGCAAGGGTGGGTCGCGAGCAATTCTTGTCAGGTGTGTCTCTCTTGCACTAGGCCCCTTTCCGAATCATACTAAAGATGTCGTGGGCGGTTATTGCATGATATTCTTCTGGATGAAGGAACTGCATGATGAGAAAAGCCATCATCGCCATGCTCGCAGTAGTCGGCGTCGTCAGCCTCAGCGGTTGCACCAGTGACTGGATAGGCAAGGGCAAGGGGAAAGCTCCGCCGCCCGTTGCAGAGCCAGCACCAGTTTATAAATAGGACAATTTTGGCCTGGCGGGCCTCCCGTCGGGCTGTCCACCCTAGAATGTGAACCAGGCAATGGCCGCTACGTGGTGGCTTGCGGGCGGTTTGACTCCTGCTGGAGTCCAACCGCCCTGCCTCGGAGAACGGCGAATGAAGCCAACAGGCATTTGGCTCGGCCTAGTCGCATGGGCTTTGCTTACTGTGACTGGGTGTGGTGGGCCTGACACAAGTCCAAAGCCCAGTTTCGTCTCTGTCGACAATGGCCTTGGCAAGTTGAGCGCCAAGCAGGTCAATCCGACCAGGAGTTCGGCCAACGCATCGGTTCAGAATATTCCGGCCGAGCTTCTGCGGGCGAAGGATCGTCAGTACTTCGTCGAGTTCCGCTCCCGTTATGCGCTGAGCTATGGCCATTCCTTCGTGATCTTTGGACGCGTGAACGACGCTGGCCAGGTGGTTGAGCGGGAGGTCGCCGGTCTTCATCCGACCTCCTACGCAGCGCTTCCCTACGTTGTGGGGCATGTGGTGCCGGTGCCGGCCGAGACGGGAGCTAGCGACGGTGACCTCGAAGATGAGTACCGGTCGGCCAGCTGGCGCGTCATGCTCAACAAGGCGCAGTATGACAAGGCCGTCGCAAGCATAAGAAAGATTCAGAAAAGCTCGCCCGTCTGGAATGGCATGACATACAACTGCAATGCCTTTGTCGCCAGCGTCGCGCGCTCCATGGGCTACAAGACGCCAAACATCTTGTTGCGGCCGCAGCAATTCATGACGCGGCTGCGCGAGATGAACACGACGTCCGGCTAGGCGGTCCCCTGGTGGCCCGCCCATGCCCGCAGGACGGCGGGATGGGGCTGCCCTCGTCACGCGCACCTTCTCTCCCGTGCGACTGATGACGCTGGCAAGTGTTGGCCCCGTCCACTTCGACGGGGCCTTTTTTTTTGCGTTCAAGCGTTCGGGCTCACCACTTCATCACGGCCCGGCCCACGACATCGCCGGCTCTCAGCAGCTCGAGATATTCGTTGATCTGCTCGAACCCGAAGAGCGTGGTCGTGTGGCGAACCTTCGCCTGGGCGGCCAGCGACAACACTTCCGCGAGATCCAGATTGTTGCCCCAGAATGAGCCGTGGAACGTTTGCTCGCGATTGACCCGGGGCAGCAACGGGATGTCGATGCGTTCACCGACCAGGCCGACATTGGCGTAGTGCCCGCCGATGCCGAGAAGACTGAAGCCGAGCTCCATCATCTCGGTCGCACCGGCGCAGTCGATGATCGCGTCCAGGTCCTTTTGGCCTACGGCCTTCTCCAGCTCCGCCGCGATCGCATCGGATGTCTTGTTCTTCACGGAGATGACGTGGTCGGCGCCGTTCTCCTTTGCGATTGCGAGCTTGTCGCTGTTGCGCGCGAAGCCGACAACGGTGGCGCCGCCACCAAGCAGCTTCGCGTACTGGACGGCGTAGACGCCAAGTCCGCCTATGCCGAAAACACCGATTACCCTGCCCGGCCCCAGTGCGCCGGCGTCGCGCAGCTTCTTGATGCCGCGATATGGCGTCAGGCCGGCATCCGTGAGCGGCGCGATCTGCTCGAACGACAGGCGCCTGTCGGCCTTGACAAGGTAACGCGCCGGCACCGGCAGGTATTCGGCAAACCCGCCATGCGGGCCGAAGCCCGGCCAACGCACATTCGCGCAGATGTGGGTATTGCCCGCCAGGCAGTGCCGGCAAACACCGTCGCCCCAGCCGGGCGCGACTGCGACAGGGTCGCCTTCCTTGAAGCCCAATCTCGACGCGACATTCTTGCCGATCTTGTGGACGACACCCGAGATCTCGTGACCGATCGTGATCGGAGTGGGAATGTGGCCGAAGTAGCCGTTGATGAGCTGGACATCCGAACGGCACATACCGCATGCCTTCACCTGGACCAGAATTTCGTCGGATTCGATGTCCGGAATCGGAACATCTTCAAGAACGACGGGCTTTCCATATTCGTGAATGCGTGCTGCCTTCATCTCGATCTTTCCTTCTCTCTTCCACAAAGCTGCCGCCTGCTCCTCCACCGCAATCAGTCGGCAGTGATCGGAGGCAATTTACGATCGACGCGTATGGTCGCTTCCCATTCCGGGGCTTTGGCGGTCAGCGCGTTGCGGCCGTCGCGTGCTGGGCTGCGGCGTCGATGGTATCGGCGACGACCTTCGGCTGGGTCATGAAGACGGCGTGGCTGGCTTCCACCTCGGTGATGGTGGCGCCGATGCGTTCGGCCATCGAGCGCAGCATGCGCTGATCGAAGGCCTTGTCCTGGGTGGCGATGACGGCCCAGGTCGGCCTCGTCCGCCACGCAGCGTTCTCCAGCCTGGTTTCGAAGGCTGGCAAGGCAATCGGAACCTGGGAATCGCGCAGGAAGGCGACGTCCGCATCGCTGGCGTCGGCGGCGAACCCCTCCTTGAACCGCTCCAGGTCGACAAACCCGAAGCCGTCGCCATGGGCGTCGATGACGAACTCCGGCGGCGTGGTGAAGCCTTCGTATTGCTGGGCCGTTGTCTCGCCGGCGTCGGGCGACAGCCCCGAGACGTACACCAGACCCACCACCTTCTGATGGATGCCTGCCTCGGTGATGACGGTTCCGCCCCAGCTGTGGCCGACCAGGATCGCCGGACCTTCCTGGCGATCCAGCACGCGGCGGGTCGCCGCGACATCGTCGGCAAGCGAGGTCAGCGGGTTCTGGACGATGCTGACGCGATAGCCCCTTGCGGTGAGGTCGTCATAGACGCCACGCCATCCCGAGCCATCGACAAAGGCGCCGTGCACCAGCACGACATTTCGAACGGTCTGGGAATCCGGAATAGGCTGCAAGGACGCGGCTTCGACGTTGCTTGTCAGACCGGCGGCGATCGACAAGGCGGCAGTGACTCCGATGGCATTATTCATGGCGCTAACCCCTTCTTGATGAGGGGCGAAGCATAGGTTAGATCAGGTGAAAGGGGCTCTCTAACTTTAACTGCAGATTTTCTTTTTTAGCTTCGTATCAGATGAATTGCGGAAGCTTTCGTTTGTTTGGGAGGGCAATATGAAAGACACTTCCGCCGATCACCTTGACCGGATCGATCTGAAGATCCTGCGGGCGCTGCAAAAGAACGGGCGGCTGACGAATGCCGAACTTGCGGCTCGTGTGGGCGTCAGCCCCGCTACGAGCCACCGGCGAACGCAGCGGCTGTTCGATCAAGGCCACATCACCGGCGTTCGGGCGGCGGTCGCGCCCACTTCCGTTGGACTGGGCACCCTCGTGATAATCGGCGTCATGCTCGACCGCTCCACGCCTGACAGCCGCCACACCTTCGAAAGGGCTGTCCTGAAGGTGAAGGAGGTTCTCGACTGCATCCTGGTCGCGGGCGAGTTCGACTATTTTCTCAAGATCCGCGCCCGCGACATAGCCGACTTCAACAAGTTGCAGGGTGAAACCCTGATCGCTCTCCCGGGAGTCCTGAACACCCGGACCTTCTTCGTGATGAGGGAGGTCAAGGAAAACGCGCTTCTGCCATTCTAGCGGCAATCCGACTTGAACGGCCGGCATCGGGCGCGGAGCCGTTTCCAGCGCTGCCGCTTGCTGCAGGCGCCGCGATGACTTGGCGGCGCGCCGGCCCCTCGAAAAAAATCTGCTCGTCTTTCTCCACACCCCCGAAACCTGCCGCATAATCCCTCCTGCCTGCGCGGGGAAACGGGTGCGCACCGACATTCGGGCAGGCGGGCGCCGGGTCGGTCGTGCGAGAGGTCGCGCGGCTGGGTGATGAGCCCCCAGGTCCGGCCCTCGAACCGCATGCCG
>DATDJN010000167.1:0-8749 GCA_036520515.1 Rhizobiaceae bacterium
TCAGATGTCGAAGCTGACGATGTGATCCATCGTCTGCGACGGCAGCAACTGGTCCATCTGGCGTGACGGGTGGTCGCAGCCGGTCTCGCCCACGACGCGCGCCGGAACGCCCGCCACCGTCTTGTTGTGCGGCACGGGCGCCAGCACCACGGACCCCGCGGCGATCTTGGCGCAGTGGCCGACCTCGATGTTGCCGAGGATTTTGGCGCCGGCGCCGATCAGCACGCCGTGGCGGATCTTCGGATGCCGGTCGCCGCCCGCCTTGCCCGTGCCGCCCAGCGTTACGCCGTGCAGGATCGAGACGTCGTCCTCGATGACGGCCGTCTCACCGACCACCAGCCCGGTTGCGTGGTCGATGAAGATGCCCTTGCCGATCCTGGCAGCCGGGTTGATGTCGGTCTGGAAGACCGAGGAGGAACGGCTCTGCAGGTAGAGCGCGAAATCCTTGCGCCCCTCCTTATACAGCCAGTGCGCCAGGCGATGCGTCTGCACCGCATGGAAACCCTTGAAATAGAGCACGGGCATCAGGAAGCGGTCGCAGGCGGGATCGCGGTCGTAATAGGCCTGGATGTCGACGCGGACGATCGAGCTCCAGTCCGGATTGGCCTTCAGCATCGCCTTGAAACTCTGGCGGATGATGTCGGCGCCGAGATCCTGGTGCGCCAGCCGCTCGGCGAGCCGATGGATGACGGCATCCTCCAGGCTCTCCTGGTTGATGATCGTCGCATAGAGGAACGCCGCGAGCAGCGGATCGCGCTGGACGGCCTGGGCCGCCTCGTCGCGGACGGCGCTCCAGATCGGGTCGATCGGCTGCACGCTCGTGCTGCGCGCCACGCTCAGCTTGTTCATCGATTTGCTCCCCTTGCCTGTCAGCGGCATCGGAAATTCCTATAGACCCTATGATAACACGGTTGAACTCAATTTTCCTTAGTGCTCTTTCAAATGGAATTGGTTCATCGGGATTCAAGCGCGCGTGGCAAACGGACCCTTGATCGGCGAGGCGCTCAAAACGGAGCTTGCGGCGCTCTACCGCCAGCCCGGCCGGCACTATCACGGCCCCTCCCACATCGAGGCGCTGCTGGCGCTGGTTGGCGAGCACCGCGCCGACCTTGCCGACCCCGAGGCCGTCGAGGCCGCGGTCTGGTTCCACGACGCGATCTACGACAGTCGCCGCAGCGACAACGAGGCGCGAAGCGCCGCCCTCGCCGCCGAAAGGCTCTCCGCGCGCGTCGAGGCCGGCCGGCTGTCGCGCATCGTCGCCATGATCGAGGCGACGGCCACCCATGCGCTGCCCGAACTCGGCGACGCGGCAGCCGACGGCGACGCCGCCTTCTTCCTCGACATGGATTTGTCGATCCTCGGCGCGCCGAAAGCCGCCTTCGATTCCTACGAGGCGGCGGTCAGGCGCGAATATGCGTGGGTCGACGACAAGGCCTGGCGATCCGGACGCGCAGCGGTGCTGAAGAAATTCCTGGCGCGGCCGCACATCTTCCATACGGACAAGTTCCGGCAGCGCTTCGAGGCGGAGGCGCGCCGGAATATCCAGCGCTCGATCGCGGCGCTCGCCGGCTAGGCAGATCCAGGAAAGAGCCGAATCCGGACGGCGGCTAGCCGCCGTTCCCTTCAGCCTTGCCGTTCGCGCCTTTGCGGCGGCGCTTCTCCCACCAGACCGCAACCCGCCGCCGCTTCCTCCGCGCCCAGGCGAAGTCGTGCGAGAGCACCAGTACGCCGAGCGGGATCATCCAGAAGCCGAGCACCGGCAGGAAGCCCAGCGTGCCCATCAGGACGAGCAGCACTCCAATGGAAATCCTGAGCGGCTTGGAATTCGGCAGATGAAACGTGCGCCCGAGGATATGGACCTTCCTCTTCGGCGTCGCGCTGTGGTCAATGGTTTTTTCGGTCATTCCGGCAGTGCAGGTGGTTCGTCGGGACGGCTTGTTGTCGCAGCCTGGCGACCTACATGCACATCTAAGAGGCGCATATGATGCGTTTTGGCGAAAATTGCGAGCCGGGATTGGAAAGCGGCTGGAAAAAGTTCCACACGCCCCTTTGCAAACGCGAAAGGTGTGGTATTAGGCACCCCGCGTTCACGCGAGACCTATTCCCTGATAGCTCAGTTGGTAGAGCGTTCGACTGTTAATCGAATGGTCGCAGGTTCGAGTCCTGCTCAGGGAGCCACTCGCTTTTAAGCCATTGAAATAGCTTGATTTTTGCCGCTTGGCCGGAGTTCTTCCGGGGCGGCTGAAGCGACGGTTTCGCAAGAATCGTTTGCCAACAACGCCGCCCGCGGATCGGCTATTCGCGCTTCCGCTCCGGACGCCTTTCTTTCCGATGGATTCGGGTCGTTATCGCCACGCTTGGCGAAAAGCTCCGCCACCCAGTGTGGGTGGCCCGGATGACCTTCGCATAGGCGATTGCGAAATCCACGGGCGGTCCAGCCCTCTCCGGAACCAACGCCTGCCCGTGCCGTTTCTGGAAACCAGTCACGGAGAGATGTTCATGGCCGAGAGCACGCGAATGACCGCAGACGACGACCTGGCCGGCGAGATCGCCCAGTTGAAGCGCGAGATCGCCAATCTGAGGGGCGCGATCGCCGACCGGGCCGGCGACATCGTGCAGGGCGCCAGCCGCGCCGCGGAGGTTGTCGCACAGCCGATCCGCAACAATCCCGGCACCGCCGGAATGGTGGCCGGCGTGGTGGTCGGGTTGCTCGCCGGAATGGCCATCGCCCAGATGGCCGACCAGCGGTCGCATCACTGGTACGACCGTTACCGTTAGGGGCCCGCTCCTACAGCACCAGCAGCGTCGCCAGCCCCAGCATCAGCCCCATGCCGGCAATGTCCGTGCCGGTGGTGAGGAAGATGCTTGAGGCTGTGCATGGGTCCGCCCCGAACCGCCTCAACGCCAGCGGCACCAGCACCCCGAATACGCCGGACGCCATGCAGGCGCCCGTCATGGCGAGCAGGATGACAAAGCCGAGCATGACCGCTTCCTGGCCGCTGACGCCCGACGTCCAGTACATTGCCAGGCCCGCCACCATACCCGTCAGCGCGCCGTTCAGTGCCCCCAGGATCAGTTCCTTGGCGATCAGCTTGCGCACCGGATAGTGGTTGAGATCGCCGAGCGTCAGCCCGCGCAGCGTGATCGCCAGCGCCTGGCATCCGGTGTTTCCGCTCTGCCCGGCAAGGATAGGCAGGAACGCGGCCAGCGCCACGATCTGGCTGATCGTCCCCTCGAACAGGCTCACCACGAGGCCCGCCGCGAAGGCCGTCAAAAGGTTCACCTGCAGCCACGGATGCCGCATCTTGAACGCCGGCCATATGCCCGTATAGAGGCGCTCCTCCTTGTCGACGCCGACCATCTGGCCCGATTGCGCGCTGATCTCGATCGCCTGGCGCTCGAACAGCCGCCAGCCGCGCACGACGCCGATCACGTGCCGGTCCGCGTCCACCACCGGGTAGACGGGGTAATGCCGGTGGATCGCCGCCTTGTCCGCCTCGTCGAGCTCCATCTCCGGCGTCAGCGCGAATGGCTCGGGCAGCATCACCTCGCTCAGCCGCTCATGCGGCTCGGACAGGATCAGGTCGCGTAGCACGACCAGCCCGACCAGCCTGTTCTCCGCGTCGGTTACATACATGTAGGTGATCTGCCGCGACGCCTCGTGGTTGCGCAGGAAGTCGATCGCCTCCTGCACGGTCGCCGTCTGCGGCAGCACGGCCAGGGCCGGCTCCATCATCTCGCCGACGGTGTTTTCGACGACCTCCGAATAGGATTCGATGACCTTGGAGCGCACGTCGGGCGGCAGATAGGCCTTGATATGGCCAGCCAGGATCTGCGGCAGCTCCGCGAAGACTTCCGCGATGCGCTCCGGCGTCTCCTTGGCCAGCATCTGCGCTGCATCGAGCGGCACGCGTGCACGGACTGCCCGAACCAAGCCTGCGATGTCGTCTTGCCCGCTCATCGAATGCCCTCCCCGACTCGAGGCCGCATCGGCCGATGCCCGGAGAATGATCCCGTGGCGGCCGTTTCAGCAAGAGGATCGGGGCCGACCGGACGAGGACCGGCTTGAGGCGGCTCGGCTTCGCTGCCGGAGCGCTGCCCGCGCATTCACGACCGCGTCCCGAAAACGTGACGCGCGATGGTGCCATTGGCGGGCTACAAGCCTTTGGCGGCTCCGCCGGCCACGGCGTAGGCGACCCCTTTGCCATCTGCGGAGTGTTCCATGAGAGCGTTGCTGATCCTTGCGTTTTTTGCCGGTACGGGCCTCGCCGCCGGATGCCAGTCCTCGTCGACCGGTCCCGCGGTCGAGCGGCTCTCCATCTACGGCCAGCCCTGCAACACGCGCATCCGCGAGGCCGGGCTCTGCCGCACCGTCTATCGCTGAGCGGCGTCGACCCGCTTCGCTGCATCATTCCAATACCATCGGGCTCGGCCTGTGTAGGCCATGGCCGTGGCAGAGCAAGCACGGAACCAGCGATCTTTTTTCTTGCGCCAGCCGAGCGGGCATGATGCGTGTCGGCCCCGCATTGCCGAAGGATTCAAGATGACCGCAACCGCCCCCCTGCCCCTGGCGCCGAAATGCCCGATCTGCGGCGGCACGGTCTTCGGCCCCGGGCCGAAGGGCCGTACCTCGCCAAACGGCGCGCTGCCACGCTGCGCCGGCTGCCAGTCGCTCGAGCGCCACCGCATCTTCCGCATCATGTTCGACAGGCTGGGGCGCGACGAGTTTTCCGGCTGGAAGGCGATCCAGTTCAGCCCCGACCCCACCGTCGACCCGTCCTGGTTCGCCTCGCACGAACTGTCCGTCTACGGCGAGCCCGGCGGCCTCGACATCCAGGCGATCGACCGGCCTGACGGCGGCTACGACATCGCCATCTGCTCGCATGTGCTGGAGCATGTCGGCGACGATCGCGCCGCGCTCCACGAGCTCTTGCGCATCGTCAAGCCGGACGGGCTGCTCTACCTCGCCTTCCCCGACCCGTTCCGCGAGGACGTCACCCGCGACTGGGGCTTTCCGAAAGCGGAGAAGCACGGCCACTGGCGCGTCTACGGCGCCGACGTGGTGAAGCGGTTCGCCGCCTACATCCCGGACCAGCCGGTGCTTGCCTATCGCGGCCAGGACCCGGTCAGCGGCGAATGGGAAGGCGCTTTCCTGCTGCCGCGCTCGGCGGCGCGCCATCGGTGGATCGTGGAGAGGCTCGGCGACTCGGTCAGCCTGTTTGCCGGGCCGGGCCTATAGCCATTCCGAAAAAGCGGACCGGCTTTCCGTCCGGGCTTGCGGCGACTGGCTAGCCCGCCTTCACATCCGCCGAGAAGCGCAGCTCGCGCAACGGCCTGACACGGGCGGTCGTCTCGGCATAGGTCGGATGCGCCTTGTAGGCGGCGAGTGCGGCCTGGTCCGGAAACTCGGCATAGACCACCACGTCGATCTCGTCGGACAGCGGATCGACCTTGGTGTTCAGCGACACTTCGAAGAGCGTCGAATGAGGGATCGTGCCGAGCGCCTTCAGCCCGTCGCGGATCGTTTCCGGATCCTCGCCCTGCTTCGCGCTGAAAAACACGATGTGCCTGATCAAATCCGCCTCCGCAGGAACCTGTACCGGCAGGACGCCGGACCCAGGGCGAGATGATGGTCTCGCGGGCGTCTTTTGTGTCGGCGCGACGCTCAGGTCAACCGTGACGAATTCACGCGCTTGCTACGCGCCGACCATCGCCGTCAGCCGTTTCAGCTCCATGACGGCATAGTGGATGTAGCGGCCCTCATTGTAGCCGGCATCCCAGATCAGGAACCCGGCCACGATGCAAATCCCGATGACGTAACGCATGATGTGCTCCCCAGCCTGCCGAACATCCGCCTTTTCGGCCAGGCACGCAACGCGGAACCGCACGCGGCGGTTCCCGGCATTCGGCGGGCACTCACGGTTCGGGCAGGGCCGCCCCCTCCGGCGCGTGACCGCGCAGCGTCTTTTCGGGCATCAGCCAGAGCATGACGAAGCCGAGCAGCGTGGTCGCGGCGCAGGCGAGGAAGATCATCGCGAAGGGTTCGGCCGTGGCAACATGGACGCCGGTGCGCAGACCCTCGCCGCCGAGCGGCAGCCCGTAGCCCAGCGCCACTGCGCCGAGCATGGCGACGCCCAGCGCGCTCCCCAGCGAGCGCAGGAAGGTCAGCACGCCGGTCGCCACGCCGAGATGCGCGTTGTCGACGGCGTTCTGCACGGAGATCGTGCACACCGGGAACGTCGCGCCGGCGCCGAGGCCGATCAGGGCGGTCAGCACCTGCACCGTGAACAGCGAACTGCTCGCGGCAACCAGCGCGAACACCACCAGGCAGGCCGCGCTGAACAGCGCGCCGACCAGCGCGATCCTCTTGTAATGAACGAAGCGCGGGATCGTCTTGCCGCTGAGCGTCGCGCCGGCCACCGTGCCGAGCAACAGCCCGAGCATCGCGATGCCGGACTGGCCGGGGTTGAGGCCGAGCACCGACTGCAGGTAGACCGGCAGGTAGACCGACAGTCCGACATTGGCCGCCTGCAGCGCGAACATCGCCAGCGTGCCGGCGCGCACGATCGGGTCGCCCAGCACCTCCAGCGAGACCAGCGGCTCTGCCGCCCGCAGCAACCGCAGCGTGAAGCCGGCCCAGAACACGGCTGAAGCCGCGAGCAGCCCGAGGATTTCGGCAGAACCCCATGGATAGGTGCTGCCGCCCCAGTTGAGCGCCAGCAACAGGAGCGACGTCGCCACGACGAGCAGCAGCGCGCCCAGCCCGTCTATGCTGTGGTTCCGCGCCGCGACCGGCAGCTTCTTCAGCGGATTGTTGATGATCGCCATCGCCAGCAGGCCGAGCGGGATGTTGATCCAGAAGATCAGCGACCAGTGCAGATGCTCCGCCAAGGTGCCGCCGAGCAGCGGCCCGGCGATACTGGCCACGGCCCAGGTTCCCGCTATCCAGGCCGCATAGCGCGCGCGTTCTCGGGGCGGCACGAGGTCGCCGATCACCGTCTGCGCCAGTGCGAACAGCCCGCCGCCGCCCACGCCCTGGATTGCCCGCCCGATCACCAGCGTCAGCATGTTGGGCGCCAGCGCGCTGACCAGCGAGCCGGCGAGGAAGATCAGCACCGCCGCATAGATGGTCGGGCGCCGGCCGTAGATGTCGGAGATTTTCCCGTAGAGCGGTGCGACCGCCGTCGCGGTCAAAAGATAGCCGGTGACGATCCACGGCAGATACTCGGCATGGCCGAGCGCACCGGCGATGGTCGGCATGGCGGGCGCCACGATCGTCTGGTCGAGCGCCGCGAGCAGCATCGACAACAGCACGCCGCCGATGATGGCGTTCTTTTCCTTCTCGCTCAGCGGGGGAGCCCTGAAGCCCGGCGCGGCATCCTGTCTGGTAGCCTTGTCCATCGATCCACTCATCCGACCGCCCTCGCGGGCACCGCCTCCCAAGCCAAGGTCCCGTTCCGCCGTGCGCTTGCTTTGCGCCGCCGCAGAAATGGGCCTCGGGGTTAGGCTGTGGACCTCGCCAAGGGCGGGGCTTCGGATTCCCTTCGTCGGGAATCGCCGGACTACCAACCGGCACGCGTTTCCAGGAACAGCGCGGCGCACTTAGCAGACGCGGCCGGGAGTGTCGAGGCAAGGCGCGCGCCCGGTCAGCGCACGCCGGCCGTTGGCCCAAGCTTTGAAAGCCGGCCTCGACAAGATATCGATGCGCCTAAAGCGTGATCCGGTACCGGGCGAACCCGTCGGCGCCCTCGCCCGCCGGCTCGATCTTCACCGCTTTCAGATCGGCGATGTGATCGCTCGCCTTCGGCCCGGTCTCGAAGAGCACGGTCGCCCCCTCCAGCGGGACGAAGCTCCAGTTGGCGTCGGCCGACGGATTGATCGTGCCTTGTTCGTGGATGAAACGAACGATCACGTCGCGATTGGTATCGGGCGCCTCGAAGATCAGCTTCGACGCATTGATCTCCGGGAAATTGCCGCCTCCGCCCGCGCGGTAGTTGTTCGAGGCGACGACGAATGTCTGCGCGGGGTCGATCGGCTTGCCGTCGAATGCGAGGTCGACGATGCGGTTCGAGCTCGCATTCACCGCCTCGCCCTTCGGGCCGTATTTCGGCGGCTGCGACAGGTCTATCCTGTAGGTCACGCCGTCGATCACGTCGAAATTGTAGGCCGGGAAGTTGAGGTTGATGAGCGGCTGGTCCGCCTTGCCCTTCTCGATCCGGTTGAAGATGCCGGCCGACATCTCCAGCCATTCCTTCACCTGCGCGCCCGATATCGCCACGGCCTGCACCGTGTTCGGGTAGAGATAGAGATCGGCGACGTTCTTGATCGCCACGTCGCCCGCCGGCACGTCGGTATAATAGTCCGGGCCGCCGCGGCCGCCCGCCTTGAAAGGCGCGGCCGCGGAGAGCACCGGCAGGTCCCGGTATTCGGTGTCCTTCAGCATGTCCCTGATGTACCAGGTCTGCGCCTGGCTCACGATCTGCACGGACGGGTCGTCCGCGACCAGCGCGAAATAGGAATGCAGCGGCGCCGACGTCTTGCCGACCGACGTACGCACATAGGCGAGCGTCGCCTGGTGCTCTTCCTTGGCCGCTTCCTCCACCGCCGACTGGCTTTCGACCAGCGCCTTGGCCTTGCCGTCCACGCGCTTTGAGATGGGACGGGCTTCGCTGGTCGAGCCCACCACCCTCCAGTCATCGCCGTCGCGCTCGAGCATCAGGTCGATCAGCCCGAGATGCGAGCCCCAGAA
>DATDJN010000168.1:0-12143 GCA_036520515.1 Rhizobiaceae bacterium
ACAGGCTATGCCGGCCAGCTCTCGCTCGGCACCGGCGCCTT
This sequence comes from Rhizobiaceae bacterium, assembly GCA_036520515.1. Classification (GTDB taxonomy): domain Bacteria; phylum Pseudomonadota; class Alphaproteobacteria; order Rhizobiales; family Rhizobiaceae; genus Mesorhizobium_K. The sequence continues at coordinate 42 of DATDJN010000168.1, forward strand.
CATGGGGGTAGGGGCCTATGCCTGCTACAAGCTGATCACGGTCTTTCCCGAGCTCAACCCGATCGCGGCGATCTTCCTGTCCGGCTTCTTCTCGGCGGCCATCGGCGTCGCCTTCGGCCTGCCGTCGCTGCGCATCAAGGGGTTCTACCTCGCCATCGCCACGCTCGCCGCGCAGTTCTTCCTCGTCTGGCTGTTCGAGAAATGGGCCTGGCTCTACAATGACAATTCGTCGGGCGCGATCCAGGTGCCGACCGTGTATTCGTTCGGCGTTCCCGTCTTCGGTCCGAACGCTCTGTCGATCGTCCAGTATTATGTCGTTCTCGGCATCGTGACGGTGATCACCATCGCGGCGATCAACGTCATGCGGGGCCGTATCGGGCGCATCTGGAAGGCGGTGCGCGACATGGACATCGCCGCCGAGCTGGTCGGCATCAACCTGATGAAGGCCAAACTCTCGGCCTTCGCGGTCTCCTCCTACATCGTCGGTGTGGCGGGCGCGCTGTTCGTCTTCCTGTGGCGGGGTGCGGCGGAGCCTGTGGTCTTCGACATACCGCTCTCGTTTCGTGTGCTCTTCATCGCCATCATCGGCGGGCTCGGCTCCATCCTCGGCAATTTCCTCGGCGCGATCCTGATCGTGGCGCTGCCGGTCCTGCTCGGCACCGTGCCGGCGGCGCTCGGCCTGCCGATAAGCTCGGCGACGCAGGAGCACTTCAACACGATGATCATCGGCGCGCTGATCATCATGTTCCTGATCGTCGAGCCGCACGGGCTCGCGCGCTTTTGGGAAATCATCCGGGAAAAGCTCATCATGTGGCCTTTCCCGCATTGAGGGAGCAAGCTTAGAAACGAACCGCAAGAGGAGGAAACGACATGAGGACTCGCACAACCTGCCTGGCGCTCGCGGCGCTGCTGTCCGTCGGCGCGGTCCCGGCCATGGCGGAAGACATCGTCAGCCTGCCGAACCTTTCCTACCGGACCGGGCCGTTCGCGGCGACCGGCATCCCGCTGATGAACGGCCAGCGCGACTACATGACGATGATCAACGAGCGCGATGGCGGGGTGAACGGCGTCAAGCTCGGCTATGAGGAATGCGAGACGGGCTACTCCACCGAGAAGGGCGTCGAATGCTACGAGAAGACCAAGGCGACCGGCATCGTCACCCAGCCCTGGTCGACCGGCATCACGCTGCAGGTCCTGCCTCGCTCCAACGTCGACAAGATCCCGATCCTGGCGCCGGGTTACGGCTTCTCGCCGATGACCGACGGCAAGGTGTTCAAGTGGGCCTTCAACATGCCGGCTACCTACTGGGACGGCGCCTCCATGATCCTCAGGCACATTTCGGGCGGCAAACTCGACAGCCTGAAGGGCAAGAAGATCGCGCTGCTGCACCTCGACGCGCCCTACGGAAAGGAGCCGATCCCGCTTCTGCAGACGCTCGCCCAGAAGCACGGCTTCACCTTCGTGCCGATCCCGGTCGGCGTGAAGGAGATGCAGAACCAGTCGGCGCAATGGCTGCAGATCCGCCGCGAAAACCCCGACTTCGTGCTGATGTGGGGATGGGGCGCGATGAACGCCGGCGCGCTCACCGAGGCGGTGAAGACCAAGTTCCCGATGGAGAAGTTCATCGGCATCTGGTGGTCGGGCCATGACGGCGACATGAAGAGCGTCGGCGAGGCGGGCAAGGGCTACCGCTCGCTGTCCTGGAGCGTGCCGGTGTCTGACTCCCAGGCCATGCAGGACATCAGGAAATACGTGCTCGACCCGAAGAAGACGGAGATCGGAGAGGGAGAGTTCGACTGGGTCTTCTACCAGCGTGGCGTGCTGATCTCGATGTTCACCGTCGAGGCGATCCGCGCCGCGCAGGAGCAGTTCAACACCAAGGTGGTCAATGCCGAGCAGCTGCGCTGGGGCTTCGAGAACCTGAAGCTCGACGGCGCCAGGCTGGCCGAGATCGGCATGAGCGGCATGATCGCGCCCTTCGAGACCTCCTGCGACAACCATGCCGGCCATGCCGGAGCCTGGATGCTCGAATGGGACGGCACGAAATTCGTGAAGGTGTCGGACCTGTTGCAGGCCGACCAGAGCGAGATCGCGCCGCTGGTCGAGGCCGAGGCGAAGAAATACGCCGACGCCAACGCCCCCTGGCCGATGAACGACGAGTGCAAGATGTAGCGAGGCGGTGGGGTGGGTGTGATCATGTCGAGCATGATTGAGACGACCCCACCCGGCCAGCCTGCGGCTGGCCACCCTCCCCTCAAGGAGGAGGGAACCGGGGCGCCCATCCTCTCGGTGAACAACATCGAGGTGATCTATGACCACGTCATCCTCGTGCTGAAGGGCGTGTCGCTGACCGTGCCGCGGGGCGGCGTCACCGCGCTGCTCGGCGCCAACGGGGCGGGCAAGACGACGACGCTGAAGGCGATCTCCAATCTCTTGCGCACCGAACGCGGCCAGGTGACGAAAGGCTCGGTCGTGTTCGACGGGCATCAGGTGCAGGCGCTGTCGCCCGACGAGCTGGTGCGGCGCGGCTGCATACAGGTGCTGGAGGGCAGGCGCTGCTTCGGCCACCTCACGGTCGAAGACAACCTCGCCGCGGGCGCCTTCACGAGGACGGACGGCAAGGCCGCCATCAAGGCCGATCTCGATCTCGTCTACGACTATTTCCCACGGCTGAAACTCAGGCGAAGCAGCATGGCGGGCTACACGTCGGGCGGGGAGCAGCAGATGGTGGCGATCGGGCGGGCGTTGATGTCGCGGCCGAAGATGATCCTCCTCGACGAGCCGTCGATGGGGCTGGCGCCGCAACTGGTCGAAGAGATCTTCGGCATCGTGGAGAAGCTCAACCGGGAGCAGGGCGTCTCCTTCCTGCTCGCAGAGCAGAACACCAACATCGCGCTCAGCTTCGCCAGATACGGCTACATCCTGGAATCCGGCCGGGTCGTGCTGGACGGCGAGGCGAACGCGTTGCGCGAGAACGAGGACGTGAAGGAGTTCTATCTCGGCATCGCCGCGGCAGGCCGCAAGTCGTTCCGCGACGCAAAACACTACAAGCGGCGCAAGCGCTGGCTGGCCTGAATGGATTTTAAGGCTCCTGCGCGCCAGCCGCGTCAATTCCGGCCATTGCCCTTGGCAATGCTTTTCGATATGTGCGCCTGAGAGCTAGCCGGAGGGACTTTTATGGCCGACCACTCGCCGACCGGACCCGTGGAAACGGGCGCGCAGATGGACTACCCAGAGCACGACAGAACCTACGCGGGCTTCATTGCGCTCGCCAAATACGGAACGCTGTTCTGCGCGGCCCTGCTGATCGCCATGGCGTTCGGCTTCTTCACCAGCGCCGGCTTCTTCTCCGCGACCGTCCTGCTGATCCTGATCTGCGCCGTCGGCTGGTTTATCCTGCGCTAGCGCCCGTTTTTCCGTCCATCCGGCAGCCTGAGCACGGCCGCCGCTTAACGCTGGGTAAGGTTGCGGCCGAAAGGATCTGCGGTGGGACAGCTAGCATTTATCCCCAAGGAAGTTGACGCAACGGAACCGCGCGTCGCGGCATCGCCCGAAACGGTGAAACGCCTCGTCGGCCTCGGTTTCGAGGTCGTGGTGGAGGCGGGGGCCGGACTCGGCTCGCGCATTGTCGACGAGGAATTCGTCAAGGCCGGCGGCGCAATCGGCAAGGCGTCGGATGCTGGCCGGGCCGATCTCGTGCTGAAAGTCCGCCGGCCGACCGAGGAAGAGCTCAAGGGCTACAAGCCGGGCGCCGCGGTCATCGCCACGATGGACCCCTTCGGCAACGACGCGGCGGTTGCCGCGATGGCGCGGGCTGGCATCACGGCTTTCGCGATGGAATTCATGCCGCGCATCTCGCGCGCGCAGGTGATGGACGTGCTGTCCTCCCAGGCCAATCTCGCCGGCTACCAGGCGGTGATCGACGCGGCGGCCGAATATGACCGCGCGCTGCCGATGATGATGACGGCAGCGGGCACCGTGCCGGCCGCCAAGGTCTTCATCATGGGCGTCGGCGTGGCCGGCCTGCAGGCGATCGCGACGGCGCGGCGCCTGGGCGCGGTGGTCACCGCGACTGACGTGCGCCCGGCAGCCAAGGAACAGGTCGCCTCGCTCGGCGCAAAATTCCTCGCCGTCGAGGACGAGGAGTTCAAGGCGGCCGAGACCGCCGGCGGCTACGCCAAGGAGATGTCGAAGGAATACCAGGCGAAGCAGGCCGCACTCGTTGCCGAACACATCGCCAAGCAGGACATCGTGATCACGACGGCGCTGATCCCGGGCCGCCCGGCGCCGAAGCTGGTGTCGGCCGCGATGGTCGCCTCGATGAAGCCCGGCTCCGTGCTGGTCGACCTCGCGGTCGAGCGCGGCGGCAATGTCGAAGGCGCTCAAGCCGGCAAGGTGGTGACCACGGCGAACGGCGTGAAGATCGTGGGCCGCCTCAACATGCCCGGACGCGTCGCGGCCAGCGCCTCGCTGCTCTACGCGAAGAACCTCTACGCCTTCGTCGAAACGCTGGTGGACAAGAACGCCAGGACCCTCGCGATCAATCGCGAGGACGAACTGGTCAAGGCGACGATGCTGACGGACGCCGGCCGAATCGTGCATCCGAACTTCGCCAATGTTTCGCTGACGGCCGCGCCGCAGCCGACCGTTTCTACGGACGCAGCTTCCTCGGAAGCGGTGCCGAAAAAGCCGGCGAAAAAATCCGCCAAGAAGGCCGACAAGCCGGCAGCCGGGGGAGAAGGGTGATGGACAAGACCGCGCTCGAACAGGCGCTCGACCAGCTAGAGCAGGCGATCGGCACCGTCCGTGCCGCGCTCACCAACGTCGAAGGCGGCGCCGCCGCAGCGGGCGATGCCGCGCATGCGCTTTCCGGCGGCGCGATAGACCCCTTCGTCTTCCGCTTCGCCATCTTCGTTCTGGCGATCTTCGTCGGCTACTACGTGGTCTGGTCGGTAACCCCGGCGCTGCACACCCCGTTGATGGCCGTCACCAACGCCATCTCGTCGGTGATCGTGGTCGGGGCGCTGCTGGCCGTCGGCATCTCGGCCTCGGGGCTCGCCACCGGTTTCGGCTTCGTCGCGCTGGTGCTGGTCTCGGTCAACATATTCGGCGGCTTCCTGGTCACCCAGCGCATGCTCGCCATGTACAAGAAGAAGGAGAAGTGACGTGAACGCCAACGTTGCTTCCTTCCTCTATCTCGTCTCCGGCATCCTGTTCATCCTGGCGCTGAGGGGCCTGTCGCACCCCACGACCAGCCGACAGGGCAACCTCTTCGGCATGATCGGCATGGGTATCGCCATCGCCACCACGCTGGCGCTCGCAACGCCGACGGCGGAGGGCTTCGGCCTCATCGTGCTGGGCCTGCTGATCGGCGGTACGGTCGGCGCCGTCACTGCCCGCCGCATCGCCATGACCTCGATGCCGCAGCTCGTGGCCGCCTTCCACAGCCTCGTCGGACTGGCTGCCGTGATGGTCGCCGCTGCCGCGATGTACGCGCCGGCAAGTTTTGGCATCGGCACGCCGGGCGACATCCACAGCCAGGCGCTGGTCGAGATGAGCCTCGGCGTCGCCATCGGCGCCATCACCTTCACCGGCTCGGTCATCGCCTTCCTGAAACTGGACGGCCGCATGTCCGGCAAGCCGATCATGCTGCCCGGCCGCCATGCGATCAACGCGCTGCTCGGCATCGCGCTGGTCGTGCTGATCGTCATGCTGGTGTCGACGGAGAGCTTCACCGTCTTCTGGCTGATCGTCGCGGCGTCGCTGCTGCTCGGCGTGCTCCTGATCATCCCGATCGGCGGCGCCGACATGCCGGTGGTCGTCTCGATGCTGAACAGCTATTCGGGCTGGGCGGCCGCAGCACTCGGCTTCACGCTGGGCAATTTGGCGCTGATCATCACCGGCGCGCTGGTCGGCTCGTCGGGCGCGATCCTGTCCTACATCATGTGCAAGGGCATGAACCGCTCGTTCATCTCCGTCATCCTCGGCGGCTTTGGCGGCGAGACGGCGGCGGCGGTCGATGACGGCATCCAGCGCACCGTCAAGCAGGGCTCGGCCGAAGACGCCGCCTACCTGATGATGAACGCGCAGAAGGTCATCATCGTGCCGGGATACGGCATGGCGGTTGCCCAGGCGCAGCACGCGCTGCGCGAGATGGCCGACAAGCTCAAGGCCCACGGCGTCGAGGTGAAGTATGCGATCCATCCGGTCGCCGGCCGCATGCCGGGGCACATGAACGTGCTGCTCGCCGAGGCCAATGTGCCCTATGACGAGGTGTTCGAGCTAGAGGACATCAACTCGGAGTTCGCGCAGGCCGACGTCGCCTACGTGATCGGCGCCAACGACGTGACCAACCCGTCGGCGCGCGACGACAAGTCGTCGCCGATCTACGGCATGCCTATCCTCGACGTCGACAAGGCGCGCACCTGCCTGTTCGTCAAGCGCTCGCTCGGTTCCGGCTATGCCGGCATCGACAACACGCTGTTCTACAAGGACGGCACCATGATGCTGCTCGGCGACGCCAAGAAGATGACCGAAGAAATCGTCAAGGCGATGGATCACTGACAGGCGAGGCGGCTGCCCCGTAAAAGCCCGGCATCGCCGGGCTTTTTTTTGCCTGCTACGGATCAGCGAGCCGTGCGCAGCTTCAACTCGGTGATGCCGACGGCGAGGTTGACGCCGGTCTGTGCCTGCACGGACAGCGGCTGCAGCGTGAAGGTGCGCTTGGAGCCGCCGATCAGCGCGTTGGCGCCGACGCCGACGGCAGCCGAAGCCTCGGCGCTGGCGCCGACATAATCTCCGGCAAGCGCGCCTGGGGCGTAGATGTTGGCGTTGGGTCCGAACACCGCCCAGGCGATGCTTGTCTTGCCCGTGACGCCGACATCCAGCCCGATCTTGCTGATCGTGCCGTAGTAGGTTTCCGGCGCGAGTTTCCTGTTGGTCGGAGTATAGGTGCAGGTCACCTCCTTGGTTGAGCCTATGACGAAGCCCGCGCCACCCGCGACATTGCAGTCGAGGAGGCCGAGTTCGATGCCCTTGGTCTGGGAATTGGCGGCCGGTACGGCGGCCAGCATGGCTGCGGAGGCAGCCGCGACGAGCAGATATTTCATGTGGGAACCTCCTTAAGCCTGCGCCGACAACTGCAAGCTTGCGCCAACAACTGCCGACGCGGTCTCAGGTTCCAAATTTGGCCGCCAAGAAGACGAGGACGGCCGGACACACTCTATTTCAGCGGGTGGAAGAGCTTCATCGACGTGACGGCCAGCGCCAGGTTGACGCCGGTCTGGGCCTGCACGGAGAGGGGTTGCAGGCTGAAGGAGCGCTGGAAGCCGCCGACCAGCAGATTGGCGCCGCCGCCGGTCACGATGCTGGCTTCCGCCGTGGCGCCGATGTAGTCGCCGGCGAGCTGCCCGTCTTCATAACCGCTGCCGGCGGCGAGCACCGCCCATACCAGCGCGCCCTGATGGGTGACGCCGAGATCGACGCCGATCTTGGAGATGATCCCGGTGTAGCGTTCCTTGTGGCCACCGCGCGACGGCTTGAAGGTGCAGTCGAGCCTCTTGTGCGAGGCGATGATCATGCCCGCTCCACCCTCGATGTCGCAGGTGAGCACGCCGAGCTTCAGGTTCCCGGCGCTGGCCGGTGCGACGAGGAAGGCAGCTGCCAGCGAAGCGGCGAAAACGGCCGCGAATTTCCTGATCATGTCGGCAATCCCTCTCTGAAATGACGATGAAGGCGGATTCAGCCTGCCCTGGTGCGGGCCAGCCCGTCTACGGCAGGCTTGTAGTTCGGATCGAGGCGCACGGCCTGCTGGTAGGATTTCGCGGCCTTCGCCTTGTCGCCCCGGCGCTCATATACCAGCGCCTGGTTGGCCCAGCTCTCGGCGATCCTGCCGTCGAGCTTGATGGCGGTGTTGAAGTCGGCGAAGGCGTTGTCCTCGTCGTTCGTCGCCAGATAGGAGAGGCCGCGCCCATTGTAGGGCTCCGGCGCGCTCGGCGACAGGGAGATGGAGGTCGAGAAATCCTCGATGGCGAAGGCGTGCTGGCCCTGGCTCTGATAGATCAGCCCGCGATTGTGGTAGGCGCGCGGGTCGGTGGTGTCGAGCTGGATCGCCTTCTGGAAATCGTTGAAGGCGTCGGTCACGCGCCCGGCCTTGCGGTAGAGGTTGCCGCGGCCGATATAGGCGGCGTCGTAATTCTGATTGAGCTGGATCGACCGGTTGTAGTCGTTGAGCGCGGCCTGCTGGTCGCCGAGGAAGCGGTGGATCAGGGCGCGGTTGGCGTAGGCCTGGTAGAAGTTCGGCCTGAGCTGGATGGCGGTGTCGAAATCCTTCAGCGCTTCCCGGTACTTGCCGCCGCGCCCATAGGCCGAGCCGCGCACATTGTAGGCTTCCGGATCCTGCGGATTGCGGGCGATGACCGATGTCAGCGAGGAAATGTTCTGCTCGGAACCCTGCGCCGTGTCGATGGTGGTGAGTTCGCCGGTCGGGCCGCTCTGGCAGGCCGACAGCAGGAGGCCAGCAAACAATGCCGCCACGATCGCACCGCCAGGCCTCGTCAGCTTGCGGTCGCCAATGGCTGCATTCATCGCGTTTTCTTCCCTAGATGCCGGGCTCATGATGCCGGAATGGTGGTCCCCGCACCGCGTCCCCCACGCGCGATGAAAAACGAAAGGTGGCGGCGATTCGCATCGCCCCACCTTGATGGTCGTATCGCCGGAAAAGGACGAAAACTGGGCGTGATCAGCGCGCCGGACGTCCGGCACCTGCGGCAGCGCCACCGGGCTGCGGGCGCGGCGTCATCGGCAGCAGACCCTCGCGCTGGGCGCGCTTGCGGGCCAGCTTGCGGGCGCGGCGGACGGCCTCGGCCTTCTCGCGCGCGCGCTTCTCGGAGGGCTTCTCGTAGTGTCCGCGCATCTTCATCTCGCGGAAGATGCCTTCGCGCTGCATTTTCTTCTTGAGGGCGCGAAGCGCCTGATCAACATTGTTGTCGCGGACGAGTACCTGCACGGGCGATCCTGTCTTTCGTGTTAGAAACAAGGCGCTAGCTCAAAGCCGGGGCTGATAGCCAGGTGCCTACGCGGCGATCTCCACCGCGAATTGTGGCGGCTGATAGCAGAATAGGGGCAGGTTGTCGAGGGCGTATCGAGCCACTGGCGCGATCACGCAGCCGGCGCTGGCCTCAAAGGTCCAGCGCACTGCCTCATTCTCTCTCAAGCTGCGGGGCGTATGGCAAGCCCGCAACGCCTGCGTTAAAAACCTCCCGAGAAAAACAGTGACCGATACCACCGCACCAGCACGGCCCTCGAGCGCCGAGGGCACCGCATTTGCCGTCATCCTGGCGGTGAGCCTGTGCCATTTCATCAACGACGTGATGCAGTCGCTGCTGGCCGCGATCTATCCGCTGCTGAAGGACAGCTACAGCCTGGAGTTCTGGCAGATCGGCCTGCTTACCCTGGCCTTCCAGGGGACGGCGTCGCTGCTGCAGCCCTTCATAGGCTTCTATACGGACAAGCGGCCGCTGCCTTATTCGCTGCCGGTCGGCATGGCGTCGTCGCTTGTCGGCCTGGTCGTGCTGGCTTTCGCGCATAGTTATGCCGTGCTGGTGCTCGGAGCGATGCTGATCGGGCTGGGCTCGGCGATCTTCCATCCCGAATCGTCGCGCGTCGCACGCCTGGCGTCGGGCGGCCGGTTCGGGATGGCGCAATCGATCTTCCAGCTCGGCGGCAATTTCGGCCAGTCGGTGGGTCCGCTGCTTGCCGCTTTCATCGTCGTGCCGTTCGGCCAGGAGAGCGTTTCCTGGTTCACCGTGGGCTCGATGGTCGGGATCGTCGTCTTGTGGCGGGTCGGCGGCTGGTACGCCGCACATCTGCGCGACCGCAACGGACGCAAGATGCCTGCGCCGATGTTCCCGGCGCTGCCGAGGGCGAAGGTCGTGACTGCGCTCGTCGTGCTGATGATCCTCACCTTCTCCAAGAACATCTACATGGCGTGCCTGCAGAGCTACTATACCTTCTACGCCATCGAGAAGTTCGGCGTTTCGGTGCAGGGCTCGCAGCTCATGCTGTTCGCCTTCCTGGCGGCGTCGGCGGCCGGGCTGGTGCTCGGCGGCCTGTTCGGCGACCGTTTCGGCGCGAAGTCGGTGATCTGGTTCTCGATCCTCGGCGTGCTGCCCTTCACGCTGGCGCTGCCCTACGCCGACCTGTTCTGGATCAACGTGCTGGCCGTGGTCATCGGCGTCATCCTGTCGTCGGCCTTCTCGGCCATCGTCGTCTTCGCGCAGGAACTGGTGCCCGGCCGCGTCGGGCTGATCGCCGGCATCTTCTTCGGGCTCGCCTTCGGCTTCGGAGGCATAGGCGCGGCGGCGCTCGGCATCGTCGCCGACTACCGGGGCATCGACTATGTCTTCTGGCTTTGCTCCTTCCTGCCGCTGCTCGGCCTGCTGACGATCTTCCTGCCGAACATGAAGAGGTCGCATCGGGCGTAGCGCCGGGCTGGCGCAAAGCGGCAAGCGCCGTCGCTATCAGCGCAAGGGTGACACGGGCTTTTCGCTAGTGCTACACGTCGCGCCGCCGGGGGAGCCGGTGGTTGGTTCCCAGGCATTCGCGAGGCCATTCGAAGCACATGCGGAAATATTCGGTATTTGCCATCGCCAGGGAGGCAATGCGCGGCCACAAGGGCTGGGAGGAGCAGTGGACCTCGCCCGAGCCGCGCGCGGAGTACGACGTCATCATCGTCGGCGCCGGCGGCCATGGCCTCGCCACCGCCTATTACCTTGCCAAGCAGCACGGCATCACCAATGTCGCGGTGCTGGAGAAGGGCTGGCTCGGCGGCGGCAACACCGGCCGCAACACCACCATCATCCGCTCCAACTACCTCTATGACGAATCGGCAGCGATCTACGATCATGCCGTGAAGCTCTGGGACGGGCTCAGCCAGGACCTCAACTACAACGTCATGTATTCGGCGCGCGGCGTGATGATGTTGGCGCACAATGTGCACGACATGCAGGTCTTGAAGCGCCACATCCACGCCAACCGGCTGAACGGCGTCGACAACGAACTGCTGACGCCCGAGCAGGCGAAGGCGTTCTGCCCGCCGCTCAACATTTCGAAGAACGCGCGCTATCCGGTGATGGGCGCTGCACTTCAGCGTCGCGGCGGCACGGCCCGCCACGATGCGGTGGCCTGGGGCTATGCGCGCGGCGCCTCGGCGCGCGGCGTCCATATCATCCAGAACTGCGAGGTGAAGGGCATCAAGCGCGCGCCTGACGGCCGGGTGACAGGCGTCGAGACCACGCGCGGCTTCATCGGGGCGAAGAAGGTCGGGGTGGTCGCTGCCGGCCATACCTCGGTGCTGATGGAGATGGCCGGCGTCAGGATGCCGCTCGAATCCTATCCCTTGCAGGCGCTGGTATCGGAGCCGGTGAAGCCGGTGGTGCCCTGCGTGATCATGTCGAACACGGTGCACGCCTACATCTCGCAATCCGACAAAGGCGAACTGGTGATCGGCGCGGGCACCGACCAGTATGTTTCCTATTCGCAGACCGGCGGCCTCCACATCCTCAACCACACGCTCGACGCCATCTGCGAGATGTTCCCGATCTTCACGCGCATGAAGATGCTGCGGTCCTGGGGCGGCATCGTCGATGTCACGCCCGACCGTTCGCCGATCCTGGCGAAGACGCCGGTGCCGGGCCTCTACGTCAATTGCGGCTGGGGCACGGGCGGCTTCAAGGCGACGCCGGGCTCGGGCCATGTCTTCGCCCACACCATCGCCAACGACATGCCGCATCCGATCAACGCTCCGTTCACGCTGGAGCGTTTCAAGACCGGCCGGCTGATCGACGAGGCGGCCGCTGCCGCCGTCGCGCACTAGGACGGGGACACGACATGCTTCTCATCCGCTGCCCCTATTGCGAGGAAGAGCGCCCGGAGCTCGAGTTCCGCAATGCCGGCGAGGCGCATATCGCCCGCTCGACCGACCTCGCCTCGATCAGCGACGACGATTTTGAAAAGTTCTTCTTCATCCGCTCGAACCCGAAGGGCGTCATCTTCGAACGCTGGCGGCACGTGCATGGCTGCGCGCGCTTCTTCAACGCCGCG
>DATDJN010000169.1:0-2680 GCA_036520515.1 Rhizobiaceae bacterium
TCGCCCCAGCCGGCAGGGCTGCGCAGAGTTTGCCACGCGCCGCCACAAGCTTGAGCCCATCCTCAACAGATATCGCGCCTGCTGCGCAGGCCGCGGCGTACTCGCCGAGAGAATGGCCAATGACCGCGGCCGGCCTTACCCCCCACGAAGCCCACAACGTAACGAGCGCGTGCTGCATGGCGAACAGGGCCGGCTGCGTCCAGGCTGTGTCGTGGATTGCCTCGTCATCCGATGCGGCAAACATCACATCGAGCAGGCCGCGGCCCTGCGTATCGGGCCCAAGGATCGCCGAACAGCGGTCAAGCTCGGCACGAAATATTGGCGCGGTGGTGTAGAGGTCCTTGGCCATGCCCGGATGCTGGCCGCCCTGGCCGGAGAACATGAAGACAATGTCGGTCGGGCGAGCGAGCGGCGCCCGGCCGCGATGCAGATCCGGATGGCTGTTGCCGTCTGCCAGCGCCTGAAGCGCCGTCACGGCCTGATTTGCGTTGGCGGCCACCACCGCCGCGCGCTCAACCATGTGGCTACGGCCGACGCCCGCGGTATGCGCGACGTCGGCGATACTGCTGGCGCCCTCATGAAGGGTCTTGGCCAGGTCGCGGGCGATGCGCCTCAACGCCTTCTCGCTCTGGGCCGAGACCGGGATCACATGTTGCGGCCGGTCGACGCTCGGCGCCGCGGCCGGTTCGGCCGGAGCCTCCTCAATGATGACATGGGCGTTGGTCCCGCTGAAGCCGAAAGAGCTGATCCCGGCGCGGCGCGGCGCGCCCCGCTTCGGCCAGGCACGTCCTTCGGCCACCACCTCGACCGGGATCTCGTCCCACGGGATGTGCGGGTTGGGCGTGGAGAAGTGGAGGCTCTTGGGTAGTCGACCGGCACGCAGCGCCAGGATTGTCTTCATTACCCCGGCGATTCCAGCTGCCGACTCCAGGTGGCCGATATTGGACTTGGCCGATCCGACGAGCAGCGGCACGCTTCGACCCGGGCCATAGGCGGCGGCGAGCGCTCTCACCTCGATCGGGTCGCCAAGCGAGGTCCCGGTGCCGTGGGCCTCGACATAGTCGATGTCGGCCGGCTTCAGCCCGGCGTCGGCCAGGGCCGCGTCGATCACCGCGCGCTGCGCCGGGCCGCTTGGCACGGTCAGGCCGCCGCTGCGTCCATCCTGATTGACGGCCGCACCGCGCAGGACGGCCAGGATCTGGTGCTGTTCCGCGCGCGCCTCGCTCAGGCGCTTGAGGATCAGGACGCCGCAACCTTCGCCGCGGGCGAAGCCGTCGGCAGAGGCGTCGAAGGTCTTGCAGCGACCGTCCGGCGCCAGCATCCGGCCACGCGAAAGCGCAATCGCGGTCTCCGGGGCGCAGATCACGTTGACGCCCGCGGCCAGCGCTATTTTGGTCTCGCGGGCTCGCAGGCTTCGGCAGGCCATCTGCAGCGCAACCAGTGACGACGAACAGGCCGTGTCCACCGTGATCGCCGGGCCTGTGAAGCCGAGGCTGTAGGCGATCCGGCCGGCAGCGACGCTCGGCGCGTTGCCGGAAGCCAGATAGCTGTCAAGCGTCTCCAGCCCGCGGCCGGCCATTCGCAGGAAATGGTCACTGTTGCAGAGCCCCAGGAAGACGCCGACGTCGACACCGGCCAAACTCTCCGGCGCCAGCCCGGCACGTTCAAGCGCCTGCCAGGCCGTCTCCAGCATCAGCCGCTGCTGCGGATCCATGCTGATTGCCTCGCGTGGCGACACGCCAAACAGACCGGCATCGAAGCTCGCCACGTCGTCGAGATAACCCCCGCGGCGCGCCGCGATCTTTCCGGGCGCTTCCGGGTCGGGATCGTAGAAGGCGTCCATGTCCCAGCGGTCGGCCGGCGCTTCGCGGGTCGCATCCCTGCCTTCGTCGAGCAGCTTCCAATAATCCTCGGGGCTGTCCGCGCCCGGAAATCGACATGCCATGCCGATCACGGCGATCGGCTCGCTCTTCTGCGAGCGCTCCAGCCGCTCGTTGAGCTGCAGCGCCAGCAGTATGAGCTGCTTTTGCGAGAGCTGGGTCAGCTTGTCGGCGAACTCGCTCATGCGTTCGTCCCGAGCCCCGCGGCGAGCAATCGGTCGAGGGACTCGTCATCCAGACCCTCGATGGCTTCGAGCAGCGCCTCGCTCCCTCCAGGCAAAGAAGGCTGCGGAACCGACGCCTTCGGTTGATCGCTCGAGGCCAGGCCGAATACCTCCGCGCCGATCATTTCCACGAGACTACCGATCGCCGGATAGTCGAACAGCAGCGTCGAAGGGAAACGGTGACCCAGAGCCCTGCCAAGCTGATTGCGCAGATCAACAGCCATCAGCGAGTCCAGCCCGAGATCAACGAGTGGCGTGCGCGGGTCGATCTGCCGGTCCATCGTGAAGCCGACCACACCCGCCGCAACCCGCGTCACCAGCGCGGTTATCAGAGCCGGACGGCGGCCAACCGGCGCCGCCTCGATTTCCGCGCGACTGTCCGCCGTGGGAGCGGCAACCCGAATCGCGGCCGCTCGCGCCGGCACGGAACTGGCGAACGCGCGCAGGAACGGAGGCACGCCAGCAGCCGAACGCGTGCCGAGATAGGCTGGCCAGTCGACGCCGGCGACCATCGCCTGCGTGTCGCCCTCCTCCAGCAATCGTTCAAGGGCAGCCAAGCCCTGCGCCGGGGTGAAG
>DATDJN010000170.1:0-36967 GCA_036520515.1 Rhizobiaceae bacterium
CCTCAGTTCTTGACCGTGTCCTCAAGGAAGAATCGACCAAGCGGGTTCTGGTAGAAGTTCTCGATGTTCTTGCCGGTGACGTTTATGAAAGGACTGTAGTAGAGGTCGATCCAGTGGACGTCGTCCTTGGCGATCTTCTGAAGTTCCATGTACATGGCCTCACGCTTGGCTGGGTCCATCTCGACGCGTGCATCGGCGACAAGCTTCTTTACGGTCTCGTTCTTGTAGCGCGTCATGTAGTTCATGTTGGAATCGTCGCCCAGCACGAAGGTCGTCTTCTGGTCCGGGTCGATGACGTCGTAGGTCCAGTACATGACCGAGAGGTCGTAGTCGCCCGCGACCAGCATGTCCCAGCTCTGGCTGGCATCGACTTTCTGCAGGTTCACCGTCACGCCGGCCTTGGCGAGCTGTTGCTGCAACAGGACGGCGATCTGCTCGTCGACCTCGTTGCCGGCGTTAACGACATAGTTCAGCGTCAGGTCGGCGGCACCGGCGTCTGCCAGCATCTGCTTGGCTTTCTCCGGATCATAAGGACGTTGAAGCGCCTTGTCGTCGTGATAGAGGGCACCTTTGGGGATGTAGGAGTTGGCGATTTCACCCAGGCCGAAGGTAACCGTGTCGACGATCGCCTGCTTGTCGATCGCCATATCGAGGGCCTGACGCACTTCCTTCTTGGCCAGTGGGCCGTGCTCGTGATTGATGAGCAGGTGATCTTCGCGCGTCGAGGTATCCTGCGTGACAATCAGCTTCGGATCCTTCTTCAGTTCGGCCACGCGGGAGAACGGCACGAAAAGAGCGGCGTCCAGCTGCCCGGCCTGCACGTTCAGCATGCGGGTATTGTCGTCGGGCACCGAAATCCACTCGACGCCGTCGAGCTTGACGCGATCGGCCTCCCAGAAATTGGGGTTCTTCTCCAGGATGACGCGATCGCCGCGACGCCACTCCTTTAGCTTGAAGGCACCCGAAGCGATGGGGTTCTCGGCATAGGCATCCGCGCCCATCGACTCGAGCCCCTTCTTGGACAGGATCGAAGCGCCAGGCATGGCAAGCGAGGCCAGAAACGGCGCCGACAGCGTCTTTAGTTTCACCACCAGCGTGCGCGGGTCCTCGCCCTGGGTCGCGGTATCGATCACCTTGTAGGAATCGCTCCAAAGAGAACCCTCGTCGTCGCGAATGCGCAGCAAGCTGTAGGCTGCGTCTTCGGCGGTGATGGGCGAGCCGTCCGAGAACTTTGCGTCGCGAAGCTTGAACGTGTAGGTCGTCCCGTCTGGAGAGACCGACCAGCTTTCCGCCAGTCCCGGCTCCAGCACCTTGCCGGACTTGTCGACGCGGATCAGCACGTCGTAGACGTTGGAAAACACCCAGAAATCAATGTTCTGGGCAGTCTTTATCGGATCGAAGGTCGTTGAGTCCTCGCGCCGGCCGATGGTCAGCACACCTGCCGCCTCGGCCAGGCCCGATCCTATCGAGAGACCGGCCATCATGGCCACCAGGCCAATTTTCATCCATTTGTTCTTCATCGCTTGTTCCCCTTTTGCACTCTGGCATTTGGCTTGTTGCCGCTACGCGATTTCCTGCGCCGCTTGCGGCAGAAGCGGCTTATCCGGATCGATGTCGGGAATGGCTCGTATCAGTGCTTGCGTGTAGGAATCTGAGGGACGGTCGAATATCTGCGCCGACTCTCCCTGCTCAACGATGCGCCCCCGCTGCATGACGACGACCCGGTCGCAAAGATTGCGCACGATGGCGAGGTCATGCGCTATGAACAGCAAGGTAAGGTTCATCTTGCGCCTTAGAACCCGGAACAGATCCAGGATTTGCGCCTGTATGGTGACGTCGAGCGCGGCAGTGCTTTCGTCGGCGATGATCAGGCGGGGCTCCACCGCGAGCGCGCGGGCTATGCCGGCCCGCTGGCATTGCCCGCCACTCATGCTGCGAGGACGTCGCCCGGCAAATTCGCGGCCGAGATCGACAAGGTCCAGAAGTTCGTAGACACGCGCGGGAATCTGCGCGGGCGGGGTTCGGGCCTGTACCGTCAGAACCTCAGCGAGCATCCGGCCGATGGCGAGGCGGGGGTTCAGCGCGTTGTAAGGATCCTGGAAAACCATCGCCGTTTCACGGCGAAGCCGCGTGAGAAGCGCAACACGATCGTGACGCATACTTGTTCCGTCGAAGATGACGTCGCCAGACGCGACCGGTGTCAGTCCCAGGAGCGCACGCGCGAGGGTGCTCTTGCCGCTTCCGGATTCACCGACGATGCCGACAGTCTCTCCGGGCATGATCCGCAGGGACACGCCCGCTACCGCGTGGACGGCCGACCCGCCGCCGAACAGGCTGCCGGCGCCGGCGAAGCGGACATGCACTTCCTCCGCCTCGAGCAAAGACTTGTCGGTTGCAACTGGTTTCGCGGGTATTGCCGCCGCTGCCGAGACCGGTATGGAAGGATGGCTCCCGATCAGCGCCTTCGTATACGAATGGGCAGGCGAGCGGAGCAGATCGCGCTTTTTTCCCTGCTCGACGATGCGACCGTCGCGCATGACGGTGATACGGTCGCAGGTCTGTGCCACGATGCCGAGGTCGTGGGTGATCAGGATGACCGACAGGCCGCGCTCGCGACGGATGTCCATGAGCAACTGCAGGATCTGCGCCTGGATGGTGACGTCGAGCGCGGTCGTCGGCTCGTCGGCGATGAGGATCTCCGGGTTGCAGGACAACGCAACGCCGATCATCGCGCGCTGGCGCATGCCCCCCGAAAACTCATGCGGATAGGCGTCGAGCTGACGTTCCGGATCCGTGAGGCCGACCTGCCGCGCAATAGCCGCGGCCTCCGCGCGGGCGGCGCGGGCATCGAGCTTGCGGTGGTAGCGGATGCCTTCGACCAGTTGGTTGCCAATGGTCATCACCGGGTCCAGATGGCTGGTGGGGTTCTGGAAGATCATTCCGATCCTGCGGCCGCGCACATCCAGCATCCCGGCTTCGGTGGCCTGGGCCAGGTCGTGATCGCCAAGCATGAT
The DNA here is from genome assembly GCA_036520515.1 of Rhizobiaceae bacterium. Lineage (GTDB taxonomy): Bacteria > Pseudomonadota > Alphaproteobacteria > Rhizobiales > Rhizobiaceae > Mesorhizobium_K. The sequence goes on from DATDJN010000170.1 coordinate 3,015, forward strand.
GCGGCCATCCGCGATGTGCATGTATTCGGAAGGCAGCAGGCGGACCAACGCGCGGCAGAAGAGGCTTTTGCCCGAGCCACTTTCGCCGACCAGCCCAAGCACCTCCCCCTTGGCGAGTTCGAGCGAGACCTTGTCGAGCAGCAAGCGCGGTTCGCCATCCTGCCGGTCCAGGGTGACCGTGAGGTCGCTAACGCGAAGGATAGGGGCGCTCATTCCTTCACCCCCAGTGCATCCCCGAGGGCGTCGCCGAACAGGCTGAAGCCGAAGGCGAGCATGACGATCGACAGGCCGGGAAACAGCGTTATCCACCAAGCGGTGGTGATGAAGGGTTGACCTTCGGCGACCATGATACCCCATTCGGCGACCGGCGGCTGAACGCCAAGCCCGAGATAGCTGATCGCCGCGCCGCTGAGGAGGACGAGCACCGCGTCCGACATTGAGAACACGACTGATCCGGCGATGGCGTTGGGCAGAAGGTGGCGGAACATGATGCGCCACCTGCTGAAGCCCAGGCTGACGGCTGCGACGGCATAGTCGGCGCTCTTCAGCACCAGGACTTGAGCCCGTATCAATCGTGCGTAGGAAACCCAGCCGACCAGCGCCATCGCGATGTAGAAACTGATCAGGCCAGGTCCGAGTATGGCGATGATCGAGAGCACCAGCACGAGGAACGGAAAGGCCAGGATGACGTCGATGATCCGCATGAACAGCGCATCCACGATGCCGCCAAAAAATCCCGCCATGGTACCGATCAGCGTCCCGATGATGAAGGGGAAGATAACCCCGAATATTGCGATCTGCAGATCGACGCGCACGCCCCAGACCACCCGCGAAAGGACGTCACGGCCGAAATTGTCGGTGCCAAACGGGTGCTCCCATGACGGAGCCTGCAGACGGATGTCGGTGTTCTGCGCGATCGGATCGTAGGGCGAGACGAGCGGCGCGAACAGCGCCAGCAGCACAAAGAGGATCAGGATTGCCGCGCCGCTCACCAGGGCCGGCTGCCGGCCAAGTCGCCACCGCCGGCCGATCCAACCTGCGGCCAAAGCCCGAACGTTCACAGCTTCACCCGTGGATCGGCGGCGACGGTCACGATGTCGGCGATAAGGTTGATAAGCACCGTGGCGCAAGCCAGCATCATGGCCACCCCCTGCACCACCATGTAGTCGCGCGAGAAGATCGCTCGAACCAGCAATTGCCCGATACCGGGAATGGCGAACACGCTTTCGATGACCACCGTCCCGCCTATCAACCAGCCGATGTTTATGGCCAGCAGGTTGATTGTGGGCACCATCGAGTTGGGAACGACATGGCGCCAAAACACGACGCCTTCGGGCATGCCGCGCGCGCGCGCGGCGATGGCGAGATCGGAGCGCAGGCCTTCCACCATCGCCGCCCGCAAGCTGCGCGTCAGCACCGTCGAAAGCGAGAGTGCAATTGTCAGGCTGGGCAGCACCAGATGCGCGGCCTTCTCCTGCAAAGTCACGCCATAGCCCGAGACCGGCAGCACGCCGAGATTGACGCTGAACAGAATAATCAGCATCAGCCCCAGCCAAAACGGCGGAAAGCCGATGCCGGCCGTCGAGACGACGCGCACCGCATGATCGGTGAAGCGGCCTTGGTTGCGAGCGGCAAGGGCGGCCATCGGCACCGCGATCAGTACCGACAGAGTCACGCTCGCCAGCACCAGCATCAACGTCGGCTCGATGCGCGTCACGATAAGCTTCAGCACGTCAATCTTGTACAGGATCGACTTGCCCATCTCCCCGTTGAGCAGGTTCTTCAGGAAGTAGAAATATTGCAGCCACATCGGTTCGTCGAGGCCGTACTGGCGACGGATGCTGGCGATGGCGCTCGGCGTTGCGCGCGCACCCAGCAGCACGCGGGCGGGGTCGCCCGGAATGAGCCGGACCAGTATGAAGGTGACGATGCTGATGCCGAACAGGACCGGCAGAAGCTGGGCCGGTCTATACAGGACGAACTTGTACCGATGCATGTCTCACGGTCCAAAGGTTCGATGCTTCATGTCGGTGCCGGGTGACGCGACAAGAAGTCGATCAGCACGCGGTAGTAATCCCCGGGGTTCTCATAGAAGGGCATGTGGCTGGAATTGCGCATGATGCTAACTTCCGCAGCCGGCATGGCCATTTTCATGCGCAACGCGCAGGCGGGTGTCAACTCGTCGTGCTCGCCAGTGACGATGAGCACCGGGACCCTGATTCCGGGAAGGTCCGGCACGCGGTTCCAGTCCTTGAGGTTGCCGGTGTAGAGGAACTCATTGGGGCCCTGCATGGTCACGTATGGGCCCATGTTCCAGTCGTCCAACGAGCGCCGCACGGGTGCCGGCCACTCCGGCAGGCGGCATACGTGACGGTAGTTCAGCAGCGTGATAGCCGCCACGTATTCCGGGTGATCCAGCGTACCTTCGGCCTCATGCCTTTGCATCATGGCGACGGTTTCTGAGCCGAGCGCGGCGCGTAGCCGATCGAGTTCCCCGACCAAGTGAGGTATGTCCGCGACCGTGTCGGCGAGGATGAGCGACGCGAGATTTTCAGGATGCGTCAGCGCATAGTCGATGGCAAGCCATCCGCCCCAGGAATGCCCGAGCATGTGCACCTTGCCGAGGCCAAGCTCGCGCCTGACGGTCTCGGTTTCGGCGACATAGCGGCCGATCGTCCAGAGCGAGACGTCGTCAGGCCGGTCGGACGCACCCGTCCCCAGTTGGTCGAAGGCAACGACACGATAGCCGGCATCGATCAGGCATGAATGGGCGTCACGCAGGTAGTCACATGGAAGGCCGGGTCCGCCGTTCAGGCATAAAACCGTGTTCGCACCGTTTCCGAAGCTGTAGGCCCTGATCCGGTGCCCGTCGACGCGGATGTCGACCTGCTCGTCAGCGCTGATCTCACGCCACATGGCTTTCTCCTGGCCTCAGTCAAAGCAGCAGCTGGCGCGCCGACAGCCCCTGTCGATGGCGAGTTTATTCTTCGGCCGCGCTTTCACCAGCTATAAGAAATGATAGGCTCCACGTAATTCGACCAGGGCAAGGGGCTGGCGGCGAGATGCTCGACCGTATGGAAGCAATAAGGAAACAATTCGCGCGGCACGAAACCCTCGACGGGCGTATCGATCACGCTTTCGAAGCCATGAAGCAACTCGGCTTCCACGCGATGATCTATGACTATACGCCGGTCCCGATCGATCCTGACGGCAATATCGCCATCCCGTCGTTGATGAATCTGCGAAACATCGCCAGCGGCATGCAGGAATACTGGTGCGATCGCGGCTATTTCCTCATCGACCCGGTGCAACTGCTCGCCGCGCGCACGTCCGTGCCCTTCTTCTGGAGCTACGAGCCAGGAGCCGACACGCGCATCCGCCCCTTCGTGACGTCGGAAACCGAACCGGTGGCGCGCTATCTGCTCGACCACGACATACAGGCGGGCGTGACCGTGCCGATACACATGCCGCATGGCGGCTACGCCACCGTGACGGGAACGCTGGCTCCGGGAGCCACGGAGCGCGACCCCATGCATACCATTGCCTTTTTTGGCCTGCTCGCACACGTGTTCCACGAGGCTGCGTACCAGACCTATGCCGACGCGCAGCAGGGCGTCTCACCGGTGCATCTTACCGCGCGGGAAAGACAGTGCCTGCGTCACTGTGCCGACGGCTTCTCGGCGAAGGAGATCTCGCGCATCATCGACCGCTCGGTACCGACGGTAGTGTTCCACTTGAGTACGGCGACGAAAAAGCTGGGTGCCCGAAACCGCACCCAGGCGGCAGCCATAGCGATCCGCCACGGCCTGCTTGGCGAGCCCCAGGTCGCCAGCGACTATGCGGTGGTCGCCAAGGCGAGCAATTGACTTGCCGCTTCTCGTATCGACTATACCGCTCCGTCTCAGGCAGCATCGGGAGCCCCGCGATGGCGAGCAAGATCGATCTCTCATCCCTGAAGCGGTCGCTCGACGCCCTGCCTGAAAGGTTCAAGGGGCCGGGCGGTGTCGTGGGCGTCGTGGCCAACGGCCAGGTGCTGGCTCGACAGGCATGGGGCTATGCCGACCTGGCGAGCGGCCAGGCAATGACGACCGCCACTAGGCTGCCGATCTGCTCGATCAGCAAGCAGTTCACGTGCGGCGTACTTCTGGATCTCGTGGGCGATCCTGCTCGCTTCGACGACCGCGTTGCGGCGTTCCTGCCGCGCCTCGAGGGCCGGTTGCCGCGTGTGGCGGACTTCTGCAACATGCAATCCGGCCTGCGCGACTACTGGGCGCTGACCGTTCCGCATGGGGCGCAGATCGAGGGCGTCTTCGGCCGGGACGATGCCAAGCCGCTTCTCGCCCGCATGCGCACCACCCACTTCGAGCCCGGCAGCAGCTATTCCTATTCCAACAGCAATTTCCGCATCCTGTCCGACCTGCTGGAAGACTTCGCGGGCCGTTCTCTGGCCGAGCTCTACGCCGAACGGTTGTTTGGGCCTGCAGACATGGAAACCGCGCTTCTGACTGCCGATACCAGCAAGCCGGTGGATGGCGTGATCGGCTACGAAGGCACCGCCCAGACCGGCTTCTTTCCCGCCACGAACCGCATTTTCTGGACGGGCGATGCCGGCATCTCCGCTTCGCTCGACGACATGCTGGCGTGGGAGCGCCATATCGATGACACCCGCGACGAAGATGACGGCCTCTACCGGCGTCTGTCGCTGTCGCAGAGGTTTAGCGACGGCGCACCCGCGCGCTATGGCTATGGCCTTGTGCACGAAATGGTGGACGGCGTGGCCGTGACGGGGCACGGGGGCGCCTTGCGCGGCTTTCGCCTGCAGCGCTTGCATGCAGCGTCGAAGCGGCTTTCGGTGGTGGTGCTGCTCAATCATGAAGCCGATGCCCATGAGGCGGCGTGCATGGTGCTCCGGGCGGTCCTGGGCCATGACGAGACGCCGGCTTCCGACCGTCCGGCCGATGCGGCCTGGAACGGCCACTATCTCGACAAGGCCAACGGCCTTCTGCTCAACGTGGAGACGGATGGCTCAATGCTCGACGCGTATTATGCCACCTCGTCCGACAGGCTGCGCGTCACCGCGGAGAACACTGCCGAGGCGCCCTCGATGTCGCTGGAGCGCGATGGCGATGCCATCCGGTTGAACCGCGCTGGTGAAAACCTCAGCGCCCGTGCTGTCCGCGTCACCGGGGAGGCCACACCGAGACTTGAAGGGAAGTATTTCTCGAGCGAACTGGAAGCCTGGCTGGAGATCGACAGGGCCGGCACCGCGCTGTTCGGTCGCTTCGAGGGCTTGTTGGGCCGCGGCCCCATGCACATGATCTACCCGGTGGGGCGCGATGTCTTCGTGCTGTCGTGCCAACGTTCGATGGACGCGCCCGCGCCTGGCGACTGGACAATCCAGATCGTAAGGGACTCGGCGGAAGGCATTCGCGGCATCGTTGCAGGCTGCTGGCTGGCGAGGAACATTGCCTACCGGAAGGTCCATTGAATTCGTCTTGATCGCGCTTTTCAACCAATGGCAGATGACGCCGTTCGCCTCACAGGGGATGCCGCCCGACATGCGGTCAATTGCGAGAACTCGCGCCTTGTCGTGCATGGCGGCCAGGCAATCGGCCCGACGAACAGGCGCATAGGCAACTGCGCTCATGGATGTGCCGAGCGCTCGCAAAATTCGCGGGTGGGGGATCAGGCTGGCTTGGCTACGATCACTATAAGACCAAGCACTGTGAGGATAGCGCCCGCCGCTACCGACGCTGACACCCCGCCGTGCCCCAACAAGATTTCCAGGACAATCACGAAGCTCGGCGTCAGATAGGCGTAGGAAAAAACCTTTGCTGCCGGGAGATGCATCGACGCGTACTGCAGCAGGAAAAATGACAGCGCCGTGGCGCAGACGACGAGATAGCCGATGGCAAGCCAGACAACCCAACCCATAGCCGTCCAATCGGTTTTGGACAGCTCGGGAATTGCGAACGGCGTCAGCGCCAGCGCGCAACCGGCAAGCGTCCAGACGGTGAATTCGAAAACGCTCTCACCTCGACTGAGCAACCTCACCAAGGGGGCATAGAGAGCCTGGCACAGGCATCCGACAAAGAAAATCATCTCGCCAGTTCCGACATGAAATTCGCGCAGACGCGCCATGTCGCCACCGAATATGACCCAAAGCGCGCCGATGGCCGCAATCAGCAAGCCGGCCCACACGGCCAGGCTTGTCCGCTGACCCAGGATAAAAAAGCCGAAAACGCTGGCCATGAAGGGAATGAGCGTAAAGACAGCGCCGGTGGAGACCGGGTCCGTGATGCGCAACGCCACGAACATGAGGACAAAATAAGTCGCCATCAGCGCCCCGAGAAGCAGAAAGCGCCACACCGCGACCGGCCACCTAAGCCTGCCACGCGTCGTTCTGAACAGGATGGCCATGAGGGTGGCCGCCGCCAGGAAGCGCAGGACATTGAGTACGGTTGGGGGGATATGCGGCGCCGCCAGCGCACCGAAGGAGAAGGACCCTGCGATGATAAGGGCATAGGCAAGCATGGCCATGTTCGCCAGCACGACGGCGCGCCCCTTCCCATCTCCACGATCGATCACACTTTGGCTCCTCTCACGCATTGTAATTGGCCTCGGTTCACAATGAATGTCCAGCATTGCCAATGCTCTCATGCTGGATATAAAGTTCACTGAACGGATACGTTGCCGGCGATAATCCCCATTCGATGTCGTGCGGCACTACCATTGGCGGCGAACAGGAATCGGATAGCGATGTCATTCCTTGGCGACATGCTGGCCGCAATAACCGAGCGCGGAAGGGCGCTCGTGGATTTCACGGCAATTCCCCAGGCGGCGACTCCCGTCGAGCAGGTTACGGCGATTTGCAGAAGCCTGTTGTCTTCCCGCGGCGAGGCCGGCGCGCTGGCGACGGCGTCGGAGATATTCGAACGCTATGGACAACTGCAGGGTCCGCAGCGGCTGGATTTCTTCCGCATGCTGCTCGATGATTTCGGACCCGACATGGAACCGCTGATTGCGGCCGCGCGGGTCTTTGCAGCCGCGCCAAACGAACGCGCGGCCGAATCGTTGCACGCGCTTTCCGAGCCGCTCAGGCAGAACCTCTTCCGTCTGCTCAACCAATCCGCGCACGGAACGGCCGAACTGATCGGGATGCGCGCTGACCTGTTGGTCCTGCTGCCCGACAATCCGGAACTTCAACCGGTCGACAAGGACTTCCAGCACCTCTTCCGGTCATGGTTCAACCGGGGTTTCCTGGAACTGCGCCGCATAGACTGGAACACGCCGGCGGCGATCCTGGAGCGCATCATCCGCTACGAGGCGGTGCACGAGATCGAGGACTGGGACGACCTGCGCCGCCGCATCGATCCGCCCGACAGGCGGCTCTATGCCTTTTTTCACCCTCGCCTGCGTGACGAGCCGCTGATTTTCGTGGAGGTCGCTCTGGCGGACGCGATGGCAGGCTCCATCGAATCCATTCTCAGTCCCGATCGCAAGATGGTCGAGGCGCCGCAATCCAACACCGCCGTCTTCTATTCCATCTCGGATTGCCAGCCGGGCCTGCGCGGCATTTCCTTCGGCAATTTCCTCATCAAGCAAGTGGTGGAGGAACTGCGTGCGGAACTTCCTCAGCTCGACCGCTTCGTAACGCTGTCGCCCGTTCCCCATTTTTCACGCTGGCTGGCCAGCCGACCAGCAGGAGATCTGGGCGTTGACGCCGTGGCGCGGCCGGGGTGGTGGAACGATGCAAGCACGGCCGCAGCCATCGAACCGAAGCTGACGGCACTCGTTGCCTGGTACCTGACCGGTCTGCGCGACACAGCGGGGCGACCAGTTGATCCGGTTGCGCGGTTTCATCTCGGAAACGGCGCGCGGCTGGAGCGGGTAAACTGGCTGGCCAACACCGGAGGCGCGGGCATGGCATCCTCGCACGGCATCATGGTCAACTATCTTTACAAACTCGACGAGATCGAGCGCAATCACGAGGCCTATGCGTCAGGCAAGGCAGTCGCCGCATCGAACTCCGTCCGTCGCCTGGCGACGAATGGCGCGCGACTGCTGGAAGCCGCGAGCATAGAGGGGAGAAGTCATGAGCGGTAATCTGTTCGCCACGATCGAGAGCCGGATTGCGGATGCCACGCGGCCGTTTCTCCATACCGAAGGCGGGGCAGCCTACGGCTATGGCGACATGCTCGCGGCGTCCGGCCGGTACGCCAATGCTCTCGTCTCGTTGGGCGTGAAGCCCGGCGACCGCGTCGCAGTGCAAACCGACAAGCATCCCGACAGCGTCTGGCTCTATCTCGGCTGCCTGCGCACCGGTTCGATATACCTGCCGCTCAATCCGGCCTATACGCCCGCCGAAGTCGGCTACTTCGTGTCCGACGCCGAGCCTGCGGTGGTCATCTGTGAGCCACGTGGAATTGCGGCCCTTCGCACCGGCCTTGGGCAATCGGCGACGCGTATCGAGACGCTTGATGCGACGGGCAGCGGGTCGTTGCAGACGTTGGCGAACACGATGCCAGCGGCGTTCTCCACGATCGAGGCAGGCAAAGACGACCTTGCCGCGATACTCTACACGTCCGGCACCACGGGTCGATCCAAAGGCGCGATGATCACGCACGAGAACTTGCGCTCGAACGCCCTGGCGCTGGTCGACATCTGGCAGTTCACGACAAGCGACGTCCTGCTTCACGCGCTGCCGATCTTCCATACGCACGGTCTGTTCGTAGCCATCAACACCGTGATGCTTTCGGGTTCATCGATGGTCTTCCTGCCCAAGTTCGAACTCGACCCAGTGCTGGCGGCGTTGCCGAACGCGACTGCTATGATGGGCGTGCCGACCTTCTACAGCCGGCTTCTCTCCGACAATCGCTTCCATCGAGCGGCCGCCGACCACATGCGGCTCTTCGTGTCAGGGTCCGCTCCGCTGTCGGCGGAAACGCATCGCGCCTTCACGGCACGCACCGGGCACGCGATTCTAGAGCGCTACGGCATGACCGAGACGAACATGATTACTTCCAACCCCTATGACGGCGAGCGGCGCCCGGGCGCGGTCGGGTTTCCTCTGCCAGGCGTTTCGGTGCGGATCGCCGATCCGGACACTGGAAAGCCCCTGCCGCAGGGCGGCATCGGAGTCATTGAGCTCAAGGGACCGAATGTCTTCAAGGGTTACTGGCGGATGCCAGAGAAGACGGCGCAGGAATTCCGCGCCGATGGATGGTTCATCACCGGCGACCTCGGCTTCATTGACCCCGACGGCTATCTTACGATTTCGGGCCGCGCCAAGGACCTGATCATATCCGGTGGCTTCAACGTCTATCCAGCCGAGGTGGAGAACGCGCTCGATGCACTGCCGTCTGTCGGCGAGTCAGCTGTGATCGGCTTGCCGCATGCCGATTTCGGCGAAGCGGTGACTGCGGTCGTGACGGCGCGCGACGGGCAGAAGATCGACGAGAACGCGATACGCTCCGAGCTCGAAAGCGTCCTGGCAAAATTCAAGATTCCCAAGCGCGTTCTCGTGAAGCAGGCGCTACCGCGCAATTCGATGGGCAAAGTTCAGAAGAATACTCTGCGCGAAGAATATTCGAAGCTCTACCAAGACTGACCGCTTTCAAGATCGGCGATCTGCCGGCCGGCTGCGCCCCTGCGCAGGTCGCAGGTTATGTTTGCGGCACGCCGGAACAACCTCCCAAACAACCTCATATACAACCGGCAAAAAAGGGGTTGCCAGCACTGACGAGTGTGCGTTAGATGAATGCTATATCCGAATAGTGGATATTTGGAGGGCGCAGATGACAGTCAGAGTAGCCATCGACACCGGTGGTACGTTCACCGACGTGGTGGCGATCGACCAACGGACGGGAGCGATCACCGCGATCAAGACGCCCTCCACGCCCAGCGATCCGAGCGTCGGGTTGCTCGATGGCGTCCGCAAGGTGCTGGAAAAGGTCGGCGCGGAGCCGAAGGATCTCGGCATGCTGCTGCACGGTTCGACAGTAGCCACCAACGCCGTCCTCGAGCACAAGTTCGCGGGTCTCGGTCTCGTGGTGACGCGCGGCTTCCGCCACATGATCGAAATTGCCCGCCAGTCCGTGCCGGATGGCTACGGCAATTCGTTCTTCTGGGTGAAGCCGCCCCGCCTGGTCCCCCTTCATCTCGTCCGTGAGGTTCCGGGCAGGCTGAAGTTCGACGGCAGCGAACTGGAGCCGATCGACGAAGAGGCGACGCTGCAGGCGGTGCGCGAGCTCGTCGAGGACGGCGTCAAGTGCATCGGCGTCTGCCTTCTGCATTCATACGCCAATGGCGAGCACGAGCGCCGCATAGGCGCGCTCATCGAGAATAACTTCCCCGGCATCTTCGTCTCGCTGTCTTCGATAGTGCTGCCCGAGTATCGCGAATATGAGCGGGCGATGACGACGCTGATCGACGTGCTGGTGAAGCCCTACTGCAAGACGTACTTGCAAAGTGCGGCCGATCGCCTGCGTTCGCAGGCCGGCGACATCCCGTTTCTGATCATGCAGTCGAACGGTGGCGTGGTGAAGCATTCGACAGCCGGCGAGAAGCCGGTGACCATGCTTCTCTCCGGACCGGCTGCGGGCATCCTCGGCGCCATCCACATGGCGACGCTCGCAGGCTACGACAACATCTTGACCTCGGACGTCGGCGGCACCTCGACCGACATTGCCATCATCGAGAAGCAGACGCCGATGTACACGTCGGAGTCGATGATCGAGCACTATCCGGTGAAGACACCGATGCTCGACATCGTCACCGTTGGTTCGGGCGGCGGGTCGATCGCCTGGACAGATGCCTATGGAAGCCTCAAGGTCGGGCCGCAGAGCGCCGGCGCCGATCCGGGACCGATCTGCTATGGGCGCGGTGGCACGCAGCCGACTGTGACCGATGCGGCAATCGTGCTCGGCCGCCTGCCGACCGAACTGATCGGCGGTGAGATCAAGCTCGACCTCAAGGCCGCGCAGAAGGCCTACGAAGAGCTTGGCGCCCAGCATGGCATGAAGCCGGAAGAGGTGGCGGCCGGTGTCCTTGAGATCGCCGGGGTGAATCAGGTCTTCGGCATCCGGAAGGTGACCACGTCGCGTGGCCGCGATCCCGGCAACTACGCCATGGTGGCTTTCGGCGGCGCGGGCGGTCTCTTCGCCACTGAAGTCGCCGACTTCCTGGGCATCAAGACGGTGATCTCGCCGCCCGATCCCGGCAACCTTTGCGCCCTTGGCCTGCATGTCTCGGACGTGCGGCGCGACTACATCCGCACCATGGTGCGTCGGCAGTCGGCGGCGGACATCGCCGAGATCGTCTCGGCCTGGAACGGGCTCGCCGACGATGGCCGCCGCGACATCCGCGCTGAGGGCATAGCCGATGCAGACACCAAGATCGAATATGTCGCCGATGTCCGCTATTTTGGCGAAGGGCATGAAGTACAGGTCGTCGCGCCGGCAGGCCTGACAGGCGAGGCGGCGGTCGCGCATATGTGGAAAGACTTCCACCGGGTGCACGATGAATCCTTCGGCTTCCACTACGAAGGCAAGCAGGATGTCGAGCTGGTGAACCTGCGCGTGCGCGCCGTCGGCGTGCAGAACCGTCCGCAGATCAACGCATCCGAAAAGGGCGGTGAGGCGTCAAAGCCGTTCGGCTCGCGCAGGGTCTACTGGAAGGGCGAAGGCTGGATCGACAGCCCGCTCTACGAGCGCACCGAGGTGATTGCCGACCAGGTCATTCAAGGTCCCGCGATCATCCAGGAATATGGCTCGACCGTCGTCGTGCCGGGTGGCTGGTCCTGCACTGCTGACCGCTACCGGAATCTCATCCTGACCGCGAGGGAGACGCAGTCGTGAGCAGCGTGAAGAAAACAAAGCTCGGACCGATCGAGCTGGAAGTCATCCACGGCACCATCCGCGCGGCCGAGCTGGAGATCGAGGCAGCGGTGGAGCGCACGGCGCGCTCGCCGATGATCCGCGACCAGCACGACTACCGCGTCGCACTGTTCGACGCCAAGGGGCGAAAGCTCACCGGACGCTCCTACTCGGCGATCGTCGAGCCGGTGTTCGAATATTTCGGCGAAGACAATATCTTCCCCGGCGACGTCTTCTTCTGGAACGATCCGTACAACTCCTGCGGCGCCATCGGCCACGTGCCCGATCTCTGCACGACCGTGCCGATCTTCCATGGCGACCGACTGATCGGCTTCAGCCAGGTCTTCGGCCATCACGACGACGTCGGCGGAGCGGTGCCGGGCAGCCTGCCGGTGCATGCGACCGACAGCTGGATGGAAGGCGTGCTCATCCCGCCGATCAAGCTCTACGACAAAGGCGTTCTCAACGAGGCGGCCTTCCGCATCATCACGCGCAACTCGCGCCTCGAGGACCATCTTGCCGGCGACCTCGACGCGGAGATTGGCGCGTGCAAGCTCGGCTCCCGGCGCATCGTCTCGCTGGCCGAACGCTATGGCGTCGAGACGCTGGAAGCGGCGTTCGAGCAGATCCTGAAGAATGCCGCGGAGATTTTCCGCCGCGAGATACTGCCGAAGATTAAGGACGGGGTCTATCACTACGAGGATTACATCGAGGCCGACGGTGTCGAGGACGGCAAGCTGCACGCGCTGCGCGTCACCATGACCAAGACACCGGACAAGATCGTGCTCGACTTCAACGGTACTGATCCGGAAGCCAAGGGTCCGATCAACTGGGCGCTCGATGAGGCCGAGGGGCGCTACTTCCGCAAATGGCTGGCGCCGGTGCTGCGCTCGCTCGCCGCTTCGCCCGAGCGCGCGGCCGAGATCGATTCCAATGAGGGCGTGCTCGACGTCATCGACGTCGTGTTCCCCAAGAAGGGCACGCTAATCACCCCGACCTTCGGCAAGCCGACCGGAATGCGCTTCTTCCTCATGCTGCGTTCGCTCGGCATCTTCGCGGCCTGCCTGTCGAAGGCGACCGACGGACGCATGCCGGCCGACCACGAGACGATCCGCATCTGGGGCCTCACGGGCGGCCGCAACCGCGACGACTTCTTCCTGTTTCGCGAGGTGCTTGGCGGCGGCGGGCCGGGGCGGCCCTGGGCCGACGGTTCGGATGTCGTCCACATCGTGCCGAACTCGCGCAACCTGCCTGCCGAGTTCTCCGAGACGCGCTATCCGATCATGGTCGAGCAGCTTGCGCTGAAGCAGGACTCCGGTGGCGCCGGCTTCCGGCGCGGCGGATTCGGCTACGACAAGAAGATCCGCGCACTCGACGAGTGCCGCCTGATCTCCAACGCCGACCGCTCGATCCTCGGCTGTTATGGCGTCAACGGCGGCAAGATCGGCCAGAACTACCAGGTATCGGTGATCGCCGAGGATGGTGTGGAGAAGACCTATCCAGGCATGTCCGACACCGTGGTCGTCAAGCCTGGCAACTCGGTCCGGGTGGTCACCACGGGCGGCGGCGGCTGGGGCGATCCGCTGGCGCGCGAGGCCGACAAGGTGGTCTACGATCTGCAGTGCGGCCTGGTCTCGGAAGACAGCGCGCGCAATGACTACGGCGTCGCGGTCGCACTCAAGGGACGCAAGTGGATGCACGATCCCACGCAGACCCAGGCGCTGCGTGAACGGCTGCGCAAGGAACGCGGCACGCCGCCGATGTTCGATCGCGGCGAGGCTTTCCGCGCCATGAAAGCCAAGGGTATGGTGCGCTACCCCGAGAACTGGACCGATCCGGACTCGGGCTGGCATGCGGTCGGCGAGGGGGCTTCCCTTTCGCAGGCGGCGGAATAGCAGGCATCGGGGCGGGCGACATGCAGATCAAGCAATCCGTTCTCATCAATCGCCCGCGTGAGGAAGTCTGGCTTCTTTTCCAGGACATTCCGACCATCGCCCGCTGCATGCCCGGCGCGGAATTGACCCGCGACGATGGCGACGGAGCCTATGCCGGCGTCGTCTCGATCAAGCTCGGACCGTTCAAGGCGGTTTTCGAGGGCGAGGTGAAGCATGTGCCGGACCCTGCCGCCTTCTGCGGCAAGGCGGAGGGGCGGGGCGTCGACAAGAAGGGCGGCAGCCGGTCGCGCATGACGATGAACTACGCTCTCGCCGACAAGGACGGCGCCACCGACCTTGCGATCGACGCTGAAGTCCAGCTCAGCGGCGCTGTCGCGCAATTCGGCCGGCCGGGCATGGTCACCGAAACGGCGAAGCTCTTGATCCAGCAGTTCGTCGCGAATGTAGAGGTGGTGCTCAGCGGCGCCGACGCGCCAGACGGCGGCGCAAAGGAGCTCAGCGCATTGAAGCTCGGCAGCCGGGTGGTCGGCGCTTCCGTGAAGCGCTGGCTCGGCAAGGAAGGCTGACAACTTTTTCAGGTCAGGAGGCGATCTTGGAACACCGTATGTCCTACATGACGCAGATGGAGATTGCAGACGCGATCGCCGCCGGGCGTTCCGTGATCGTGCCTACCGGCGCCACCGAGGCGCACGGTCCGCACATGCCCGTCGATACCGACACGCACCAGGCGGAGCACATCGCGGTCAGACTTGCCGAGCGCATCGGCGCGATCGTCGCGCCGCCCGTCGCCTACGGCGTGTCGATGACCTTCGAACATTTCCCGGGCACGATTTCGCTGTCGATCCCGACCTACCAGCTCATGCTGTTTGAGATCGGCGCGGCGCTGGTGAAGCAGGGTTTCACCCACGTCATCTTGCTCAACGGCAATCGCCCGAGCGGTACGGCCAACGACCAGGTGGCGCGGCACATGGTCGACCAGCTCGACACGGCGCACAATTTCAAGGTCTCGGCGGTGAGCTACTGGGAGCCTGCCGCCGACAAGATCCACGCGCTGCGCAAGTCTGTGGTCGGCGGCATGGGACATGGCTGCGAGCTCGAAGCGTCGTTCCAGCTGGCGATCCGCCCGGAGCTCGTGAAGATGGAGAAACTGAAGGGCGCCAAATATGGTCCCGTTGGCTGGGATCTCGTCGCGCCGACCAACCCGACGCGAACCTATGCGCGACGTCCCCGCCCGGAAGCGGGCCACGCCGCGATCTTCGGCGATCCTACCGTCGCCAGCGCCGAGATGGGCCACAAGTCGATCGAGATCATCGTGGACGTGCTGGAGGAAACCTTCAAGAACCTGCAGGGCTCATACCAGGATCGCCCCGGCACGACGAAGACCGCCTGACGTCAGGCCTGACGGGGATGCCAGCCCAGCTCAACCGAGAGCGAATGGGACATCATCATCAGTGCTTCCTTGAGCTCGTCCAAAAGCGCCTGGTCGCGGGCGACCTTCTTCAGGTAGACGAAGCAGATGCAGCCGACGACCGCTCCCGTGCTGCCGAAGACCGGCGCCGCGATCGAACCGGTGAAGGTCTGCACGTCGCCTTCGGTCTGGGCAAAGCCCTCGGCCCTGACCTCGGCCAGGTGCGCGCGCAGGACCGCCGGATCGGTGATCGTCAGCGGCGTCAGCTGCTCCAGCGGCTGTGCGCAGTAGGCGTCTATGAAGGCGTCGGTCTCGTAGGCAAGCAGCACATGCCCCTTGGAGCCGGCGTGCAGAGGAATGTGATAGCCGTACTGGGCCTTGGAGATTTCCTGCACCTGCCGCTTCTCGGCGTGAATCACCACCGAAAAGCTGCCGATGCGCTCGACCACCTGGACGTCGACGCCGGTGATGTCACGATCCTTGGCGAGGTAGGAGATCGCCGCCTTCAGCATCTTGTTGTTGGCGAGATAGGACGACCCCAGGTGCCACATGCGCGGCCCGATCTCGTAGTGCGAGGTTTCAGGGTTGACCATGAGAAACTGAGCTTTCTCCAGCTTCTTCACGGTGCGGTGCGCCGTCGCCCACGGCAGCCCCATATCCCTCATGACATCGACCACGCGGCAAGGCCGCGCCGCAATCAGGTCCAGCACGGCGAAGGAACGCTCGAGCCCTTGCTTGGCCTCTGTCGAGCGAAGGTCCAACGCCGTCGGTTTCTGCAAACCGTAAGCTGCCGCGGCGTTTTCATCAGTCCGCCGCGCCGTCCTTGGTGTCTTCGCCATAACAAATCGTCTGCCGCTTGTTTGTTATTTAGATACCGTATCCACTATTTCGATATTTTGCCAGCCGTGACAGCTGGAATAGGGGGGCACGGGAAATGAGTGAGCAGCTATGGTCCAAGGATGCGCTCACCGTTGTGAACCTTCTACGCAACAGGGAGATCAGTCCGCAAGAGGCGCTGGATGCGACCGAAGCGCGGGTGAGGGCAGTCAACCCGGACGTGCATGCGCTGCCAACCTTGTGCTTCGAGCGAGCGCGCGACCGCCTGAAATCGAATCGGTCGGCGGGGGACACACTGCTGGGCGGTCTACCGATCCCGATAAAGGATTCCTATCCGGTAGTCGGCGTGCGCACCACCTTCGGCTCACGCGTCTACGAGCATAATATCGCCGACCACTCCGATTTTCTCGTAGAAGCCATCGAAGCGTCCGGCGGCGTGGTCTTCGCCAAGTCGAACACGCCGGAGTTCGAGGCCGGGGCGAATACATTCAACGAGGTGTTCGGCCGCACGTTGAACCCTTGGGACACGCGACTGTCGCCGGCTGGTTCGTCCGGCGGAGCGGCGGTCGCGGTCGCGACCGGCATGGCAGCAATCGCGCAAGGCTCCGACTTTGCCTGCTCGCTGCGCTATCCGGCTGCCTTCTGCGGTGTGGTCGGACTGCGGCCGAGCCCCGGCGTCGTGCCGCAGGGGCCGGGCGGGGTGCCGGGACAGACGCTTTCCGTCATCGGACCGCTGGCGCGCAATGTGGCCGACTGCGGGCTTGGTCTTCAGGCCATGGCTCGTTTCGATACGCGCGATCCCCTGTCGCGTCCGATGGCGGATGTGGATTTTGCCCTCTCCGCGCAACGCCATGAAAAGCCTGCGCGTCTTGCATTTTCCGCCGATCTCGGTGTCGCCGATCTCGATCCGGAAATCCGCCGCGTCGTGACTGCTGCGGTACGGAAGCTTGCGGGCTCCGGCGTCGACGTAGCCGAGTCGTCGCCCGATCTTTCCGCGGCGGACGGTGCGTTCCGTACGCTGCGCGCGCACCAGTTCGCGGCCGCGCGCGGCGAACTTCTCGACGGCCCCGAGCGGGAACTCCTGAAACCCGAACTGATCTGGAACATCGAAGAGGGGCTGAAGCTTACCAGCGCCGAGATTTCGGCGGCAATGCGGGAGCGTGCGCGCTGTCGCTCAAGCCTGCTTACCTTCCTCGACGAGCACGAATTCCTGCTCAGCGCCACCGCGCCCGTTCCGCCGTTTCCGGTCGAGGAGCGCTACGTGTCGCGAATCGCCGGCCGCACGCTCGGCACTTATCTCGATTGGCTGGTCCTCGGCTATGCGATCACGGTCACCGGCTGTCCGGCGATCTCGATCCCCTGCGGCTTCACGTCCGAGGGCCTGCCGGTGGGCATGCAGATCGTCGGGCGGCCCTACTCGGAAGCGAGACTGCTTTCCGTCGCCGCCTGGTGCGAGGATGCGCTCGGCGCCCGGCTGATGCATCCAATCGATCCGAAAGTGTTCGCGAAAGGCGAGGGGTCCGGGGCGCTGCAATCCGGCGTTCGAGGCCAACCTGAACGTGCTTGAGGCGACTCAGCAAAAAGCCAGTTGACACCTCTCGAACCGTGAACCTATAGTCAAAAAGTCGATATAATATCCACTATCAGGATAAGGCGACGGGGAACATATCGGCTTGTCGGGCGCGACGGGCTGCGGGAGACAAAGGCGTCAAGCCGTTCTTTCTCTTGCAATCGTGCGTTCACAGGCCTCGATGCTGGGGAATCACGGGGTGAAGCCACCGCTATTCGACTATCTTGTCGCGCGGTCGTCGGAGGAGGCGGTGTCGCTTCTTTCCGAACATCCCGGCGCAATGATCCTGGCCGGCGGCCAGAGCCTCATCCCGGCGATGAATTTTCGCCTGGCGTCGCCGCCCGCACTAATTGACATCAACCGCATCGCGGAACTCAAGACGGTCGACATAGTCGACGGCAACGTGCGTGTCGGCGCTGCCGTCAAGCATCGCGATCTCGAACAGAGCGACGCCGCCTTCAAGGCGAACCCACTGCTTCGAGCCGCACTCCACTATGTCGCCCACATTCCGATCCGCAATCGCGGCACGACGGTCGGCAGCCTCTGCCATGCCGACGCGGCGGCCGAGATGCCGATGGTGCTGCTTCTCACCGGCGGCTGGGTCACCGCGGCCGGTGCGTCGGGCCAGCGCGACATCCCGGCGGACAAGTTCTTCGAGTTTCACATGACGACATCGCGCGAGCCCGATGAGATGATCGTCAGCGCGACTTTTCCAGGCCTGCCTTTCGGCGCCGGCCACGCCTTCGCCGAGTTTGCGAGGCGCAAGGGCGACTACGCGATCGCCGCGGTCGGGGCCATCCTCGAGCGCAAGGACGACACCATCTCGTCGGCGCGAATTGCCGCCTGTGGCATTGCTTCGCGCCCGGTAAGGCTGACCGGGGTCGAGGCTGCGCTCATCGGGAAGAAGCTCACCAACGAGGCGATCCAGGTGGCGGGTGAACGCGCCAAGGATGCCGTCACCGCACCCGACGACGCCAACGCGACGTCAGCCTACCGCCAGCATCTGCTTGCGGGGCTGACCCGCCGCGTCATCGGCGAAGCGGCTGAGAAAGCACGGGAAAGTTGAGCACGATGAGCAGGCACGAGCACCTCGAGCGCTCCATACCCAGCACATCCGCCGATCCGAAGGCGGAGGTGACGGTGACTGTCAACGGCGTTACCGTCACGCGCGAGGTCAGCACGCGCATGCTGCTCTCCGACTTCATTCGCCATGGTTTGCGTCTCACCGGCACGCATGTCGGCTGCGAGCACGGGGTATGCGGCGCCTGCACTGTGATGATCGACGGGCGTTCGGCGCGCTCCTGCCTCACGTTCGCCGTGCAGGCCGACGGCGCCGATGTCCGGACCATCGAGAGCGAGGCCAACGAAGACGGTTCGCTCAGCACGTTGCAACAGGCCTTCCAGGAATGCCACGGCCTGCAATGCGGCTACTGCACGCCGGGCATGATCATGAACATCCGTTCGCATTTCGAGTCGGGCGACGATCTCGACCTTTCGGATGCCGGCATCCGCGAATTGATTTCCGGCAATCTCTGCCGCTGCACCGGCTACGCCAACATCGTGAAGGCAGTTCGCCGCGCGGCGGAACTCGCCGGCCGGGCCTGAAGGAGCGACCGATGTCGACGCGTAAGTTCGGGGCTCCCATCAAGCGTAACATCGATCCGCGGTTGCTGACCGGCAAGGGGGCCTTCACCGACGACATCAACCTGCCCGGCGCGCTGCACGCTGCCTTCGTCCGCAGCCCCTTCGCCCGCGCCAGGATCAACGGCATCGACACAAGCGCGGCCGAAAAGGCCGAGGGCGTGGTCGCGGTCTATACCTGCGACAACATCGGTCACCTGGACATCGAGCTGCCGCTCCTCATCCCCCATCCGTCGATGACGAACGCCCGTACGCAGCGTCCGCTGGCGCGGGACGATGTCTACTATGTCGGGCAGACGGTGGCGATGGTGGTCGCCGTCGACCGCTACGTCGCGGAGGACGCATGCGCGCTGATCGATGTCGACTATGATCCGCTCGACGTTGAGCTCGATCTGGAAAGGGCGATTGAGGACGGTGCGCCACTGGTGCATCCCACCCACCCCAACAACATCGCCGCCGATTTCACCCAGGTATCGGGGAACCCCGAGGCCGCCTTCGCTGAGGCCGAGCACGTTACCCGCATCAAGGTGCAGGTCGATCGATCGACCGCCGCGGCGATGGAGTGCCGCACGGTTGCGGCCCGCTACGATTCCGTGCGCGGCGAACTGACAGTCTGGGATGGTACGCAGGCACCCCTCGGGGTGCGTGGTGGTCTCGCTTCGATCTTCGGCTTCGATGAGGACAAGGTGCGGGTGATCGCGCCTGACGTCGGCGGCGGCTTTGGCCAGAAGGTGATGTTTCCCTACCCGGACGAACTGCTTGTGCCGCATGCGGCGATCCAGCTCGGACGGCCGGTGAAATATATCGAGGACCGCCGCGAGAACTTCATCGGCTCCAACCAGGAGCGAACGCAGATCCATGAGATCGAGCTCTTCGCCAAAAAGAACGGCGAAGTGATCGCGCTGCGCGACAATTTTCTGCACGACACCGGTGCTTTCATACCCTACGGCATAGCGGTAGCGCAGGTCGCATCCACCTCGATCGCCGGGCCGTACCGGATTCCCAACATCCATGTGAGGTTCCGCGCGGTTTATACACCGACGGTTCCGGTGACGCCCTATCGCGGTTGCGGTCGTCCGCAGGCCTGCTTCGCGATCGAGCGTGCGATGGACCAGCTTGCCGAGGATCTCGGCATCGACCGTTTCGAGATCAGGCGCCGCAACCTCATTCGTGACGAGCAGTTTCCCTATACGCGCGAAGGCCTGCTTTTCGCCGACGGATTGCGTGTCCAGCTAGACAGCGGCCAATATCTCAAGGCGCTGTCAATGGCGCGCGAGGCGATCGGCTGGGATGGCTTTGCCGCCGAGCAGGCCGCGGCGCGCCAGCAGGGCAAGGCGATTGGCCTCGGGCTCGCCTACTATGTCGAGGGCACCGGCCTCGGTCCCTACGAGGGCGGCCACATCAAGATCCATCCGATCACCGGCAAGGTCTACGTCAATACCGGTCTGACGTCGCAGGGGCAGGGGCACGATACGGTCTTTGCCCAGATCGTCTCGGACCAACTCGGCGTGAAGGTCGAGGACGTCATCGTCGTCGAAGGCGATACAGGCACATTCGAATGGGGCGTCGCCACCTTTGCCAGCCGCGCTGCAGTCGTTTCCGGCAACGCTATCCACAAGACCGCGATCAAGGTGCGCCAGCAGACGATCAAGGCCGCGGCAAACATGCTGGAGGCCGACCCGGCCGACATCGATCTCGAGGATGGCCATGCCGTGATCGCCGGCACCGATCGCAAGGTTTCGCTTGCCGCGGTTGCCACCGCCACCAACCCGCTGCGCTACGCCTTCAACTCCGCCGCGCAGGCGGCCACGCAGTTCGCGCCGGCCAGCCGCCATGACGGTCCGCCGCTGATCGACGGCCAGCACCCGGGCCTTGAAGCTACCGACTATTTCAGCCCCGAATGCGCGACTTGGGCTTATGGCGTGCACGCGGCAATCGTCGAAGTCGATCGCGACACCTGCGCCGTCGAGGTCAAGAAATACATCTGCATCCACGACTGCGGCAACATGATCAATCCGGTTATCGTCGATGGCCAGGTGATGGGCGGGTTCGCCCAGGGTATCGGCGGGGCGCTCTACGAGCGCATCGAATACGATCGTGAAGGCAACCCGACCAACGCCAATTTCGTCGATTTCCTGATCCCGTACGCGACCGAGGTGCCGGCAGTGGAAATTGCGCATCTTGAGACGCCGTCGCCGCTCAATCCGCTCGGCGTGAAGGGTGTCGGCGAAGCCGGTTGCATCGCGGTCGGGGCGACGCTCGCGTCGGGAATCGAAGACGCCCTCAAACCCTTCGGCGGGACCAAGTTTCACCAGACTCCAATTACGCCAAGCATGATCTTCGGCGCGATCTTCAATGCATGAACGAGGTTTCGATCGAGTGGCCATCGGAACCGACAACGAGACGGGTGTCGGCTGCGGAACAAGAGCGAAAATCAAACTCGAAGGAGCACGAAATGGGGATGACTCGACTTTCAACGCTGGCGTGGGGGCTGGCACTTTCCGTTGTGCCGGCCGCTATCCACGCTGAACCTTTCAAACTCGAAGGCGAACCGAGCGCAGCGCTCATAATCTTTTCCCAGAAAAACGACGGTGGCTGGTCACAGTCGTTGGACGAGGCGCGGGTCAAGGTCGAAAAGGAGCTCGGCATCACCATTCCGGTCGTGGAGAACGTGCCGGAGAATGCGACCGCCATCCGCCCGGCGGTCGAGCTCTTCATCGATCGTGGCGCGAACATCATTCTCGGCTCGGCTTTCGGCTACTCCGATACCCTCCTCGAACTCGCCAAGCAGTATCCGAACGTCGCTTTCATCAATCCGGCTGGCACCACCAACGCCGCCAACCTGCAGTCGATCTACGGTCGCACCTATGAGAGCCAGTACCTTTGCGGCATGGCGGCCGGCGCGATCTCCAAGAGCGGCAAGCTTGGTTTCGTCGCCGCCAATCCATTCGGCCTGGTGAACTGGACAGTCAATGCTTATGCGCTCGGCGCGCAGAAGATGAACCCCGACGCAACCGTGACCGTCGTCTTCACCGGCGCCTGGAACGATCCTGTCAAGGAACGGGCCGCCACCGAGGCCCTGATCGAACAGGGCATCGACGTCATCGGCCAGCATGTCGACTCGCCGACGCCGCAGATCGTGGCGCAGGAGAAGGGCGTCTATGGCACCGGCCACCACCGCGACCTCGGTGAATTCAGCACCGCGACGCAGTGCTCGTCCGTCTGGGTCTGGGACAAGTACCTGGCGCCCACCATCAAGAAGATCGCGGCCGGCGAATGGGAGACCAGCCCCTACGGGGCGTTCCTGTCGATCAAGGAAGGTGGCACGGACATCGCCTGTTGCGGCAGCGCGGTCTCCGAGGAGGCCAAGAAGCAGATCACGGACGAGCGCCAGGCCATCATCGACGGCAGGCAGGTCTATGCCGGCCCGCTCAGCGACCGCGACGGCAAGGAACGGGTCAAGGCCGGCGAAGTCCTGTCCGACGCAGACCTCTGGGGGATGGACTGGTTCGTCAAGGGCGTGATCAGCCAGCAATGAGCGCAATAACGGGCCATATGCGGGAGACCGCCCGTAGTGGCCCGGACGACGCCGATGCTCCGCCGGTGCTGGCGCTGGCGGGCATCTCCAAGACTTTCGGCGACTTCGCCGCCCTGAACGGCGTGGATTTCGACCTCAGACCAGGCGAAATCCACGCCCTGCTTGGCGAGAACGGCGCCGGCAAATCGACGCTCATGAACATCGTCGCCGGCATCTACACGCCGGACAGCGGTTCGGTTTCGGTGCGCGGGCAGGCTGTGGCGATACGAGGCCCTTCCGACGCGCAGCGCCTCGGCATCGGCATGGTTCATCAGCACTATAAGCTCGTGAAGCCCTTTACCGGATTCGAGAACGTGCTGCTCGCCCATCCGCAGGGTTCCTTCCAAAAGGCGCGCGCCCGGATGGAGGCGCTCACTGCAGAAGCGCTCGGGAAAATCGGCTTCGAGATCGATCTTCATCGTCCGGTGGAGAACCTGTCAGTCTCCGAGCAGCAGCGCATCGAGATCCTCAAGGTACTGGTCGCCGGCGCCACCGTCGTCATCCTGGACGAGCCGACGGCGGTGCTCACAGATGCAGAGGCCGGACGCCTTTTTGCCGCCATGCGCAGCCTCGCCATGGAAGGACACTCCGTCGTGCTCGTCACCCACAAGCTTGCGGAAGCGCTGAACTATGCCGACCGCGTCACGGTGATGCGCGGCGGCAAGGTGGTGCGTACGGTTCTGCCTGCGGACATCAGCGAGAGCGAGCTCACGGCGCTCATTGTCGGCAGCACCATCGACGAGCGCGAGCGCCGCGCGGGCAGGGTCGGCCGCTCCGTGCTCAAGCTGCGCGCCGTCGAGCGCCAGGACAGCCGTGGCGGAGGCTTGCGCAATCTCAGCTTCGACGTCCATTCCGGAGAAATTTATGGCATCGCAGGCGTGGGCGGAAACGGCCAGAATGCGCTTGTCGAGGTGATCACGGGGCTTGCACCGGTCGACGCAGGCAATGTTTGGCTCGATGGTCATGGCGACGTCACCAACCTGCCTTCCGCGCATATGCGCCGCTGCGGGATCGCCTGCATTCCCTCCGACCGGCAGTCGGATGCGCTGGCAGGTGACCTGCGCATAGCCGACAACTATGCGGTCGGCGGCGTGCTCGAGGGACGCTACGGATCGAAGCTCAAGGTCGATCGCAAGCAGATAGCCGCCGACACCAGCGATGCGATCCGCCGCTTCGAGGTGATGGGCGTCCGAAGCTCGCACCAGAAGGCCGGGCTGCTTTCCGGCGGCAACGCGCAGAAACTCGTCATAGCGCGCGAGTTCTCCGGATCTCCGGCGCTGATTATCGCCCATTCGCCGAGCCGGGGCCTGGACGTGCGCGCCTCGGCGGCTGTGCATGAGCATTTGCGCGCCGCGCGCGACCGTGGCGCCGGCGTTATCCTGATCAGCGAGGATCTCGACGAGATCCTGCTGCTTGCCGACCGGATCGGCGTGATGAACCGCGGCAATATCGTCGCGGAATTCGATTTCCCCGCGGACCGGCAGGCGATCGGCAGGGCGATGGTGGGCCATGGCTGATACCACTGTGTCCCCCACGCCTTCGCGCCGCAGCTTCTTCGGCCGCTTCAATCTGGAAGTGCGCGGCCACATGCCGGTGGGGCGGCAGGTGTTGGTTGTCGGGGCGGGCATTCTTGTGGGGCTCGCCATCTCGGCGCTGCTGCTGATCGCCTCGGGCGTCAAGCCGTCGGGGCTGCTCAACGAGTTCGTCATCGCGATCTTCAAGAGCCAGCGCAACATCGCTGCGGTGCTCTCCTATGCCGCGCCGCTCACCATCGTCGGCCTTTCCGCCGCACTCGCCTTCAAGGCGCGCTTCTGGAACATCGGCATCGAGGGGCAGGTCATCTTCGGCGCAATCGGCGCCACGCTCGTGGCCAACCATGATATCGGCCCGCCCGCGCTGCGCCTCGCCACGATGGCGCTCGCCGCCATTCTGGCCGGCATGCTCTGGATCGCCTTCCCGCTCTTCCTGAAGCTCAGGCTGCAGGTCAACGAGATCATCAGCACGCTGCTGATGAACTACATAGCCTTCAACTTCTTGCTGCATCTCCTCTACGGTCCCTGGAAGGATCCGCAGAGCGCCTTTCCGAATTCCAAGATTTTCGAGGATTTCGAGCGGCTGATGCCGATTGGCTGGCAGAACCTCAATCTGTCCGTGCCGATCGCGATCTTGCTCGTTCTGCTGGTCGCATGGCTGCTCGGGATGAGCCGCTACGGCTTCCTGCTCAACTTCGTCTACGCCAATGTCCGCGCGGCGCGCGCGCTTGGGGTCAGGATCGTCGCGTTGACTTTGCTTTTCGCGCTCGCGTCCGGCGCGCTCTCGGGTTTTGGCGGGTTCATCATCAGCACGGGCATCGAAAGCCGGCTGACGCAATCCTTCTTCATAGGCTACGGTTTCTCCGGAATCCTCATCGCCTTCCTGGCCCGCAACAATCCTTTCGCGGTCGCCTTCTTCGCGCTCCTTATCGCTCTGCTTATGGTCGCCGGGCAAAGCCTGCAGGTCTTCTACCAGATACCCTTTGCAATGGTGCAACTCATCCAGGCGATCATCGTCATCTGCGTGGCCGCGTCGGAATTTTTCATCCACTACCGGCTCAGGCTGGTGGGGTAGGGCGGCCATGGATTTTCTCGTCAACTGGCTGGCAAACGTCCCTAGTTTCGCGGTGCCTTTCGCGCTTGCCGCGCTCGGCCTTATCATCTGCGAAAAGTCCGGCGTGCTTAATCTCGGCGCCGAGGGCTATATGCTCGTCGGCGCAATGGCTGGCGCCGGCGCCATGCTTTCGCTCGGCCAGCACCCGCTGCTTGCGTTGGCGATTGCGGCACTTGCAGCCGGCGTGTTGTCGCTGCTTTTCGCGCTGCTCGTGATTGCGCTGCGCGTCAACCAGGTGATATCCGGCCTGGTCATCGTCTTCTTCGCGCACGGCCTGACTGCACTGATAGCGACGATGAGGGGCTGGACGAACCGGGCCTTCGCCGGCCTCGGTGATGTCGATCTCGGCCCGCTTTCATCGCTGCCGGCCGTCGGGCGCATCCTTTTCCAGCAAGACCTGATCGTCTATCTGACGATCGTCATCTTCGCTCTGGCCATGCATGTGCTCTACGCGACGCATACGGGAATACGGCTGCGCGCCGTCGGCGAAAATCCGGAAGCGGCGGATGCCGCCGGTATTTCGGTCGGCTGGTACCGTTTCGGCGCCGTCGTTGTCGGGTCTATGCTTATTGGGCTCGCCGGCGGTTACCTGACTGTCGCTGTCTCCAAGATCTGGGTCGACGGCATGTCCGGCGGCCGTGGCTGGATCGCCATCGCATTGGTGATCTTTGCCCGATGGCAGCCCTGGCCGGCGCTGGCCGGCGCCGTCCTGTTCGGATGCATCGAGGCGCTGATACCGCGCATGGCCGCGATCGGGCTGCAACTGCCGCAGTATTTCGTCCTGATGCTGCCCTACATCGTGACGCTAGGCGTCATGGTCTGGACAAGCCTTTCGGCGGGACGCCGAAGCGGTCAGCCCGGCGCGCTCGGCCAGCCTTTTGTGAGGGAAGAGCGACGTTAGCGACCCGCGGCGCCGACGCTGCTCCGAAGCTTCAGCGTTTCCGTGCCCAACCGCCCGGTCCGATTGTGCACCGGCTCACTCAGCCGCCGCCGCACGGACGCTGAGCCGGGGGCGTTTCGCTGGCACAAGACCCCTCGAACTATAGGCGTCTCCCGGCTCGGCCGGACCCGACCGGGCATCGTCGCGCAATTCGCCCTCAGCCTGCGCGTGCCGCAATCGCTCCGCAATCCGATTCCCCAGGACCCCAAGACTTTGTCTCTTTGCGCACTTGCGCGCCGGTCCCGCCGCCCACCAATGCGCCGTGCACCATCGGGCGGCTGGCGGGTTCGTCGCAAAGCGGTCGGGAATTTTGAGCCAACCGGTGACGACTTCGCATTGTTGTCGAATTTCCTTCCCGGATGGAACCAACAGCGGCGTTATTCGTATGGCCTGTAACTTCAACTGGCGCGGGCAACCAATGACGTACATCGAAAGCGCGACGGATCGGGCACGGGCGATGGAGCCGGTCCACGCATTCCTCCAGTCCTTCCCCGTTGCGTGTTTCACGCTCACGGTGTTTACCGACCTCGCTTACATGCAGACCCTCAACCTGCTCTTTCTGCATTTTTCGGAATGGCTGCTGTTCGCCGGCATCGTCTTCGGAACCTTGGGATTAGTTGTTCGCTTCGTCGACTACCTTGTCCGGCGAAGACGTCCTTCCTGGCCATCGGTCCTCGGTGGCGTGGTGGTCCTCGTCCTTGCGGCCATCAACAGCTTCGTCCACACGGCGGACGGGTGGACGGCGGTCGTGCCTTACGGGTTGGCGCTCTCCATACTCACCGTCCTCGCAATGGTCGTCACGGCATGGCTGGCCAGAAAGGGCGTGCGCCATGTCTAGGATCGCCAACCTTTCCGCCTGCGCCCTGGCTAGCGGCTGCCTGCTGCTGGCCGGCTGCGGCAACGGTGACGATTTCGATACCGCCCAGCAATATGGGCCGGATCCCGTTCTTCCCGCGCCGAGTATCGGTCTGCTGCCCGACCTGAAGGTCGCCGAGGTGGTCGGCTGGCAGGAGGGCCAGACACCGGCCGTTCCCGAGGGCCTTGTGGTCACGGCCTATGCGACGGACCTCGCGAACCCGAGAACGGTCCACACGCTTCCGAACGGCGACGTTCTCGTGGTCCAGTCGAAAGCGCCGCCGGGAAAACCCGTCAACCGGCCAAAGGACATCATTCGCGACTTCATCATGGCAATGGCCGCAGGCGATAGAGGCGGCGAAAAGGAAACCAACCTGATCACGCTGCTGCGCGACACCGACCGTGACGGCACGGTCGATGAGAGAAGCGACCTGCTCACCGGTTTGACATCGCCATTCGGCGTCGCCTGGCATGACGACACGCTCTATGTCGCCGCAGCCGATGCGATCCTGGCCTACCCATATCGGCTTGGCGAGACCGAGATCGATCAGAAGCCGACGGTGCTGACGCCTCTCCCGGGCGGGCCGATCAACCATCACTGGACAAAGGACCTGGCGCTCAGCCCCGACGGCAATTTCCTCTACGCCTCGGTGGGGTCGAACTCCAACGCCGGCGAGCGGGGCATGGAGGCAGAAAAGGGGCGCGCGGCAATATGGCGGGTTGATCGCGCCACGGGCGCCGCGAAGGTCTTTGCCTCCGGCCTCCGCAATCCGAACGGGCTGAACATCCATCCCCAGACCGGCGAATTGTGGACCGTCGTCAACGAACGCGACGAACTCGGGCCTAACCTGGTTCCAGACTACATGACGTCTGTCCGGGAGAACGGCTTCTACGGCTGGCCCTGGAGTTATTACGGACAGCATGTCGACGAGCGGGTCGTGCCGCCGCGCCCGGATCTCGTCGAGACGGCCATGTCGCCTGACTATGCGCTGACAAGCCATGTGGCGGCCCTTGGACTTGCCTTCACCAACGATTCAGCGATGCCGGAGGCTTACCGGAACGGCGCTTTCGTCGGCAACCGGGGCAGCTGGAACCGCAACACCTTCAACGGCTACAAGGTCATCTACGTGCCGTTTGTCGACGGGAAGCCTTCAGGCATGCCCCAGGATGTGGTCACTGGTTTCCTCGAGGGTGACGTGGTGCATGGCCGCCCGGTGGGTTTGGCGATCGACGGAACCGGAGCCTTGCTGATTGCCGACGACGCCGGCAATACGGTCTGGCGTGTAGCGGCGGCGGACGGTTCAGTGACGCCGGCCCCGATCCCTACCGACAGGGTTACCGAACAAGGGGCTGCGGATGCAGTGTCCCCTGGTCCCGCTCCTTCTCAGCAGCAGGGCGCCCAGCCTGTCGACAATGCTCCAGAACCCTCGCAGACCGATGTCGCGCCTGCCGTTGGAAGGGAAGACGGTGCACCTGCCTCCGCCGAATAGGAACGGGTTGCCGGCTTAGCCACCTTGCGGACGAAACATTCGTATCAGCACCTGTGACCGAAGCACCAAATGCTGGAAGAGGGCTCCGGCGACGTGCAAAGCAATCGCTGCCAGCAGAATGTTCTGCATGAACTCGTGCGCGTCGGCTGCGGGCCCTATCCCAAGGAACCAGGCAGCAGCCCCAGATAGAGGCAACAGGATCAGCAGCAGGTAGATCGATCCGTGGACGACCTCCGCCAGGAGGTGCAGCACGCGCGGCTCCTGGGGCGGCGGCGCAGGCACGCCGCGTGTCCGGCGGAGAAAAATCCGCAGCAGCGCCAGAACGAGGACGATGACGCCCGCCGCGATGTGGAGATAGGTCAGGACGTAGGCATCTTCGGGGACCAGATCATGGCGGATAAATGCGCGCCAGGCGTCTTCGATGCCGTCATGCGCCAGAAACTGGAATGCAACCAGGATGACGACTATCCAGTGCAGCGCAATCTGCAACGAGGAATAGCCGGTGACCTTGTTTCCTTCCGCCAACGCGCCGCCCCCCTTTTCCGGATCCTGGCCGAAACCATCCCGCTCCCCGTCAGAACGGCGAAGTGGACCGTCCCGTTCCGCCGCTTGTTGAACCCCGTCAACTGCGACACGGGAACCATATGCGGCGATTTGTATTACGTAGCGAGTGGCTTAGCGCCGGGCAACGGGGGATGGCATAGGCAATTTAGAGCGTCCGTCCGGAATTTTCTGCCAGATGGTTCCGTGCGGCGCCAAGGCCTGCCGCGGCGCCGCTTTGTTTGTTCTATCCCCATTCATGGTCGCTTGTTCGGGCGTTCAGTCTTCTCTGAACCCGGCCGGCGAGGAGGCGGCGCAGGTCGCCACGCTTTTCTGGGTGATGGTCATTGGCGCCGGCATCATCTGGGCTGCCGTCATCTTTCTTTCGCTCTACGCTTCGCGCTGGAAGCGTCGAACGATTTCCGAAAAGGCGGCCGGACGGTTGATCCTGTGGGGCGGCGGCGTGTTTCCGGTGGTCGTGCTCGCGTTGCTGCTGGCCGTCGCCCTTTGGCTAATGCCGTCCCTGCGCCCCTTCGCCGACGCCGAACAGCCCGGCTTGCGCGTCGAAGTCACGGGCCACCAGTTCTGGTGGCATGTGGTCTATCGCCAGCCAGACGGCGCGACGACCGTTTCTGCCAACGAGGTGCGGCTACCCGTTGGCGAACGCGTCGAGTTCCAGCTGAACAGCGCCGACATGATCCATTCGTTCTGGATACCGGCACTCGGCGGCAAGATGGACCTGATCCCCGGCCGCACCAACAGGCTTCCGCTGCTCGCGACCAAGGCTGGCGTCTACCGTGGCCAGTGCGCGGAATTCTGCGGCTTGTCGCACGCGTTGATGGCTTTCCCGGTCGTGGCCATGGAGCCCGGCGAGTTCCGGTCATGGCTCTCTGATCGCGGCAAGCCGTCGGGTGGCATCGAGGCAGGCGGCCTGGGCCGGGAGCTCTTTCAGCGCGAAAAGTGCGGCGACTGTCATCGGATCGAGGGGACGGAGGCCCGGGGTACGGCAGGCCCCGATCTGTCCCATGTCGGCTCGCGGCTGACGCTTGCAGCGGCGCAGATGGGCAATGATGTCGAAGCGCTCGCCCGCTTCATCGCGCATCCGGGATCGATCAAGCCCGGAAGCATGATGCCCGCATACCTTCATCTGTCCCGCGAAGAAGTCGACCAGATAGCCACTTGGCTGAAGGGGCTGCAATGAGCACTCCCTTGCCTTCCGGTCGCGACAGGGCCGCCGAAGCCGACCAGTTGCGGGCAGTCTGGCAGACACCCAAAGGCTGGCGGTACTGGTCCTCCGTCAACAACGTCCAGGTCGGACTCTGGTACGGTTCGGCGGCCTTCAGTTTCATGCTCTTCGCGGGCCTGCTCGGGCTGCTGATCCGGGCACAGCTTGCGGTGCCCCAGAACGACCTCCTGTCGGCCGACTTCTACAATCAGGTCTTCACGCTGCACGGCACCGTGATGATGTTCCTCTTCGCGGTGCCGATTTTCGAGGCAGTCGCAATCTTCCTGCTCCCGCCGATGCTCGGCGCCCGCGAGCTTCCGTTTCCCCGCCTGGGAGCCTTCGGTTTCTGGAGTTTCCTGATCGGCGGCGTTTTCGTTTGCGGCTCGATTTTCTTCGGGGCGGCTCCGAACAGCGGCTGGTTCATGTATCCGCCGCTTGCGACCAGCGAGCAGGCCGGCATCGGGGCGGACATCTGGCTGCTTGGCCTCTCGTTCATTGAGGTGGCGTCGCTCGCGGCAGCCGTGGAACTCATCGTCGGCATCATGAAGTGCCGGGCGCCTGGCATGCGCGTCAATCTGATGCCGCTGTTCGCCTGGTACCTGCTCATCGTGGCCGGCATGATCCTGTTTGCCTTTCCGCCGCTGATCGCCGGCGATCTGCTGTTCGAGATGCAGCGCATGTTCGACTGGCCGTTCTTCGATCCCGCGCGCGGCGGCGATCCGCTTCTTTGGCAGCACCTATTCTGGATATTCGGACACCCGGAGGTCTACATCATCTTCCTGCCCGCCATTGCGCTGCTGGCGATGATCGTCCCGACCTTCTCCCGCCGCCCGATCGTCGGCTACTCCTGGATCGTGCTTGCCGCGGTCGGCACCGGCTTCCTGTCGTTCGGGCTCTGGGTTCACCACATGTTTGCGACCGGCCTGCCGCAGATCTCGCTCGCCTTCTTCTCGGCAGCGTCCGGCGCCGTCGCGATCCCGACCGGCGTGCAGATCTTCGTCTTCATAGCCACGATGCTTGCCGGACGGGTCATCTTCTCCATTCCGATGCTCTACGCGGTAGGCGGCCTCGCCATCTTCGTCATGGGCGGGCTGACCGGCGTCATGGTCGCGCTGGTCCCCTTCGATTGGCAGGCGCACGACAGCTACTTCATCGTCGCCCATCTGCACTATGTGCTGATCGGCGGCATGCTGTTCCCGGTTTTTGCCGGCCTCTACTATTACTATCCGCTGATCGACGGAAAGAAGATGTCCGCCCGGGTCGGGCGGCTTGCCTTCTGGCTGATGTTCGCCGGCTTCAACATTGCTTTCTTCCCGATGCACCTGACCGGGCTGCGCGGCATGCCGCGCCGCGTCTACACCTATCCCTCGGACATCGGCTGGGACTGGCTGAACCTTGTTTCCACCATGGGTGCGGTGGTCTTGGGCATTGGCATGTTCGCGGTGGTCGTCGACGTCACCCTGAACCGGCGACGCCAGCCGCGGATTGAACCGAATCCCTGGAACGCGGGCACTTTGGAGTGGCTGAGCGAGCCGGAGGAAGACTGGGGCCTCCGTTCGATCCCGCGCGTCGCGAGCCGTTACCCGCTCTGGGAGCAGGAGAACATCGCCCGCGAGGTCGCGGCAGGCGACGGGTACCTCGCCGACGCCAGGGAAGGCCGGCGCGAGACCCTCGTCACTTCGGTATTGGACGCCGAGCCCGAACAGGTGCTTCGGGTCGGCGGAACATCCTATGTCACGATCTTCTGCGCGGCGACGCTCGGAACGGTGTTCGTCGCGCTGACCTTCAAGTGGTGGATCGTCTCGCTTGTGGCCGGGCTCGCCTTCCTTGCAGGGGTTATCTACTGGCTCTGGACGGGAACCGGCGAAATCCCGGAAAAGGACGAGAAGGACATAGGCCATGGCGTAAGTCTGCCGCTCTATGCTTCGGGTCCGAAATCCGTCGGCTGGTGGGCCATGTTCGTCACGATGACGGGCGATGGAACCGCCTTTGCCAGCCTCGTCTTCGGCTACTTCTTCTTCTGGACGATCCATGGGGATTTCACCGGCGGGCAGGCGGGTCCGGGCGTCTTCTGGCCGATGATCGCGCTGGCCCTGTTTGCCGCTGCCTGGGCAGCAACGCTCGGCGCGCGGGAAGTCAACCGCCGCGGAGGCGTCCTGACGGCACGATGGCTGCTGGTCGCGGGCGCTCTCCTGTCGGCCGCGGGATGTCTCGCCGCACTTTCCGGGCCGTGGACGAACGCCATGGACCCGACCGTACACGTCTATCCAGCAATCGTCTGGATACTCGTCATCTGGACCGCCGTCCACGGAGGGGTCGGCATCACCATGCAGCTCTACTGCCTCGCGCGGAGCGTTGCCGGAAAGCTCTCGCCGCGCCATGACATGGAACTGCACAATATCGCGCTCTACTGGCACTTCACCTTCGTGACGGCGCTGATCTGCTTCGCAATCGTCGGCCTCTTCCCGGAGGCGCTGTAGATGTGGCATCTGTTGCCCCGGCAGATCGAGACTCTCTGGACATTGTTCACCGCGCCGGTGGTCTGGGCGCTGCATTTCCTTGCCTGCTACGCCGGAGCGGCCATCTATTGCGAAAAGCCTGGCCTCCTCGGCAACGACTTCGGCAATCTGCGGCTGGTGATCGCCGCCGTGACGATCCTTGCCCTCGCGATGATCGTTGTTTCTGCGCTGCTTGCGTGGAGACAATGGGGCTTTGGCACGGGCGATCCCCCGCATGACGACCCCACCTATAGCGACCGACTGCTGTTCCAGGGTTATGCGACGCTGCTGCTCTCCGGACTGAGCTTCGTCGCCGTGATCTTCACGGCGATGCCCGCGATCTTCATCACGGAATGCCTGCGGTGAGGCGGCTGGCGCTCCCGACAGGACTTCTCCTGCTCGCCGTGGTCTGGCTTGGGCCTCTGCTCGGTGCGTGGCGCGAATCCTTTGCGGCGGGCATGGTTGCCCATATGGGCGTGGTCGCCCTCGCTGCCCCACTGATCGCGCTGGGGCTGCCGAAAGGCTGGCGGCCGGGGCCATCGATGCCCGCCGCGATCCCTGTGCTGGCCTCCCTTTTCGAACTGGTCGTGGTCTGGGGCTGGCACGCCCCCGCCATGCGGGCGATGGCCGAGGGTTCGCCTGCATGGACCGTTGCCGAGCAGGCGTCGTTTCTCGCCGCGGGAATAGTGCTCTGGTCCACCAGCTTCGCCGCGCCCGAGGCGCGCACGCACGCTCTCGCCGGCGCGGGCGCCCTTCTCCTGACCTCAATCCACATGACCCTGCTCGGAGCCCTGCTGTCGCTCAGCCCTCGCCCGCTCTACGGAGAGGCCGATGTAACCTGTTTCGGTACGGTGCTCGCGGCAGGCCAGGACCAGCAACTGGGCGGAGTCATCATGCTCGCCGTCGGTGCGCTGGTTTACTTGGCGGGCGGTCTTTTTCTGGTGGGGCGTCTCCT
>DATDJN010000171.1:0-3449 GCA_036520515.1 Rhizobiaceae bacterium
CAGTGCCGTCCAGTCCGTGCGGCCGGTCAGCCGCCTGGCGGCATGCACGGCCTGCACCGCGGCTTCCAGCTGGTAGCGGCCGATCCGCTCCTCGCCCTCCGACAGCTCGCCCGCGCGGCGCAACCGCGTCTCGGCCTCCGCGATCATGCCGGCGTCCCATAGCGAAAAGTCCTGGCTGGCGAGCGGCACGTAGCGTCCGCCCGCGTCGCGGCGGGCCGGCCGCCGCGCCTCGGCGAAGAGCATCAGCGCCACCAGGCTTTCGACTTCCGCCGCCAGAGGCATCAGCGCCGCCGCCAGTTTTCCGAGCCATATCGCCTCGCCGGCAAGGTTGCTCCGGCGCGCGTCCATGCCGATGGGGTCGCTCCAGCCTTCCGAATAGGCCGCATAGATCGCCGCCAGCACGGCGTCGAGCCGCTCGCCCATCTCCGCGTTTTCAGGCACGCGGAACGGGATGGCGGCTTCCCGGATGCGCGCTTTCGCCCGCACCAGCCGCTGCGCCATCGCCGAGGGCTGCACCAGGAAGGCGGACGCGATCGCCGCCGCGTCGAGGCCGAGCAGCGTCTGCAGGATCAGCGGCGCGCGTATGCCGGGCTCTATTGCCGGATGCGCGCAGGCGAACATCAGCCGCAGCCGCTCGTCGGGGATGTCGTGCCTGCTCGCCTGCATCGCTTCCGCC
The DNA here is from genome assembly GCA_036520515.1 of Rhizobiaceae bacterium. Classification (GTDB taxonomy): domain Bacteria; phylum Pseudomonadota; class Alphaproteobacteria; order Rhizobiales; family Rhizobiaceae; genus Mesorhizobium_K. The sequence goes on from DATDJN010000171.1 coordinate 677, forward strand.
TCCTCGGCAATCAGCTGGAGATGCGGGCGGGCTGCCTCGGCCGTCGCCCGGCGGCGCGCGCCGTCGACGCTCCTGCGCCGCGCCACCGCAAGCAGCCAAGCCTCGGGCTTCGCCGGCACGCCTTCGCCGGGCCATTGCGCCAGTGCGGCCGCGAACGCCTCCGACAGCGCGTCCTCGGCGCCCGCCACGTCGCGCGAGCGGGCGGCGAGATACGCGACCAGCTTGCCATAGCTCGCCCGCGCGGCCGCCTCCGCCGCCGCGCGAGCCTCCGCTCCGGCCTCGCCGTCCCGCATGGCCGCGCGGCTAGGCCGCCTGCATCGGCCAGACGGGCCGCACCTCGATCGTGCCGTAGCTGGCGCTCGGGCAGCGCGCGGCCCATTTTATCGCGGCGTCCATGTCGGCGGCCTCGACGATGTAGAAGCCGGCGAGTTGCTCCTTGGTGTCGGCGAACGGTCCGTCCAGCACTTCCGTCTTGTCGTTGCGGACCCGGACCACCGTCGCCGCCGTGGCCGGCCGCAGCCGTTCGCCCGACACCATGGCGCCAGCCTTGATCAGCGCTTCGTTGTAGGCCGCATAGGGCGCCGTCATCGTGTCGCGCTGCTCCGGCGTCGCGTTGACGAAGGGCGTGTCGTCGAGGTGGATGAGCAGGGCATATTGCATCGGACTCTCCTCTGGTTGGCGGTCGCGTCGTCGCGATCCGCACATAAGTCGCGCCGCCTGTGCGCCGATCGACAGGCGCGGCGCAAAAATCCGCAGGAATATTCTCGACCTCCCGAACCGGGCCCGCAAGTGCCGCCTTAGTCCTTCGTCGCAGCCTTTGCGGGTTGGCATTTGGCCCGCGCCGTCTAAACTCGCCCCTCAAAAGCAGGGAGGAACCAGATGCTCAACATCACGACCCGCGCGCTTGCGGCCGCGGCCCTCGCGGCCGGCCTGTCCGCCGCGCCGGCCAAGGCGCAGGAATTCATCAACGTGCTGACGGGCGGGACGTCCGGCGTCTATTATCCGCTGGGCGTGGCGCTGGCCGACATCTACGGCAAGGGCATCGACGGCGCGCACACGCAGGTGCAGGCCACCAAGGCCTCGGTCGAGAACCTGAACCTCCTGCAGCAGGGCAAGGGCGAGATCGCCTTTTCGCTCGGCGACTCGGTGAAGCTCGCCGTCGAGGGCAACACCGAGGCCGGCTTCCCCGGCAAGCTCGACAGGCTGCGCGGCATCGCCGCCATCTACCCGAACTACATCCAGATCGTCGCCACCCAGGAGAGCGGCATCAGGACCCTCGCCGACCTCAAGGGCAGGAGCCTCTCGGTCGGCGCGCCGGCCTCGGGCACCGAGCTCAACGCGCGCGCCATCTTCGCCGCCGCCGGGCTCGCCTACGAGGATCTCGGCAAGGTCGAGTACCTGCCCTTCGCTGAATCCGTGGAGCTGATCAAGAACCGCCAGCTCGACGCCACGCTGCAGTCTGCGGGGCTGGGCGTCGCCTCGATCCGTGACCTCGCCACGTCGCTGCCCATCAACGTGGTGGCGGTGCCGAAGGCGGAGGTCGAGAAGATCGGCCCGCCCTATCTCGCCGTCACCATCCCCGCCGGCACCTATGACGGCCAGGCCGAGGACGTCGAGACCGCCGCCGTCGGCAATTTCCTCATCACCCATGACGGCGTGCCAGAGGAAACCGCCTACAGGATGACGAAACTGCTCTTCGAAAGCCTGCCGCAGCTCGTCGCCGCCCACGCCGCCGCCAAGGCGATCGACCCGGCCAGGGCGCTCGACGGCATGCCGGTCGAACTCCATCCCGGCGCCGAGCGCTATTACAGGGAGGCCGGGATACTGAAGTAGCGCCGCTTTCCCTCCCCCTTGCGGGGAGGGTGGCGCGCGCAGCGCGCCGGGTGGGGTAATCGATGAAGGCCTCGACGCAAGACATGCAGCGCATTTCCGATACGAATCCACCCCGATCGGCTGCGCCGGGCGATGCTCCCCTCGAGGGGGAAGCAAGCGCCGAGATCGTCGACGGCCTGCCGCCCGGCTGGGGGGCCGGCCTCGGCGGCAAGGCGACGTTCGCCATCGCCGTCGCCTTCTCGGCCTTCCAGCTCGTCACCGCCGCCTACGCCTTCCTGCCCAGCCAGGTCATCCGGGCCATGCATGTCGGCTTCCTGCTCCTGCTCTGCTTCGGCCTGCTGGCGACGCTGCGGGCGAAAAGCACGGCCGGCAGGGCGCTGTTCTGGACGCTCGGCGTGCTCGGTTTCTCCACCGGCGTCTACAATTGGGTGGAATATGTGCCCCTGCTCCACCGCAGCGGCTTCCTCACGCCGCTCGACGTGACGGTCGGCGCGATCCTCGTCGTGCTGGTCTTCGAGGCGGCGCGCCGGCTGATGGGCTGGCCGCTCGCCATCATCGCCGGCATCTTCCTCGGCTACTGCTTCCTCGGGCAATATCTGCCGCCGCCCCTCATCCATCGCGGCTACGACTTCGTGCAGATCGTCGACTATTTCGCCTTCGGCACCGAGGGCATCTACGGCACGCCGGTCTATGTCTCGGCCGCCTACATCTTCATCTTCGTCGTCTTCGCCGCCTTCCTGGAGCGCGCCGGCATGATCGCGCTGTTCAACGACGTGGCGCTCGGCCTGGTCGGCCACTGGCGCGGCGGCCCGGCGCAGGTCTGCGTGCTCTCCTCGGCGCTGATGGGCACCATCTCCGGCTCGGGCGTCGCCAACGTCGTCGCCAGCGGCCAGTTCACCATCCCGCTGATGAAGCGCTTCGGCTTCCGCGCCGCCTTCGC
>DATDJN010000172.1:0-10454 GCA_036520515.1 Rhizobiaceae bacterium
CAGGCCGGCATGGCGGCGGAACTCGCCGTGCTCATCACCGAGCGCGGGCTCGGCGGCGACAGCGTCGACCTCGAGCGCCGGCTGATGCGGTTTCGCGGCGAGCGTGGGCCACGTGCCAGCGCGGCGCGGGGACTGGCGGAAAGGCTGGCACGGAGTGTTCCCTCCCCCTTGAGGGGAGGGTGGCCGGAGGCCGAAGGCGTCCGGCCGGGTGGGGTCCGTGCGGCAGCGCGCGACGCCAGAGTGGCGCCGCCTGACGCGACCCCCTCCGCCCTTGGCGGCACCTCCCCCTCGAGGGGGGAGGAAACCGTTGGCGCCCTTCTCCTCCAGGCTTGGCCGGATCGCGTCGCCAAGGCGCGCGGCGAGCGCGGGCGCTTCGTGCTGGCCAATGGCAGCGGCGCGCAGCTCGACGCCGCCGACCCGCTGGCCGGCGAAGCGTTCCTCGTCGTCGCCGACCTGCAGGGCAAGGCGCAGAACGCACGCATCGCCTCGGCTGCCACAGTCTCGGAAGACGACATCCGCGCCGTGCTCGCCGCCCGCATCGAGACCCGTACGGAGAGCGCCTTCGATCCGCAAAGACGCGCTGTCCGCGTGCGCGAGACCGCCCGGCTCGGGGCGATCGTGCTTTCCGAGCGCATGCTGCCGCCGCCCTCCGGCGCCGAGGCAGACCAGGCGATCCTTGCCGCCATCCGTGCGCACGGCCTGTCGCTGCTGCCCTGGGGCAAGGAGGCCGAGACGCTGCGCCAGCGCCTCTCCTGGCTCCATCGCGGGCTCGGCGCGCCCTGGCCCGATGTCTCCGACGAGGCGCTCGCCGCGTCGCTGGAAGACTGGCTCCTGCCCTTCCTGCGCGGCGAGGCGTCCTTCGCCCGCATCGATCCCGGCTCCATTCATGCCGGCCTGATGTCGCTGGTGCCGCACGATCTCCAGCGCAGGATCGGCGCGCTCGCGCCTACCCATTTCGACGCGCCGTCGGGCAGCCACGTGCCGATCCGCTACGATGGCGAATGGCCGGTTCTGGCGATCCGCGTGCAGGAGCTGTTCGGCCTCGACAGCCACCCGTCCATCGCGAATGGTAAGGTGCCGCTTACGCTGGAGTTGTTGTCGCCGGCCCACCGCCCGATCCAGACGACGCGCGACCTGCCGGGCTTCTGGCGCGGCTCCTGGGCCGACGTGCGCGCCGACATGCGCGGCCGGTATCCCAAACATGTCTGGCCGGACGACCCGCTGACCACGGCGGCCACCGCCCGCGCCAAGCCGCGCGCGAAATGAACGGTCGGCACATGCGTTACGGAATATTCGCCTGTCCCCGGAGGGAAACAATATGCGCGCGGATCATGAAGCGACGGGCTATATAGGATGATCATGGCCCTCCACATGCCCGATCTCGGCCAGAGCCAGAGACTTCGCCTCAACACGCTGGTACGGTTGCGCTGGCTTGCCATCGTCGGCCAGAGCGTCACCGTCGTCATCGTCGCCTATGGGCTCGCCTTTCCGTTTCCGGTCATTACCTGCTTCGCGCTGATCGCGTGCTCGGCGGGGCTCAACGTCTATTTGTCGCTGCAATACCCGTCCACGCATCGCCTGCGTCCGCTGGCGGCATTCGCCATCCTCACCTTCGACGCGGCGCAGCTCGCCGGCCTGCTCTACCTGACCGGCGGGCTGACCAACCCGTTCTCGCTGCTGATGGCGGTTCCGGTGGTGATCTCCGCGACCTCGCTGCCGCTCGCCGTGACGGTGCTGCTCGGCGGCATGGTCATCGCCATGGCGACGCTGCTCGCCTTCCTCCACCTGCCTCTGCCCTGGTATGGCGGCGCCGAGCTCGCCATGCCCTTCATCTACATCGCCGGCACCTGGGTGGCGCTCGCCTCCTCCATCGCCTTCACCGCGATCTACGCCTTCCGCGTCGCCGAGGAAGCCAGGCTGCTCGCCAACGCGCTGTCGTCGACCGAGCTCGTGCTGCAGCGCGAGCAGCATCTCTCCGCGCTCGACGGGCTGGCGGCAGCCGCCGCGCACGAACTCGGCACGCCACTCGCGACAATCGCTCTCGTCGCCCGCGAGATGGAGCGCACGCTGGGCGCGGACCCCGCGCATGCCGAGGATGTCAGGCTGCTGCGTTCGCAGAGCGAGCGGTGCCGCCAGATCCTGAAGCAGTTGACCAGCCTGTCGACCGAGGGCGAGGCGCATCTCGCCCGCCTGCCGCTGACCTCGCTCGTCGAGGAGGTCATCGCGCCGCATCGGGATTTCGGCATCGAGATCAACCTGGAGCCCGGCGAGCGGCAGGGCCCCGAACCGGTCGGCCGGCGCAATCCGGGCGTCATCTACGGGCTCGGCAACCTGGTCGAGAACGCGGTCGATTTCGCCAAGGAGAGCGTCACCGTGAAGTGGGGCTGGGACGACGAGCAGGTGGTCCTCACGGTCGTCGACGACGGTCCTGGCTTCCCGCCCGAGATCGTCAGCCGTATCGGCGAGCCCTACATGTCGACCCGCCAGGGCGCCGAGCGCGGCGGCGGGCTGGGGCTCGGCCTGTTCATCGCCAAGACGCTCCTGGAGCGCTCCGGGGCGAGCCTGTCCTTTCGCAACTCCAACACGCCGGGCGAAGGCGCGCTGGTCGAGATCGTATGGCCGCGCGACGTGTTCCTTTCCCCCGACGCCCCGCTGCAGGCCATGTTCGACACGGCTTGATTACGGCAAGAATTGGACAAGTGGGCTTGCTGAACTTATCTGAGGGAAGAAAAGGGGAGCGTGTTTCAGGGTGGAAAGAGAAACGGACCCAAGGATATGAATATCGTGGACGACACAACGGAGATCGGCACAATCGAAGGCGACGCCTCGCTGCTGATCGTCGATGACGACAAGCCCTTCCTCACCCGGCTGGCGCGCGCCATGGAAGGCCGCGGCTTCGCGGTCGACACCGCCGAGAGCGTCGAGGAGGCGGTGGGCAAGGCCCGCGCCAACCCGCCCGCCTATGCGGTGGTCGACATGCGGCTCGGCGACGGCAACGGGCTGGACGTGGTGGCCGCCATCCGCGAGGGCCGCGAGGATGCCCGTACAGTCATCCTCACCGGCTACGGCAACATCGCCACCGCGGTGACCGCGGTGAAGCTCGGCGCGGTCGACTATCTGTCGAAGCCGGCTGACGCCGACGACATCTACGCGGCGCTCACCCGCACCTCGGGCGAGCGCGCCGCGCCGCCGGAAAACCCGATGTCGGCCGACCGCGTGCGCTGGGAGCATATCCAGCGCGTCTACGAGATGTGCGACCGCAACGTCTCGGAAACCGCCCGCCGGCTGAACATGCACCGCAGGACATTGCAGCGGATCCTGGCGAAGCGGGCGCCGCGGTGAAGGGCATTTGGCATAGGCAATAGGCCGTCGGGAAGAAGGACGGTCAAACTGCCCGATGATGCCTGCTGCCCCTTGCCGGACTACTCGCTCTCCCCGTCCAGCGCCGGCACGGCCACGCCGGCGAGTTCCGCCGCGAGCAGCCTTGCGGCGCCGGCGCGCGCGATCCGCAGCATGAGCGCCTTGCGGGTCGCCGGCAGCAGGCGGTGCTCCGGCGCCTCGCGCATGATTTCGGCGCCGTAGCCGTCGGAGAGGATGAAGCCGCATTCCTCCGGGAAAATCCCCGCCGGCACCTCGGGATGCGTGGCGAAGAAGAAGCGGTCGGAATGCAGCCGGTATTCCGGCCATTTGCGGTCGACGCGGAAATCCTCGACAGACGATTTTATCTCGATGATCCAGATGTCGCCTTGCCGCGTCAGCGCCACGAGGTCGGCGCGCCGTCCGGTGGCGAGGCTGAGTTCCGGCAGCACATGCGCGCCCATCTCGGAAAGCAGGCGCTGCACGCCGCGGCGCACGACCATGGCGCGCTCCGACTGGCGGCCGTCGATCAGGGGATTTTGCAGAAACGGGGAAACAATAGGCATGGCCCACCATGCCAGTTTCTGTTCACGATTTGAACCCGTACGATTGAGGCGTTGGGTCGCGCCGGCCGGCCGGGAATCAGCCGCAACCGCGAGCCGCGCAGCACTTGATGGCTACTCGCTCAGCCAGTGCTCGAAATAGTGCCTGACCGCCGCGCCGGCGCCGAAATGGTCGGTCGTGTCGAGCCGCGCGACGGCGGCGCGGACGACGTCGGCAAGCTTCGCCTCCGGCACGATGCCGGATTTCGCCAGCGCGTGGAACAGTTCCTCGATCAGGATGACGCTGCCCAGAGCCTCGTCTTCGGCCTTGAAGGTCGCCATGTGCAGGGTCCCCGTTGGTCGGGTGCATCAAAGCAGGCCGGTGGCGCTGCGTCCACCGGGCGCCGGCGAGGCGTGCGTTTCACGCCGCCTTTGCCGAAGGCCGGCTCAGCCCTTCGCCTGCTCGCCCGCTATGTCGTCGAGGATCGGACAATCCGGCCGCTCGTCGCCGTGGCAGGCATGGATCAGCTTCTGCAGCGTGGCGCGCATCGACTGCAGTTCGCGCACCTTCTCCTCGATCGCCGTCACATGGCTCCTGGCGATCTCGCGGACATCGTGGCTTGCCCGGTTCTTGTCGCCGTAGAGCGCCATCAGCTGGCGGCACTCCTCGATCGAGAAGCCGAGCCCGCGGGCGCGGCGCAGGAAGGCCAGCCGGTGGATATCGTCGCCGGAATAGTCGCGGTATCCGTTGTCCGCCCGGGCGGGGCGGATGAGCCCGATATCCTCGTAGTAGCGGATGGTCTTAGCGGGAAGGCCCGAACGGCGGGCCGCGGCGCCGACATTCATGCTGTGACGTCCTCATTTCGACAATGGCGCGTCATCGGGCCATTGATTTTGCTTCACATTCTCGTGATCGATGTGGCCAGAATGCCACACCGCACCGCTGACGTGGCGTACAACGTCGCATATAGGCAATCAGCCCTTGGCAGGCAAAGCCCGGCCACCCTAAGAATGGCGAAAATGAGGCTCGAATCGGGCTCGCTCGGCTGACGGGAACTGGACCCAGCATGCAGGTCAAGACACTGCTGATCGCCGCCGGACTGGCGCTTGCTACCACGCTTGCGGGCTGTTCGACCGACGGCATCACCGGCGTGTCGTTCGCCAGCTACAATGCGCGCACCGATGCCGGCTACCGCGTGCCGGCCATTCCGATCAGCAAGGTCCCGTCGAAGTTCCGCCGCCAGACGGTCAACTACCAGACCGCCGAAAAGCCCGGCACGATCGTCGTCGATACCAGCGAGAAGTTCCTCTACTACGTGCTTGGCGGCGGCAAGGCCGTTCGCTACGGCATTGGCGTTGGCCGCGAGGGCTTCGAGTGGAAGGGCACCGCGCGCATCGGCGCCAAGCGCGAGTGGCCGGTGTGGACGCCGCCGCCGGCGATGATCCGGCGCCAGCCCGAGCTGGCCAAGTGGCGTGGCGGCATGCCGGGCGGCCCGCACAACGCGCTCGGCGCGCGCGCCATGTATCTCTACAACAACGGCGACACCGGCTACCGGCTCCATGGCACGCCCGAATGGTGGTCCATCGGCAAGGCGATGTCGTCGGGCTGCATCCGCATGATGAACCAGGACGTCATCGATCTCTACGAGCGCGCCGGGGTCGGGGCGAAAGTCATCGTCAAATAGGCAGCAACGAAAGTCCGCGGACCGTCTCGGCAACAACGGTGGTCCAAGACAGAAAACCGGGTCGGGGGGCCCGGTTTTTTGTTGTCTGCCCCCGCGTCAGGCCGTAAACCAGAGTCGGGTTCGATGCGCACCCGATCGGGTCGCCCGTCGTGTGGCATCGTGACAAGGCGGCATTCGGAAGCACTGGTCGGAACGGCCGCGACGGGGATCACCGTCGGCGGTCGGGAGCGCTTCTGAAATCGAGGCGAGGGCATCTACCATGAACATGAGCGAGCGTTTCGAGACGCGCGGCGAGATCGGGCAATCCATTGCGGGTGTGCGCGACCAGCTCGCGCTGCAGGCCAAGGTGTTCACCGTGGCGGTCGGCTTGTCGGTGATCGTGCTCGGCTTCCTTTATTACCAGAACACGAGCCTGACGGCGAAATACGCCGCGCTCCAGGAAGCGCAGGTCAGGATCCAGACCCAGCTCGAGGCGGCGATCGCCGAGGTCGGCAAGGTCAAGGTGGATACGGAGCAGAGCCGGGTCGACGCGCAGGAGCTGAAGACCCTGCTCGAGGCTGCGCTGAAGCCGCCGGGGGCGCCCGCCAGCGCCTCGTTTCCGGGCTGGCTGGGCATAAAGGCGGACGGGCCGAAGGAGGCGAAGGCCCTTATCGACCAGTACAAGACGCCGGTCTGGATTTACGCGACCAGCCCGACGGAGTAGGGTCGATCAGGTGATCTGCTCGACCTGCTGCACTTCCGGCACGAAGTGGCGGAGCAGGTTCTGGATGCCGTGCTTCAGCGTCGCGGTGGACGACGGGCAGCCGGCGCAGGAACCCTTCATGTTCAGGAACACGGTGCCGTTCTCGTAGCCGCGGAAGGTGATGTCGCCGCCGTCCTGGGCCACCGCGGGGCGGACCCGCGTGTCGAGCAGCTCCTTGATGGTGACGACGATGTCCTCGTCGGCCTCGTCGTAGAACTCGCCTTCCTGGTCGGCGCGGTCTGCCGACGCCTGGCCGCCCGTGGCCATGACCGGCAGGCCCGACATGAAATGCTCCATGATGGCGCCGAGGATGGCGGGCTTCAGGTGCTGCCACTCCGGGCCGTCCGCCTTGGAGACGGTGACGAAGTCGTAGCCGAAGAAGACGCCGGTCACGCCGGGTATGGCGAACAGCTTGCCGGCCAGCGGCGAGGCGGCGGCCGCGCTGTCCGCGTCGCGGAAATCGGCGGTGCCCTGGGCCAGCACTTCCTTGCCGGGCAGGAACTTCAGGGTTGCCGGATTGGGGGTTGCCTCGGTCTGGATGAACATGGTGTCTCCTGGCCGCCCGAGCATCGGACCGCTCGAGCCATGGCCTCTTCTTTTGAATAGTTCTAAATAGGCCTGTTTCCAGGCACATTCAAGCCAAAGCAACGCCGTCCAGGCGGGCCGACGGAAACGGTTTTCTACATGACCGGCCAACCTCCGGGGCCGCTAGGCGAGGCTGTCGATATCCTCGTCGGAAAGGTTCTGCGGCACCACGGTGACCGGAATGGGGAAGGCCGCGCCCTTGCCGGCGATCGAGGCGACCAGCGGCCCCGGTCCTTCCTTCGCGGCGCCCGCCGCCAGCACCAGGATCGCGATGTCCTGGTCCTCCTCGATGAGCTTGTGGATCTCCTCCACCGCCTTGCCCTCGCGCACGACGAGCTCGGGCTCGATGCCGACCGTCTCGCGCACCTTGACGGCGTGGACGTCGAGCGCGGCGCCTGCCGCCTGCATAGCCTCGTCCCGCATGATCTTCTCGACACCCAGCCAGTGCTGGAAGTCGCCGGGCTCGATGACATAGAGCAGCACCGGCACGCCGCCGGTGCTCCTCGCCCGCTTGGAGGCATAGGCGACGGCGCGCTCGCATTCCGGCGTCTCGTCGATGATCGCCAGGAATTTGCGGCGGTGGCCGGCTTCGCGGCTCAGACGTTTCGAGACCATGGCTATTCCTTCGCGCCCGGCTTGCGGCCGATCCCTGGGTGATCGCTCGTCGATCGCGCGCAATCTGCCACCCGCTCATGCGGGCGGCAAGCCGCTGCTAGTCGCCGAGCAGGCCGACGATCTCGCGCACGCTCTTCATCGTCGCTTCCGCCCTGACGCCAGCCCGTTCGCCGCCGTCACGCAGGACGGCGTCCACATAGGCGCGATCGGCCGAGATGCGGCGCATCTCGCCGGCGATCGGCGCGAGCTTCTCCACCGCCAGGTCGGCCAGCGCCGGCTTGAACTCGGAGAACTGCCTGCCGCCGAACTCGGACAGCACCGTCTCCTTCGTGGTCTCGGCGAGCGCCGCATAGAGCACGACGAGGTTTTCCGCCTCCGGCCGGCCCTTCAGCCCGTCAGGCTCGGACGGCAATCCCTCGGGGTCGGTCTTCGCCTTCCTGATCTTCTTCGAGATGGTTTCCGCGTCGTCGGTCAGGTTGATGCGCGAAAGATCCGAGGGATCGGATTTCGACATCTTCTTCAGCCCGTCGCGCAGGCTCATGACGCGCGGCGCCGGCCCCCCGATCAGCGGCTCGGTCAGCGGGAAGAAGCCGTGCACGGTCTCCTCGCCGACCTTCATCTCGACGCCGGCGCCGAGTTCCTCGATGCGGCTGGAAAAATCATTGTTGAACTTCTGGGCGATGTCGCGCGTCAGCTCGAGATGCTGCTTCTGGTCGTCGCCGACCGGCACATGGGTGGCGCGGTAGACGAGGATGTCGGCGGCCATCAGCGTCGGATAGGCGAACAGGCCGACGCTGGCGTTCTCGCGGTCCTTGCCGGCCTTCTCCTTGAACTGCGTCATGCGGTTCAGCCAGCCCATGCGCGCCACGCAGTTGAACACCCAGGCGAGCTCGGAATGCTGGACGACGCGGCTCTGGTTGAAGACGATGTGCCTCTTCGGGTCGATGCCGGCGGCGAGGAAGGCGGCCGTTACCTCGCGCGTCGCGCGCATCAGCTCGGCCGGCTCCTGCCACATGGTGATCGCATGCAGGTCGACGACGCAATAGATGCAGTCGTGGCTGTCCTGCAGCTGCACGAAGCGGCGGATCGCGCCGAGATAGTTGCCGAGATGGAGGTTGCCGGTCGGCTGGACGCCGGAAAAGACGAGCGGCTTGAAGCTGGACATGCTTTTTTCCTTGGCTTGTGGAGGGCCGTCTAAGCATGATCCCGAACAGTTGCAGACTTTTGGGATCGGGTCATGCGTCGATAAAGACATACGTGGCGAGAGTCCTTGCGGACGGCGCGCCTTATGGACGAGCCGGCGTCGTGGATCAAGCCTCTTGAGGCTATGCCTCGGCGCGGGCCGGCTTGGCGCCCGCCGCCCGCACCCTCCTGTCGGTCAGCCCGACCAGCGGCTTCAGCGGCGAGGGCAGGAAGTCGGCGAGGATGGCGAAGAGCAGCGAGCCGACGACGGTCGCGCCGAGCACCAGCGCATATTCCGTCCAGACGCCCACGCCCAGCGGCAGCACGTAGAAGAGCGCCGCCACCACCACGGTCTGGTGGACGATATAGAGCGGGAAGATCTTGCGGTTGAGCCAGGCAAGCGCCTTGCCGCCGTGGTCGAGATGCAGCGCCGCATAGCCGACCGCGGCGAGGATGGTCGACCAGGCGAGCGCGAAGAGCAGGATCTTGAAGAGCGGCGTCATCCGGTCGTAGTCGCCGATCAGGAAGCGCCCGGCGTCCGTCCAGGAATAGGCGTAGAGATAGGCGGCCAAGGCCAGCGACATCAGCGCGCTGACATGCCGGCGTGCGACGATCGCCCCGATCACCGCTGCATGGTGCCTGGCCACCAGGAAACCCAGTCCGAACCAGCTCGCCCAGGCGGCGAACCAGGCGCCGTCATTGTAGAGCGCGTTGGTCTGGCGCGGGAAGAAAGGCGAGAGGGCGAGGTTGAGGACGAGCGGCAGCAGGAAGAAGAGGTAGATCGCGTCGCTCCTCGCAGTCCGCTCGAACCAGTCCGTCACCGGCTTCATCGCCGGGAGGGTCAGCAGCCGGAACACCGGGTAGCACACGAGGCACATGACGCCGAGATAGGCGACGAACCACATATGCGCCCAGGTGAAGTTGCCGTCGGGATACTTGCCCTCGGTGAAATAGCGCGTCAGCCAGAAGCTGAGCAGCGAGCCCTGGTAGCCATCCTCCCACATGCGCTCGTACCAGACCTGCGGCACCACGATCACGCACATGGCGAAGAAGAGCGGCACGAAGAGGCGCAGGCACCGCTCCTTCAGGAAATCGAGCCCGGTCGCGGAGCGGAAGACAAACCACGTGCCCATGCCGGAGACGAAGAAGAGCAGGGCCAGCCGCCAGGCGCGCGGGTACATCATCACCAGCGACAGCGTCTCGCTGCCCTGGGGGCTTGAGATCAGCCATTTCATGTCGGGGAAGAAGGCGACCGACGAATGGTAGGCGATCAGGATGGCGAAGGCGATCACGCGCAGCCAGTCGACGTAATAAAGCCGCCCCGTCGCCTGCATGCCGTAATGCCCCTGCTCGAACCCGCCCGCTTGCGGACGCGATGCTTGTGAGAGCATTTCGTTAAGAAAGCCTAGGTTGCATCGGGTGCATTCGAAAGAGCGTTAATCCGGCCTTTATTCCGGATCGGCCGGAGCCGCTCGGCACACCCGGCCTTGATCCGTATAACGTTATGCGTTACACGCCTGTATGATCCGAAGCTTCGCAGATGCCGAAACGGAGAAGATCTGGAGCGGGGTTAGAAGCCGCAATCAGTGGCGGGTCGTTTTTGCCTGGAAGGAAGGCGGAGCCTGGAATGTCCAGATCATCGACTATCATTGAGGAACCCCTCCACAATCCCCATGCGGGAGAAATCTTGCTGGAGGAATTCCTGGTCCCGCTGGGTTTGAGCCAGAATGCGCTCGCTCGCGCCAT
>DATDJN010000173.1:0-3723 GCA_036520515.1 Rhizobiaceae bacterium
GGCGCTGGTCGGAATCTGGCCGGCGCATCGCGGCGCCGTACGGCTCGACGGCGCGGCGCTCGATCAATGGCGCAACGAGGATCTCGGCCGGCACATCGGCTATCTGCCGCAGGACGTCGGCCTGTTCGACGGCACCGTGGCGGAGAACATCTGCCGCTTCGACGACAACGCGAGTTCCGATGCCATCCTGAAGGCCGCGCAGGTCGCCGGTGTCCACGACATCATCCTGCGGCTGCCGGAGGGTTACGCGACGCGAATAGGGCAGGGCGGCATGTCGCTGTCGGCCGGCCAGAAGCAGCGGGTCGGGCTGGCGCGGGCGGTGTTCGGCGATCCGTTTCTGCTCGTGCTCGATGAGCCCACCGCCTATCTGGATGCCGACGGCGAGAACGCCTTGACGCGCGCCATCGGGATCATGCGCCAGAACAAATCCATCGTCGTCGTCATCTCGCATCGCCCGAGCGCGCTCTCCGCGCTGGATATGACGATGGTGCTCTACGAAGGCAAGGCGATCGCGTTCGGCCCGAGTGCCGAAGTGTTCGCGCGCGTCCGCAACGCCGGCGGCAACGGCGCGCCTGGATCGGCGCAGCCCCCGCCGCAGGCCAAGGCAGAACCGCGTGCATCAATTGCCGAAAGTGTTTCATCATGAAGAGCTTTGATCAGGTGCATGCCGATGAAAGATATGCCGACGAAAGCGCTGCGCGCCACCGGATCGGCGGCACCGACGAAGATGTCGCGCAGCCGCAAGGCCAGGCGCTGATCCTCGAACTGCAGCGATTGCGGCAGGCTTTCGAGCTCGACAATCGTCAGGACCAGCGGGCGCCGCTTCGCCGCCCGGCGAATGACGAGGGACGTCCGGGCGCACGCCGCCCGCGCCAGGCGCGGCCGAAGGGGCCGAAGAAAAAGGGCAAGATGGGACGGGTGCTGGACTGGCTTGGCCCGTTCGGCTCCCAGCCCGAGGTTCTCGATCCCGAGCCGCCGGCGCCGCCGCGCGGCGGACGCAACACGCGTGAGCCGCAATTCATGGCCCCGCCACCACCGGCGGACGGCATGCGCATCCCGGCAGGCCATGCCTGGCCAAAGGAACGGCAGGCGCGCAGGCCGATCATCGCACCTGACGATCCATTGCTGATGAACATGCCGAGGTCGCGGCCGGAGGTCCTGCCGATCGACGATCTGCGGCCGCCGCCGCGGATCGAGGCGCCGCAACTGGCGCCGCCGAGCCCGGCGGGCGCCGTGGCGCGCGATCGTTCGGTGACGCGCGTCGTCCGCAACGGCCTTACCGCAGGGGTGTCGTTCCTTGCCAATCGCGATGCCGCGGCGGATGTGGCGGGTGCGCCCGGCGAAAGCATCGTGGTGCGGGCAGCGCGCGCCTACGAGGGCGAACTGCGCACCGGCTTGCGGGCGCTGCTCGTGGTCGGCGGGGTGGCCGGCGGCTGGATGGCGCTGGTGCCCTTGTCGGGCGCCGTCGTGGTGCCGGGCAATCTGGTGGTGCAGTCCAACGTCAAGACCATCCAGCATCCCACCGGCGGCGTGGTCGCGCAAATCCCGGTCCATAACGGCATGCGGGTCAACAGCGGCGATCTGCTGCTGCGGCTGGACTCGACGCAGGCGCAGGCCAGCCTCCAGGTGGTCAGCAAGCAGCTCGATGAGGTGCGGGCGAAGATCGCGCGGCTGGTCGCCGAGCGCGACGGCCTGCCCCGGCCGGCGGTCCCGCCGGAAATGGCGTCCCGGCTGGATGATCCCAATGTCAAGACGCTGCTGGCGTCGGAGGCGTCGCTGTTCAGGGCGCGGGTGACGGCCCGCGAGAGCCAGAAGGAGCTGCTCAAGAGCAAGGTGTCGCAGCTCGGCGAGGAGATCGTGGGTCTCGAGGCCCAGGTCGCGTCCAAGGCCAAGCAGCTGGAGCTGATCACGGGCGAGCTCACGGGCGTACAGGAACTGTTCGACAAGCGTCTGGTGCCGATCGCGCGGCTGACGGCCTTGCAGCGCGAGAGCGCGAGGATCGAAGGCGAGCGTGGCCAGTTGATCTCGACCATCGCCGAGACCAGGACCAAGGTCGACGAGGCGAAGCTTCAGATGGTCAGGCTCGACCAGGACGTCCGGACGGAAGTCGTCAAGGAGCTCGGCGAGGCGCAGGGCAAGGAAGCCGAACTCAGCGAGCGGAGCGTCGCGGCGCGCGATATCCTCGAGCGGATCGAGATGCGCGCGCCGACGTCGGGCGTGATCCATCAATTGACCGCGCACACCATCGGCGGCGTCATCCGCGCCGGCGACGCCGTGATGGAGGTGGTGCCGGATTCCGATGATCTGCAGATCGAGGCCAAATTGCAGCCTAACGACATCGACCAGGTGCGGAAGGGCCAGCAGGCCTTTGTCCGGTTCTCGGCCTTCAATCAGCGGGTGACGCCGCAGTTGATCGGCCAGGTGTCGTATGTCTCGCCCGACACCACCCGCGACCAGCAGACCAACACGTCCTATTTCACGGTCCGGATCATGCTGCCGGAAGAGGAGCGGCGCCGGCTGGCCGGGCTGCAGCTCTCCTCGGGCATGCCTGCGGAAGTGTTCATGCAGACCGGCAGCCGGACCATGCTGAGCTACCTGTTCAAACCGATCCTGGATCAGTTCCAGCGCGCCTTTGTCGAGCGGTGAGGGGTGCGGATAGGTCCTTGAGCGTCCTCGCTATGCTTGCCACTCCGGACGGGGTCGCTATATCAGGGCTTTGTTTTTGCCCTGTTCCCTGCGAGCCCGCCGATGACCACTACCACTGCCCCCGAATCCCAGCCGTTCCAGGCCGAGGTCGCCGAACTTCTGAACCTGATGGTGCACTCGGTCTATTCCGAGACCGACATCTTCCTGCGCGAACTGATTTCGAACGCATCGGACGCCTGCGACAAGCTGCGCTATGAAGCGATATCCGCGCCCGAACTGATCACGGACGGCGCGCCGCCCAAGATCCGCATCGTCCCGAACAAGAAGGCCGATACGCTTTCCGTCATCGACAGCGGCATCGGCATGGACCGGCAGGAGCTGATCGACAATCTCGGTACCATCGCGCGCTCCGGCACCAAATCCTTTCTCTCCCGCCTCACCGAGGCCAAGGACGGCAGCAACCTGATCGGCCAGTTCGGCGTCGGCTTCTACGCGGCGTTCATGGTCGCCGATCGCATCGTCGTCACCAGCCGCCGCGCCGGGTCCGACGAGGTCTTTGTCTGGTCATCCTCGGGCGGCAGCGGATTTGAAATCGCCCAAGGCAGCGAGGAGGACGCCGCGCGGGTGACGCGCGGCACCGAGATCGTGCTGCATCTGAAAAAGGACGCGGCGAAATATCTCGAGAGCCACGAGATCGAGCGCATCGTCCGCGCCTGGTCCGACAACATCCAGTTTCCGATCGAACTGGTGCCGGAGGAGGGCGAGCCGCGCCAGATCAATTCGGCCAGCGCGCTGTGGCAGCGGTCCAAGTCCGATCTGACGCCGGAGGACTACAAGCAGGCCTACCAGCAGATCGCCGGCGCCTTCGACGAGCCGGCGATGACGCTGCATTACCGCGCCGAAGGCCGGCAATCCTACGCGGTGCTGCTGTTCGCACCGTCGACCAAGCCGTTCGACCTGTTCGATCAGGCCCGCAAGGGCAAGGTCAAGCTCTATGTCCGCCGCGTCTTCATCGCCGACGACGCCGATATCCTGCCGGCCTATCTGCGCTTCATCCGCGGCGTGATCGACAGCGAG
>DATDJN010000174.1:0-2356 GCA_036520515.1 Rhizobiaceae bacterium
CCGCTGGAGAGCCAGCCAAAGAATGGGCTGGCCAGCCTGCGCGTCGCAAACCGCAGCACAGGCAAACATGCGGCTGTGATCAGCGTGAACGCGAGGACGGTGGCGATGTACCAGAGATGGTGCAGATCCGGTGGGCTGAAGCCATATCGGCCGATGCCGAGATAGTCCTGGTAGAAGACGAGGAAGCCTGGCGGGATTTCATCCGCGTAGCGCAGCGCCACATAGCTTTGCGGCACGCAAAGCACAAAGGCGCCGAACGCCAAAGGCACGAAAAGCCGGGCAAAACGCTCCAGCAGGAAGCTACCCAAGGTTGCCTTGTCTATCAGGAAGCGGACGGCGACGCCTGAGATGAAAAACAGCATCGCCAGCGAATTTACCATCCCCAGCACCGGCTCGAGGGTGCTGGAACTGTAACGGCTTTTGACATGGGAATCCCAGGTCACGTAGACGAGGCTGACATGGTAGAGGATCAGGACGCCGAAGGCGCATATGCGCAGCCAATCGAGATCGTATCGGCGGCCCTGCGGGGGCTTTGTATCGGCATTCGGAGCCGTCGGCGGGGCGCGGGCCGGGTCAGCCGTTGGAGCGTCGAACACCGTCATTCCGGACTCCAACAGCTACCGTGGGTCGTAGGGCGACGCGCACGCTACGAATGGTAGTGGTTCCGGTCAAGCAGGCTGCCGGCTCGCGCTTTTGCGGACGCCGCCTGCCCCGATGTCCTTGCGCTTCGTTCTCGTCTCCCTGAGCGGGGCACCGAACAGCATGCCGACGGGGCCGAGCCGGCGGATGATCTCGTATCCCACCGCGCAGCCGAGCACCGTCGCGGCGACGATCGCCGCCGCTTCCACGCCCACGGGCGCTTCGTGCAGCGTGAACCAGTAACCGACGACCACGATGATGGTCTGGTGCAAGATGTAATAGGGAAAGACAGCCGCCGTGAGATAGGCGAGCGCCGGGCCGGGGCGATTGGCGAAACGCCGCGCGAGGCCGAGGAGCATCACGATGATCGACCACGCATAGAATATCCGCAGCAGGAGAACCGCGTTCAGCAGGGTCGGATCGGCACGCACGGCCGTTTGGTTCAGCCACGCCGCCAGCAGCAATCCGCCGAGGACGAGCGACAGGGCGCAGGAGGCCGTCGTCGCTCTGTCCACGGCGCGCCAGAAATCCTCGTTCTTCGCCGCCATGAAGCCGATCAGGAAGATCGTCAGTGTGTGGGCGATGTTGGCCCAGTCTCCCCATAGCGTGTGAGTCGTCGGGAAATACGGCTCCAACGCGACCCTGTAGAAGACGAAGGGGACAGCCGGGACCAGCAGCACGCGCCAGGCACCGCCGCGCGACAGAAAGCCGAATACCGCGTCCGCCTGCTTGGCTGCGTATCGAAGCAAAGGCAGAAGTGCCGCGGCCAGCAGCGTGTAGACGAGAATATAGACGACGTACCAGAGGTGGTTCCAGGTCGGCACGATGATGGAGAAATCGCCGAACGAGAGGTACTGGCCGTAGAAGGAGAGCAGCCCCGGCGGAATCTCGCCGCGATAGCGCAGTTCCGCATAGGCCTGCGGCATCACCACGACCGCCATGCCAAAGACGATGGGCACGGCGAGGCGCACGATGCGGCCGGGCAGGAAGCGGCGCATCGGCGCCTTGTCCATGACGAAGCGGATCGCCACGCCCGAGATGAAGAACAGCAACGCCAGCCGCCAGGGATTGGTCAGTCCCATCGCCGGTTCCAGCAACGTCGAACTGTAGCGGCTCTTCACGTGCCAGCCCCAGGTCACGTAGAACATGCCGACGTGGTAGAAGATCAGCATGCCGAACGCGAACACCCGCAGCCAGTCGAGATCGTACCGCCGGGCCGGAGATGCCGGCGGGGGGATTTCGGGACTCGTTACGGTAGCCACTGCTTTCGATCCTCCGCTTGTACTGTCCGTCGATCCGCAGACTAAGCGAAGCGGTCCCGCGACAAAGCGCGGGGGTGCCGAAGGCGTGCCGTCGGGCCGGGCGGCGCGGCCGAGGGCCGAACGGCGGCGCGTCCGTGACAGGCGGCGCCCCGTATGAGCCGGGCCGCCGAGTTCCAGACCGGTATCGATCGGCGCGTCGCCACGCGCACCTTCCTGATCGCACTGTGCTTCTTCCCAGTCGTGGGCGTCATCAACGCCCTGTCGCTGCTCACGGACGCCGAGCGCATGCGGCTGCCGCTCGATGCGCACGCGGCCTTCACGCTGGAACTGACCAGCATCGCGGCGCTGCTCGCCGCCTTCCCCGTTGCGATGCTGGTAGAGCGGCGCTTTCCGCTGACGGCGGAGACCTGGAAGCGGTCTCTCGTCTCCTATGCCGCGGCGAGCATCCTGTTTTC
>DATDJN010000175.1:0-17549 GCA_036520515.1 Rhizobiaceae bacterium
CAGCTTCTAAAAACCGTGCAAACGATCCTAAATTTCGGGTTAATCCTTCTTGGCTGGGTGATGAGCCCCCAGGTCCGGCCCTCGAACCGCATGCCGTACGCCGCCCCCCGGCGAAAATGCCCGGGGATGGCCGGTAGGGATGGTTGAGGGAAGCATGCCTGACGGGCGGCCGCGAGGTCGCATATAAAATTAGATTGGCGACCAAACGGCTGCCCGTCTTCCCCACCTTCCATCACGCCCGACCGGCGCAGCCGGGTCGGATGGCGAAGCATGGGCAAAAAGAAACAAGGAGCCAGATGCGAAGGCAGGCGTGGCGATGCGCAAACGCGACCGGGAGCGGATCGCCGGCCGATTGCATTCCTTCCGGCCACGCATACATAAGGTTTTTTCCTCGTAGCGCGCCGGCTGCCATCGGGGCCGCGCGAAATCGGAGCAGAACATGTCGAACGAATTGACCATGCACGCCACGACCATCGTGACCATACGCAAGGGCGGCAAGGTCGTGATCGCCGGCGACGGCCAGGTGAGCCTCGGCCAGACCATCATGAAGGGCAACGCCCGCAAGGTTCGCCGCCTCGGCGCCACCGGCAACGTGATTGCCGGGTTCGCCGGCGCCACGGCAGATGCCTTCACCCTGCTCGAGCGCCTCGAGGCCAAGCTGGAGCAGTATCCCGAGCAGCTCACGCGTGCTGCCGTCGAACTGGCGAAGGACTGGCGCACCGACCGCTACCTGCGCCATCTCGAGGCGATGATGCTGGTCGCCGACAAGAGCGTTTCGCTCGCCATCACCGGCAATGGCGACGTGCTCGAACCCGAATACGGGGTCATGGCGATCGGCTCCGGCGGCAATTATGCGCTGGCGGCTGCCCGCGCGTTGATCGACACCGACAAGGATGCGGAGGAGATCGCCCGCACGGCGATGAAGATCGCCTCGGAGATCTGCGTCTACACCAACAACAATTTCGTCGTCGAAACGCTCGACACTGTCGCCTGAGCCGGCTCGTGGACATCGGTTCGCCGCCCTCGCGGCAGCGGGGGCGAGCGGGGCCGTCAGCGTGTCTACAGTGCCGAACGGCGAGGAGAACTGCGCCATGACCGCCAGGCCAACCGATTCGCCCTACGATTTCCGCGGCGTGACCGAGGCCGACCTGCCGATGCTTGCGGCGTGGCTCGCCGAGCCGCATCTCGCCGAATGGTGGATGGAAGGGGTTGAGGCCTCGCTTGCCGAAATCCGCGAGGCGATGGACAGCGTCGAGACCGAGCCGCTGATCGTCGAGCTCGATGGGCGTCCGATCGCCTACCTCCAGAGCTACGACCCGCATCTGGAGGACGGCCATCCCTACCAGGACCAGCCCTTCGGCACGCTCGGCGTCGACATTTCGATCGGCCCTCCCGATCTGATCGGCAAGGGGCACGGCTCTGCCATCCTGCGCCAGTTCACCGACATGCTCTTCGAGGAAGGCGCGCCGCGCGTCGTCATCGACCCGCATCCGGACAATCTTCGCGCCATCCGCGCCTATGAGAAGGCGGGCTTCCGCGCCTTCGACAGGCGCACCACGGTCTACGGCCCGGCGCTGATGATGGCGCGCGACGCGGAAGAGGCCGAATAGCCATTCTTCGTCATCGAGGCATCTTCCGCCTCAAATCCGCGGCAAAATATGCTTTTGTCGGCAAAGTGATTCCACGCGGGGGAAAAGCAAGTGGCTCAACTGACGGCGCCGGCTGAACGCACTGAGTGGGGGCTGGACTGGAAGGCGGGCGTGCTCGTCGCCGCCCTTCTGGTCGCGGCGCAGGCACTCATCCTGCGGCTCCAGGACCACATCTGGATATGCAAATGCGGCTACGTGAAGCTCTGGCACGGCGTGGTCGTCAGTCCGGAGAACTCACAGCACCTCGCCGACTGGTACACTTTCTCCCACGTCATCCACGGCTTCCTGTTCTATCTGCTGTTCTGGTTGCTTTTCCGCCGCTCGACGGTCTGGACGCGTCTTTCCTTCGCCATCCTGCTCGAAGCCGCCTGGGAGATCCTCGAGAACAGCCCGGTCATCATCAATCGCTACCGCGAGGCGACCATCTCGCTCGACTATTTCGGCGACTCGATCATCAACTCGGTCTCCGACACGCTGTGGATGGTGTTCGGCTTCTTCCTGGCCGCGCGCCTGCCGGTCTGGCTGACCGTCGCGCTTGCCATCCTGTTCGAGCTCGGCGTCGGCTGGCTGATCCGTGACAACCTCACGCTCAACGTCCTGATGCTGATCTATCCGATCGAAGCCGTGAAAGCCTGGCAGGGAGGGCTGTGAGGCCGCCACGGCCCGCGCCCTTGCAAGCCGGCGTTTGCCCCATACATAAGCGGGCAGCCCCCTCTCTTTGATTGAGTACTCCCCCTTAATGTCCACTTTCTCACCCCGCGAAACCGTTTCGGAACTCGACCGTTTCATCATCGGCCAGAAGGACGCCAAGCGCGCCGTCGCCATCGCCTTGCGCAACCGCTGGCGTCGCCAGCAGCTCGAAGGGCAGATGCGCGAGGAGGTGATGCCGAAAAACATCCTGATGATCGGCCCGACCGGCGTCGGCAAGACCGAGATTTCCCGCCGCCTTGCCAAGCTCGCCGGGGCGCCCTTCGTCAAGGTGGAAGCGACCAAGTTCACCGAGGTCGGCTATGTCGGCCGCGACGTGGAGCAGATCATCCGCGATCTCGTCGAGATCGCCATCGTGCTGGTGCGCGAGAAGATGCGCGAAGACGTCAAGGCGCGCGCCCATGTCAACGCGGAGGAGCGCGTCCTCGAAGCGCTGGTCGGCAAGACCGCTTCGCCGGCGACCCGCGACAGCTTCCGCAAGAAGCTGCGCGACGGCGAACTCGACGACAAGGAGATCGAGATCGAGGTGGCCGACAGCGGCACTGGCGGCATGCCCGGCTTCGACATCCCCGGCATGCCGGGCGGCTCGGTCGGCGTCCTGAACATCAACGACATGCTGCAGAAGGCGATGGGAGGCAAGCGCACCAAGATGCGCAAGACCACCGTCAAGGAATCCTACGAACTGCTGGTCAACGACGAGTCCGACAAGCTGCTCGACCAGGACGAGGTCGTCCGCCAGGCGCTGGAATCGGCCGAGAATGACGGCATCGTCTTCCTCGACGAGATCGACAAGATCGCTGCTCGTTCCGGAGTGGTCGGCGGCCCCTCCCGCGAAGGCGTGCAGCGCGACCTGCTGCCGCTCGTCGAAGGCACGACCGTCGCCACCAAATACGGACCGATCAAGACCGATCACATCCTCTTCATCGCGTCGGGCGCCTTCCATGTCTCGAAGCCGTCGGACCTCCTGCCGGAACTGCAGGGCCGCCTGCCGATCCGCGTCGAGTTGCGTGCTCTGGAGAAGGAGGATTTCGTCCGCATCCTGACCGAGACAGAGGCCAGCCTCATCAAGCAGTACATCGCACTGATGCGGACTGAAGGCGTCGAGATCGACTTCACCACCGACGCCATCGACAAGCTGGCGCAGATCGCCGTCGACCTGAACGCCAATGTCGAGAATATCGGCGCACGCCGGCTGCAGACCGTCATGGAGCGCGTGCTCGACGACATCTCCTTCCATGCTCCCGACAGGAGCGGTTCGACCATCACCGTCGATGCCGACTATGTCGAAAAGCAAGTCGGCGACATGGCCAGGAACACGGATTTGTCGCGTTTCATCCTTTAAGTATGCTTGCAGGGGGCGCTTCCAGGGAGGCGTCCCCTCAGCATGAGGTGTGGCCCAATGGAAGCACTCGGCCGCTTCCCTCTGCCAGGGCAGGCATCCTTCCCCCGTCACCCTCGACTTCGGGAGATGCTTTCCCTAGTTTGCGCAGCGTTGTTTTAGGGGTGAGGCAGCCCCCGGGTGCGGCGGATGATCAGACAGGCATTTGGACTGGTATTTCAAAAGGCATTTTTCGGGCGAGCCCTGCTGGCGGCTTCCCTGCTTGCCGGCAGCGCTTCTTTCGTAGCCGCGCAGACGCTTGTGCCGTCCGGCAACCGCTCCGTCGAGCAGCCCGGCGTCCCCGGCGGCTCGACCAGGCGCACCAAGGCGTCTGGCGGTACCTTCGAAACGAAATACCGCAAGGTCTATGCGCTGCTGAAGAACGACCGCGCCTTGCGCGGCAAGATCATCGAGGCGGCGGATGCCTACGGCATCGACCCGCTGCATATCGTCGGCGCCATCGTCGGCGAGCACACGTACAATGTCGACGCCTACGACCGGCTGCAGACCTATTACGTCAAGGCCGTCGCCTACCTGAAGGCCAATCTCAGCTTCACCCACGGGGGCGAGAACGTCGCCCATTTCGTCCAGCGCCCGCAATTCGCCGAATGCGTCGCGACCGACAGCTACGCCCTCTGGACCTGCCGCGAGCGCGTCTGGAACCGGTCGTTCCGCGGCAAGACGGTCGGCGGCGTCGCCTTCCCCAACAACCGCTTCGCCGCCGTCTTCTTCCAGCCCTATTATGCCGGCCAGACCTTCGGGCTCGGCCAGCTCAGCCCGCTCACCGCGCTGCAGATGAGCGACCTCGTGCACCAGGTTTCCGGCCTGCCCAGGCTCGACGCCGCCAATCCCAACCAGGTCTACGAGACGATCATGGACCCGGACCTGACGCTCAACTACGTCGCCGCGGCGCTGAGGAAGTCGATCGACTCCTATGCCCGGATCGCCGGATTCGACATCTCCCGGAACCCCGGCATCACCGCGACCCTCTACAACATCGGCAATCCCGACGAACGCGCCTATGCGCTGAAACGCGAAAACGAGGAGCGCGCGGCGCGCGGCGAGGCGCCCCGTCTGCCGGAAGAGAATTATTACGGCTGGCTGGTCAACGAGAAGCTCTCGGAGCTGCAGGCGCTGTTTTAGACACCGCCCGCAGCGCCGGGTCGGGGCTAATCGTCGTAACGCCCTGGCGCTTCCTTCTCCAGCCATTCAAGCATGCCGATCATGCGCTCCAGCGTCTTAGCATCCAGGCTGCCGATCTTCGCCGCCAGCAAATTGGCAAGCTCGGTCGCCGCCGGCGGCAGGCCGGACGTGTCGATCACCACGCGCGGATGCGACTGGCCGGCCAGCCTGAGCACCTCCTCGGCGTCGTCCCAGATGACGTTGAAATAACCGATGATCTTCTGCAGCAGCACCCAGGTAGGCACACCGCGGCGCCCGTGCTCGAGCGCCGAAAGATAGGCGGCGCTCACCCCGATCGCCACCGCCATCTCTTTCTGGCTGACGCCCTTCCTGCGCCGCAGCTCGCGCAGCTTTTCGCCGAGCGGCGTCATGTCTTGCGCAGCCGCACGTAGAGCGCACCTTCGCCGCCGTGCCGGCGCGCCGCCAGGTCGTGGCTCGACACCAGCGCGCGGAAGGGCGGCGTCGACAGCCATGCCGGCACCTGCCGTTTGAGAATCCCATCGCCGCCGGACGAGATTCCCTTGCCGGTGATGACAAGCACGTAGCGCACGCCGTTCGCATGCGCCCGCTGCAGGAAGGAGAGGAGCAGCGCATGCGCCTCGCTCTGCGTCATGCCGTGCAGGTCGACACGGCCCTCGATCGGCAGCTTGCCTCCCGCCAGCTTGTCCAGCGTCGGCCTGTCCAGCGCGTGCAGCACATGCTGCCGCTTCGGCGTGGTCGTCGGAGCGACAACAGGTACCGCTTTCCTCTCGGGAAGCTGAAGCTTTTCCTCGACCGCTGGTGTCTGCGGTTCTTCCACCGCCAGGCGGCCCTTCAGCGGCGTCGCCGACCTCGCCACCAGATTCCACAGGACCCGATCCTCGTCGGTCAGCCTTTTTCCCGACCGGCTGCTCATCGGCCGCCCTCAACGAGCGGCTTCGGCAGCAGCACATAAAAGTCTGCCGGGTTGCGCACCACGCCGGCGATCTCTCCCGCCGCGTCGCCCGAACCGGCGAACAAATCGCCGCGCGCCGATCCAACGATGGCCGAGCCGGTATCCTGCGCGATCATCAGCCGACGGAAGCTTTCGCCATCGAAGGCCGTCAGCGACGGCGCGTCTATGTATAGGGGCGTGCCGAAGGTATGCAGCAACCGGTCGACCGCCACGGAACGGCCCGGCGTCAGCGGCACCTTGGCCGCCGCGATCGGACCCAGATCCGGTTCCGTGACCGGCGCCTCGCGGAAAAAGATGTAGGAGCGATTTTTCCAGAGTATCTCGTCGACGCGGTCGGGATGCGTCGCCAGCCAGGCGCGGATCGACTGCATCGTCACCTCGGCCAGCGGGATCTCTCCCATATCGGCGAGCACTTTGCCGATGCCGGTGAACCGCTGGCCGGACTTGGCCGCATAGGTCACCCGCCTGGTCGTCCCGTCGGCCATCTCCAGCCGCGCCGCGCCCTGCACGTGGATGAAGAAGGCATCGACCTTGCTCGCCAGCCATGCGATCTCCAGCCCGCGGCCGTTGAGCGCGCCGCGTTCGATTGCGGGTCGATCGAAATACTCGACCGGCCCGGCCTCGGTCCGGCGCCCGAAGGCAAGGCAGGGGTCCATGCCGGACGGACGGTTGGTGTCGTCCACGTCGACGAGATCGTCCGGTCGTCCAAGCAGCGGCACGGTGAATTCCCGCGTCCGGACCGGCGAAGCTTTTACGACCGGCTCATAGAAGCCGGTGACGAAGCCATCCTGCTGGCCGTCCGGCGAGACGAAGGCGGGCGCGAAGTGTTCCTCGAAAAACGCGCACGCCCTGGCCCAATCCTTCGCCGGTCTGTCCCGCGCTTCGGCGTAGGCTTCGGCAAAACTCTCGAAGGCGACGCCCAGCGACCCCGTGCGGTAGGGTTTTTCCATCACATGGAAGGCAGAGCGCCGGAACGCCTCGAAGGCCGGGAGACAATCGTCCCTGGTCCAGCCGGGCAGGTCGCTGAAGGACACGCGGCGGAAAAGCGGAGACAGCGGCACGGGTTTCATCCCACGCCCGGCAAGTCCGCTCACTCTTCCTCTTCGGTCGCGACGAGCTTCCAGTTGGGGTCTTTCGAGCGGGTGTCGCGGGCGAAGGTCCAGACGTCCTTGACCTCGGCAACCGTCTCCGGATCGCCGTCGATCACTTCGCCGGCCTTGTTGCGCGTCGCCGAGATCAGCTCGCTGACGATACGCAAGGTCACATGCGCCTCGCCGCCCTTCATCTCGGCCGAGACGATGTCGGCCTTGTCGATGCCGACGAAGGAGGACTGGATTTTCTCCGAGCGCGACTCGCGATCCGAGATCGCCGCGACGAAGCCGTCGAACACTTCACGGGAAAGGAGGTTCTTCAGCGTCTTGCGGTCACCATCGGCATAGGCCATCACGATCATCTCGTAGGCCATCTTGGCGCCTTCGACAAAACCCTTGGGATCGAAGGATGGATCGGCGTCGCGGATGGCGCGCAGCCCCTTGTTGAGATCGCTGCCAGGCTTCTCGAAGGCGTCGATCGAGGCATAGACATCGTCAGCGGGCTCGCCTGGTGCGCGCTTGCGCGGCAGCGAAACGACATTCTCGTTCTTTGTGGGGGCGTCCTTGCCCTCTTTCGCCGTGCGCGCGGCGGTATAGGGATCGAAAGGCGGCCGCTCGTTGCCCGTGCGACGACCGAGAACGTTGCGCAACTGGAAGAAAATCACCACAGCCGCAACGAGGAAAAAGATCGTGCCGAAGTCGAAGAATTCCATATCTGCCGCCAGTAGATCCCTTGCTCCGGCCCGCGGTCTAGCCCTTGTTTGGGCCAAAAATCCGGCTTGCCCACCGCGCAGGTCCTATATCTGCATATAGAACGCATGCCACGATCATTCAAATCAAAGGCGTCAATACCTATCTAACATGGAAAGCGCCAGCCGTGCCGGGGCATTTGTTGCCGTCAGGTTAGGTCCGGTAAACGCCACGGCCGTCGGCCCCATAAGAGGTTCTATCCGAAACAGATGCGATTTCCCTTTATCACGCTCTTCCTTCTCGCGCTGCCCTTCCTCGAGATCGCGGGCTTCGTGATCGTCGGACAGCAGATCGGGGTGCTCCTTACGCTTGCCCTGGTCGTTGCCTCAGGCATCCTCGGCGCCATTCTCGTTCGCGTACAGGGGTTCGGCGTCATGAACCGCATCCGCCAGGAGCTCGAGGCGGGCGGCGATCCAGGCCGCGAGGTCGCCCATGGCGCGATGATCCTGCTTGCCGGCGTCCTGCTCCTCATCCCCGGCTTCGTCACCGACATCATTGGCCTGCTGCTCTTCCTGCCGCCGGTGCGCGATCTGGCCTGGAGCTTCTTCAGGAACCGCCTCGTCGTCGTTTCGGCCGGAGGTCTTGGCGGATTTGCCCGACCGGGCGCGGGCTCGGGTGGCCGTCCGCACAGCCGGCGCAGCGGCAAGACGATCGACCTCGACGCAGATGAATACGCTTCCGGCCCGGATAGCGGCCCGCGCCCCGACTCTCCCTGGCGTCGCATCGACGGCGACTGATGGTTCCGGCAGGCTTCGGACGCACCCGCACGCGGCTGCGCAGCGATCGTGTCAACCTTGTCTTGCCATGCCTGCCATGCTAGCCAACGCGCGATTTCGACCGGGCGCGCAGCACCCCATCAGGAAAAGGAACCGGCTCATGGCCAACGAAGAAGCAAAGCCGGCAGGCGCTGCAACCAACGGAAACGGCACCAAGGCCGCGCTCAACGTGCTGGCGCAATATGTGAAGGACCTTTCCTTCGAGAGCCCTGGGGCGCCGAACTCGTTGCGCGGCCGCGACAAGGCTCCGGGCATCGCCATCAACGTCAACGTCAACGCCAATCCGCTATCGGAGAAGGAATTCGACGTAACGCTCACACTGACCGCCAAGGCGACCTTCGACAAGGAGGTGCTCTTCAACGTCGAGTTGGTCTATGGCGGCGTCTTCCGCATCGAAGGCTTCCCGCAGGAGCATACCCTGCCGCTGCTGTTCATCGAGTGCCCGCGGCTGCTCTTCCCCTTCGCACGCCAGATCATCGCCGAGGCGACCCGCAACGGCGGCTTCCCGCCCTTGATGCTCGACCCGATCGACTTCGCCCAGATGTTCCAGCAGAAGCTCGCCGAGGACCAGGCAAAGGCCAAGATCCAGGTCAGCTGAATCTACCGAATTCGAGCATCGAAGCCCGGCCTTGCGTCGGGCTTTTTTGTTATGCCTCATCTGTTGCCCCGCTCGTTTCGCCGTTCTGGCCCTTGTCCGGAAGACGACCAGACCCCCTTTTCCGCGCCTATGGCAACTTTGGACGCCCACATGGATCGGACGGCAAGCGGATGGGTCAACGGCCTCATCGGCGTCGTCATCTTCAGCGCATCGCTGCCCGCGACCAGGGTCGCGGTCCTCGAATTCGATCCGCTCTTCCTTACCGCGGCGCGTGCGGCAATCGCCGGCATTGTTGGGCTCGGCCTGCTCTTCCTGTTCAAGGAAAAGCGTCCGTCGCGCGGGGACCTGACGTCCCTTCTCGTCGTCGCGCTCGGGGTTGTCGTCGGTTTCCCCCTGCTGACCGCGCTCGCCCTTCAATATGTGACGTCGGCCCATTCCATCGTTTTCATCGGCCTGCTTCCCCTGGCGACGGCGATCTTCGGCGTCTTGCGCGGGGGCGAGCGGCCGAAGCCGGCCTTCTGGCTTTTTTCTGCGCTCGGCAGCGCGCTGGTGGTCGGTTTTGCATTGATGCAAGGGCTGGTCGCGTCGCCGGCCGGCGATCTGCTGATGCTCGCCGCGATCATCGTCTGCGGGCTCGGTTATGCCGAGGGTGCGAAGCTGTCGCGCACGCTCGGCGGCTGGCAGGTCATCTCCTGGGCGCTGGTGCTGTCGCTGCCGGTGATGCTGGTGCTGTGCCTCGCCACCATG
Organism: Rhizobiaceae bacterium; assembly: GCA_036520515.1. Classification (GTDB taxonomy): domain Bacteria; phylum Pseudomonadota; class Alphaproteobacteria; order Rhizobiales; family Rhizobiaceae; genus Mesorhizobium_K. The sequence goes on from DATDJN010000175.1 coordinate 9,814, forward strand.
CCGCCGTCCTTGGCCGCGATCGGTGCGCCAGCATGGATAGGCCTCGCCTATGTCTCGCTGTTCTCCATGCTGATTGGCTTCGTCTTCTGGTATCGCGGCCTCGCCCAGGGCGGCATCGCCGCCGTCGGCCAGTTGCAGTTGCTACAGCCCTTCTTCGGACTGGCGATTGCCGCAGCACTGCTCGGCGAGCCCGTCAGCTGGACGATGCTCCTGATCACCGTCGGAGTGATCGTCTGCGTCTTCGGCGCGCGGAAATTCGGCAAGTAGCCGCCCTGACGCAGCGTTAGGCTGCGGCAGCGTCCTCACCCATCTTGAGCCAGATCGCCTTCTCACCGAGAGCCTCGACCAGCAGGTTGTGGGCGGTGAGCTCCGCCTCGGTGATGCGCGGCGCCAAGGGCGCGAGGCGCTGGCGGATGGCGATCTCGACCGCCCCGACATCGGTCCCTGACGACGTGCGCGACGCGGCCGCGTCGAGGCTAAGCGCGGCCTGCTTGCCGCCGATCAGCTCGATATAGACTTCGGCCAGAAGCTCGGAGTCGAGCAGCGCTCCGTGCTTGGTGCGGCGGCTGTTGTCGATGCCGTAGCGCCGGCAGAGCGCATCGAGCGAGTTCGGCCCCATGGGATGCTTGCGCTTGGCGATCGCCAGCGTATCGATGACGCGGCTCTGCTCGACGGAGGGGTGTCCCAGCCGACCGAACTCGGCATTGATGAAGGCGATGTCGAAGCCCGCATTGTGGGCGACCAGATGCGCCCCGTCGATGAATTCGATGAATTCCTCGGCGATGTCGGCGAAGCTCGGCTTGTCGGCAAGTTCGGCCTTCGAGATGCCGTGTACCGCCTGCGCCTCGGCGTTGATCTCGCGCCCCTGCGGGTTGATGTAGCGGTGGAAGCTGCGGCCGGTCGGGAAGCGGTTGACGAGTTCTATGCCGCCAAGCTCGATGACGCGGTCATCGCGCCAGTCCAGCCCCGTCGTCTCCGTATCGAAAACGATCTCCCGCATCATCGAATCAGTCTCTCCTTAGCGGGCAAAGCATGGGGTGCGTGGTGCGCCGGCGCAAGATTGGCATGTCTTCGCCGGCGCGAAAGGTGGGGAGGGTACCGGCGCTTCTTCCTGCCGCGCCCGCCGAAGGGTCTGGCCATAAACCAGTTTAGCCCATGACTCGCAATCCGACCTGGCTTCGCCGTCGGGCGTCAGGGGAGGTCCGGGAAGACGCGCGGGCATGCAAGCGCGTCCGAAGCGAACCAGGCTCAAGGGTTTGAGGCTGAGGAAAAGATGGAGGCAGTTTTTTCGGCGGGTGCCTACGCGCCCTCCGGCCGCTCGCCCGTCAGCTCTTCGATAATGTCGGCCACGGCCCGGCGGGCGGCATCCATGCCCTGGCCGGTGTCGATGACGAAATCGGCCAGGCGCCGCTTCTCTTCGTCCGGCACCTGCTTGGCGAGGATTTTCCGGAACTTCTCCTCGGTCATGCCTGGCCTGGACAGCACTCGCTCGCGCTGGATCTCGGGCGGCGCGGTCACGACCACGACCCGGTCGACACGTTCCTCGCCTCCCGTCTCGTAAAGCAGCGGGATATCGACCACGGCCAGCGGCGCCCCGGCCGCATGGTGGCGTTTCAGGAAGGCGGTCGCATCCGAGCGCACCAGAGGGTGGACCAGCGCCTCGAGCCGCTTCAGCGCCACCGAGTCGCCGAGCACGCGCTCCGCGAGTTTCTCCCGGTCGACCGCACCGTGCGTCGTGGAGCCCGGAAAGGCCCCCTCCACCAGCGGCACGGCCTTGCCCCGGTAGAGCCGATGCACCGCCTCGTCGGAATCGTGCACCGGCACGCCGAAATCGGAAAACATCTTGGCCGTCGTCGACTTGCCCATGCCGATCGAGCCGGTCAGCCCGAGCACGATCATGGTGTCTTCGCCGCGGCTTTCTCCATGTCGGCAACAATCATGGCGCGCAATTCTTCCGTCACCTGGGGACGCCTGCCGAACCAGCGTTCGAAGCCGGGCACTGCCTGGTGGAGCAGCATGCCAAGCCCGTCGACCGACTTCAGTCCCCGCCGTTGCGCGGCCCGAAGGAGCGGCGTCTCCAGAGGGACGTAAACGATATCTGTAACTATCGCATGCCGCGGCAGCATTTCGGGATCGGCCGGCAGTTCGTCGGCGCCTTCCTTGCCGGCCATGCCGAGCGCAGTCGTGTTGACCAGCAAGCCGGCGTCGGCAAGCAACTCGCCGGTCGCCGCTGCCGGATGCGCCGAAACGCCCGGGCCGAACCGGTCGGCCAGCTCGACCGCCCGCGCGAGCGTGCGGTTGGTCACTCTTATGTCGGTGAAGCCGCGCTCCTTCAGCGCCTGGATGACCGCCCTCGCCGCGCCGCCGGCGCCAAGCACGACCGCTGGCCCGGCCATCGTCCAGCCCGGTGCGCGCTCGTCGAGATTGGCTGCAAAACCTTCGGCGTCCGTATTGCCGCCGTTGAGCACGCCGTCCTCGAACCACAGCGTATTCACCGCGCCGATCCGTTCGGCTGCCTCGTCGCGCTGGGCCGCCGCCGCGTAGGCCGCCTCCTTGTGCGGAATGGTGACATTGCCGCCGGCAAAGCCGTTATCGCCCAGTGTCGCGAAGAAGTGCGCGGCATTTTCCGGCGATACGTCGATCGCCTCGTAGCTGCCAGCGATGCCGTATTTCTCGAGCCAGTAGCCATGGATCCTGGGCGAGCGCGAATGCGCGATCGGATGACCGCAGACGAAGGCCTTCTTCACGTCAGCCATCGATCACGCCCAGGTCGCGCAATTCCTTGAGCAGCGGCAGGAGTGGCAGGCCGACGATGGTGAAATGGTCGCCTTCGATCTTCTCGAAAAGCTGGATGCCCTCGCCTTCGATCTGGTAGGCGCCGACCGAATTCAGCGCCATCGGCCCGACCCGCGCCAGGTGACGGCCGACGAAGGCGGGCTCCAGCCTGCGCATCGTCAGCCTGGCGATGCCGACATGGCGCCAGATGGTCTCGCCGTTCCTGACGAGCACGGCGGCGCTGTTCAGCTGGTGCGTCTGGCCGGAAAGCTTCAGCAGGTGCCTGCGCGCGCCTTCCATGTCCTTCGGCTTGTGGAAAAGCTCGTCGCCGAGCGACAGCGTCTGGTCGCACCCGAGCACCAGCCGGCCGGGGTTCTTCTCGCTGATGTCGACCGCCTTCGCCTCGGCCAGCACCTGAGCCACGTCTTCCGGCGAAGCGCCGGTGTCTTCGAGCGTCTTCTCGACGACACGCTCGTCGATCGTGGCCGGCATGACGTCGATGTCGACCCCTGCCGCTTCCAGCAGAGCCTTGCGGAAGGGGCTTCCGGAGGCGAGTACTATTCGTTCGGTCATGGCGAGCGACCTGCCTGGTTATGGTCGGCGGAGCGCTAGCGGTTCTTGCCCCTCAACGCAAGAATGGCCGCCGCCGTCTCCTCGATTGAGCGCCGGCTGACATCGATCATCGGCCAGCTGTGGCGAGTGAATATCTGCCTGGCATAGGTCAGCTCCTCGGTGATCGCCGCCCGGTCTGCATAGGCCTGGGCATCGAAGCCGGGCGTCGCGCCGAGCATCCGGTTCTGCCTGACCTGCGAGATGCGCTCGGCGGTCGCGATCAGCCCGACGATCAGCGGGGTCGTCGCCCTCACCAGGCTGTCGGGCACCGGCACGCCGGGCACGATCGGGATGTTGGCCGTCTTGACGCCGCGGTTCGCCAGATAGATCGAGGTCGGCGTCTTGGACGTCCTGGATATGCCGAGCAGCACGATGTCGGCCTGGTCGACTTCCTCCGGCAGCTGCCCGTCATCATGCTCCATGGTGAAGTTCAGCGCGTCGATACGGCGGAAATACTCGGCGTCGAGCACGTGCTGGGCGCCGACCCGCCGACCCGCCGGCGTGCCTAGATACGACTGGAAGACCGTGAGCACCGGCTCGAGCACCGACACGCAGGGCAGACCCATGGCCGCGCAACGCTCGTCGATATGCCGCGCCAGCGCCTGGTCGACCACGGTGTAGAGCACGATGCCCGGCTCGTCCTCTATGTCCTCGAACACCTTGGCCAGCTGCTTCTCGGTGCGAATCAGCGGGAAGATGTGCTCGATCGCGCGCGCGTCCTTGTATTGCGCCGAAACCGCGCGCCCTGCGGCGAGCAGCGTCTCGCCAGTCGCGTCCGAGATCAGGTGGAGGTGGAAGAAGCTCTGCGGTTTTGTCACGAGGTTTTATTCACTGTTCACGCGATTCAGGGCGGGCTGTGGGCTGCTGTGGACAAGGCGGGACGGATTCGCTGGTTGGAGCCGAGCGACTGTATCAGACCGCAAGATGTCCACAATTCACCTCGCGCCGGGCTTCGTTTTCCCTCTCGGGACGACTTTGGGGATAACTTCGTCGCTCACTCCACGGCGTGAGATCGATGCGTATCGGTGACTTCGCAAGTAGCGGCAAAACCACGCAGATTCCGACTCGTCCCCAGAGTTTTCCTTTCCCGCTGGAAATCGCTCCTGTATGGAAATGGCGGATTTTGGAACGCCTCTGGGGATGAGCGGAGACAATCGATTCCCACAGAGTCTAAGAATCAGAAAATAGAAAGAATCCTTGATTTGGTTTTAGAGACGAAGCCTGGACAACGGATCCTGCTCGACGTGCTGGGAGGAAAGAGTGTCTTTCCTCCGCCCGTCTGGATGATGCGCCAGGCCGGCCGCTATCTTCCCGAGTATCGTGAAGCGCGGAAGCGCGCCGGAGGTTTCCTCGACCTCTGCTACAATCCCGATCTGGCCGTCGAGGTGACGCTGCAGCCGATCCGTCGCTTCGGCTTCGACGCGGCGATCCTCTTCTCCGACATTCTCGTCGTGCCGCATGCGCTGGGCCGCGACCTGCGCTTCGAGGAAGGCGCGGGACCGTTGATGACGCCGATCGAGGCGGACGAGATCGACCGGCTCGACGGCGGAATGTTTCACGTGAATCTCGCGCCCGTCTACGAGACGGTCCGACGCCTGCGCAGCGACTTGCCGGCGGAGACCACGCTGCTCGGCTTTTGCGGGGCGCCGTGGACGGTGGCGAGCTACATGATCGCCGGTCGCGGCACGCCCGACCAGGCGCCGGCGCGGCTCTTCGCCTACCGGCATCCGGAGGCCATGAAGCGGCTCCTGAAGCTGCTCGCCGATCATTCCGCAGCCTATCTCATTCGCCAGATCGACGCTGGCGCCGATGCGGTGCAGATATTCGACTCCTGGTCGGGTGTTCTCGATGAGGAGGGTTTTGCCGCCTTCTGCATGGAACCCATCGCCGAGATCGTGAAACAGGTGCATGCAGTTCACCCGGATGTCCCGGTCATTGCGTTCCCGCGCGGGGCCGGCAGCCGCTATGACGGGTTTCGCGCGGCGACCGGTGCGACCGCGCTCGGCCTCGACTGGACCGTGCCGCTTGCCCAGGCCAAGCGCCTGCAGCAGGAGGGCGCGGTCCAGGGCAATCTCGACCCGCAACGGCTCGTGGCCGGCGGTGGGGCGCTGTCCGACGGCGTTGCTGCCATATTGTCTGCGCTTGGCGACGGCCCGCTCGTCTTCAATCTCGGCCACGGCATCACGCCGGAAACGCCGATCGCCCATGTCGAGCAGATGCTTGCCGCGGTCCGGAGAGCAGGTCGGCCATGAGTGAGAACGCCAAAGGTTCGCCGGTCACGCGGGCTTTCGTTGCGCTGGCAATCTTCGCCGCGCTCACCGCCCTGCTCTTCCTCTACGGGCCTGAGGACCTATATCTCTGGGCGAAGTCCATCCATGTGATTGCCGTAATCGCCTGGATGGCGGGCATGCTCTATCTGCCGCGGCTTTTCGTCTATCACTCAGAGGTTCCCGTCGGCTCGCCGCAATCCGAGACCTTCAAGGTTATGGAGCGCAGGCTGCTGCGCGCCATCATCAATCCGGCGATGATCGTCACCTGGGTTTTCGGTCTGTGGCTCGCCTGGAAGGGCTTTGCGTTCCAGGGCGGCTGGCTGCACGCCAAGATGGCGCTCGTCCTCGTCCTGTCGGGCGTGCACGGCTATCTGTCGGCCTCGGTGCGGCGTTTCGGCGAGGACCGCAACGAAAAGTCCGCCCGCCACTGGCGAACCATCAACGAGGTCCCTACGTTGCTGATGATCGCTATCGTGATCCTGGTGGTGGTGAAGCCGTTTTGATCTTACCTATCGTCCGGTCTCCGCCGGACAGGATTTCGGGAAATTAGGGGTATCGCCTTAATAGCTGCAATTCTCGGACGTGTCCGGCGTCCGGATATCCATCGGTGGCTGGCCGATCGGTAGAAACCACGGATTTTGCCGGAATTGCATGGCCTCCCTGCAGAAGGGCGGCCCGATCTGGCAAGGTCGCCTGCGGCACAAGCTGGGGCGTGACGTTACGCTGAAGTCCGGCGATTCCCGTCTTGCTCTTTAACGGCTGCGCCGCTAGAACACGATTCTTCCTTTTCCGTCCTGAGCCGCCTCCCGCCATCTGGCCCGGCCGCCTTGACGACAATCGCGTTAGCCGATCCGCATCTCCCACAAATTTCCCACCCAGAGTCCATCTATATGCAGGAAATGAAACTAGCAGACTTCAAGAACAAGAAGCCGCCGGAGCTGATCGCGTACGCGGAGACGCTCGAGGTCGAGAATGCCAGCGTCATGCGCAAGCAGGAGCTGATGTTCGCGATCCTGAAGAAGCTGGCCGCGCAGGACATCGAGATCATCGGCGACGGCGTCGTCGAGGTACTGCAGGACGGCTTCGGCTTCCTCCGCTCGGCAAACGCCAACTACCTGCCCGGGCCGGACGACATCTACATCTCGCCCTCCCAGATCCGCCGCTTCTCGCTGAAGACAGGCGATACGGTCGAAGGCCCGATCCGCAGTCCGAAGGAAGGCGAGCGCTACTTCGCGCTGTTGAAGGTCAACACGATCAATTTCGACGACCCGGAAAAGATCAGGCACAAGATCCACTTTGACAATCTGACGCCGCTCTATCCGACCGAGCGGCTGCGGATGGAGATCGACAACCCGACCGGCAAGGACATCTCGCCGCGAGTCATCGACTTGGTTTCACCGATCGGCAAGGGGCAGCGGTCGCTGATTGTCGCGCAGCCGCGCACCGGCAAGACCGTGCTGCTGCAGAACATCGCGCACTCGATCACGGCGAACCATCCGGAGTGCTACCTGATCGTGCTTTTGATTGACGAGCGCCCCGAGGAAGTGACCGACATGCAACGTTCGGTGAAGGGCGAGGTCGTGTCCTCCACCTTCGACGAGCCGGCGGTGCGCCACGTCCAGGTGGCCGAGATGGTCATCGAGAAGGCGAAGCGGCTTGTCGAGCACGGGCGTGACGTCGTCATCCTGCTCGATTCCATCACCCGCCTCGGCCGCGCCTACAACACTGTCGTCCCGTCCTCGGGCAAGGTCCTGACGGGTGGTGTCGACGCCAACGCGCTGCAGCGCCCTAAGCGTTTCTTCGGCGCGGCGCGCAACGTCGAAGAGGGCGGCAGCCTCACGATCGTGGGCACCGCGCTGATCGACACCGGCTCGCGCATGGACGAGGTGATCTCGTCCACGTTCGACGAGCCGGCGCAGCGGCATGTCCAGGTCGCCGAGATGGTGATCGAGAAGGCCAAACGCCTGGTCGAGCACAAGAAGGACGTCGTGATTCTGCTGGACAGCATCACGCGCCTGGCGCGGGCGCACAACGCGGTCGTGCCGCCGAGCGGCAAGATCCTCTCCGGCGGTGTCGACT
>DATDJN010000176.1:0-6457 GCA_036520515.1 Rhizobiaceae bacterium
CCGAGGATTTCGGTGAAAGTCGCGACCCCCGTCCCCGCGGCGACGCTGAGCATGGTCGACGTGCCGGCGAAGCGCGTATAGCCGGCGACCACCTCGCGGATCACCTGCGGCTTCACTGCGATGACGATGATCTCGGGCGCAAGGTCGGCGGGAAGCTCGGCGTTCGACGCCGCGACAATGCTGCCCAGCCGCGCCGCCCGGTGCCGGAGATCCTCGTTGGGCTCGACCACCAGCGTCTCGGAGGGGGCGAGCTTGCCCGAGCTGAGCCAGCCGGACAGCATCGCGTATCCCATGTTGCCGCATCCGACGAGAAGCACCCGAACAGTCATTTCCATCCTCCCTCGCGGCCAATGCCTGCGGCCTTGCGAACGTGCCGCTTTTAGCACTGTGCGGCGTCCGCGCAACTTTCAGTTTCGCGGCACCGGACGCCGCAAAGCCGGATTGCCCGCAACCGCTTTAGGCCCTATTCCGATGCTTCCGAATTCCGAGGGCGAACAATGGCTGAAATCATCGACGGGAAACTGGTGGCGGAAGATGTCGTGGCGACCGTGAAGCGCCTGACCGAAGAGCTTACCGGCAAGGGTCACGCCGCGCCCGGGCTCGCCGTCGTCATCGTCGGCGAGGACCCCGCCAGCCAGGTCTATGTCTCCTCGAAGTCCAAGAAGGCCAAGGAATGCGGCTTCCTGTCGGTGCAGCATACGCTGCCGGCCGAGACCGGCGAGGCGGACTTGCTGAAGCTGATCGCCGACCTCAACGCCGACGAGACGATCGACGGCATCCTCGTGCAGCTGCCGCTGCCCGCCCACATCGATTCCGGCAAGGTGATCCAGACGATAGCGCCCGAGAAGGACGTCGACGGCTTCCACTTCGTCAATGTCGGCAAGCTCGGCACCGGCGAGATGGAGACGGCCTTCGTGCCCTGCACGCCGGCGGGCTCGATGATCCTGATCGAGCGGGTGCGCGGCAAGGATCTGTCCGGCCTCAACGCAGTCGTCATCGGCCGCTCCAACATCGTCGGCAAGCCGATGGCGAACCTGCTGCTGGCCGCCAACTGCACCGTCACGATTGCGCACAGCCGCACCAAAGACCTGCCGGCGCTCGCCCGCACGGCGGACATCCTCGTCGCCGCGGTCGGCCGCCCCGAGATGGTCAGGGGCGACTGGGTGAAACCCGGCGCCACCGTCATCGACGTCGGCATCAACCGCGTGCCGGCGCCGGAGAAGGGCGAGGGCAAGTATCGGCTGGTCGGCGACGTGGCCTTCGCCGAGGCGGAAAAGAACGCCGGCGCCATCACCCCGGTGCCCGGCGGCGTCGGCCCGATGACCATCGCGCTCCTGATGGCCAACACGCTGGTCTCGGCCTGTCTGAAGGCCGGGCTGAAGCGGCCGACCTTCTGACCCGAACGCCCTTCAACGAGGCTCCAGGCCCGCTCCTATGCCGACGCCGCCGCTTGCTGTAGACATGCCGGCCATGTCCGATCCGAGCCAGGCGGGCCGGCAGTTCGCGTTCCTGCTGGTCGACAAGTTCTCGATGTTCTCGCTGGCGGCCGCGATCGACGCGTTCCGCTCGGCGAACCGCCTGCTCGGCCGCGATTTCTACGGCTGGACCACTGTGTCGGCCGACGGCGAGGCGGTGATGGCCTCGAACGGCATCCCGCTCAAGGTCGACTACAGCGTCAACGACATCCCGCCGGTCGACATCCTGTTCGTCGCGGTCGGGCTGACGACTGAATTTCCCGGCAAGTCGAAGGTGCTGGGCGCGCTGAGGACCTGGGGCCGCCGCGGCGGTGCGCTGGGGGCGCTGTCGGTCGGCTCCTACCTGCTCGCCGAAGCCGGCCAGCTCGAAGGCTACCGCTGCACGATCCATTGGGAGAACCGGGCAGGGTTCACGGAACGGTTTCCGGACATCAACTGCACCGGCAACGTCTACGAGATCGACCGCAAGCGCTACACCTGCGCCGGCGGCACGACCTCGATCGACCTGATGCTGGAGATCATCCGCGGCGACTTCGGCCCGAACATCGCCAACGGCGTGGCGAACCAGTTCCAGCACGAGCGCATCCGCTCGGCCGGCGACCGCCAGCGGGTGGGGCCGGAGCGCGACCTCACCGGCAAGTCGGAGAAGCTCAGGAAGATCGTCGAGCTGATGGCCGACAATCTGGACGAGCCGCTGACGGCCGTGCAACTCGCCAAGTCGGCGGGCCTTTCGGTGCGCCAGGTCGAGCGGCTGTTCCTGCGCCACCTGACGGTGACGCCAGGGCGCTACTACATGCGGCTGAGGCTGGAGCGGGCGCGCGAGCTGTTGCGCCAGACCAACATGCCGATCCTCGACGTGGCGATCGCCACCGGATTCACCTCGCATTCCTACTTCGCGCAGAGCTACCGCCTGCAGTTCGGGCGGCCGCCGAGCGAGGAACGCCGCACCACCTACTGACCGGAAGCAAGGCGGATGCGGGTGGGCGCCTTCGCCGCCTTGCCAGCCCCTGGAGCCTCCTCTAGCGTCTGCCCGCGGACCGAGCTGATTCACCGGGAGACGGTAATGGCATTCCTTTCACGCGGCGCTCTTGCAGCGCTGTTCGTGGCCTCCACGACGGCCTTCGCCCATGCCGGCGACCGGGCCATCATCGTGCTCGACGCCTCCGGCTCCATGTGGGGCCAGATCGAGGGCCGGCCGAAGGTGGACATCGCCCGCGAGACCCTGCGCACCGTGCTGCAATCCGTGCCGGCCGACACCGAACTCGGGCTGATGGCCTACGGTCACCGCGAGAAGGGCTCGTGCAGCGACATCGAGCTGGTCGTGCCGCCGGCGGCGGGCGCCGCTTCCGCCATCACGGCCGCCGCCGACACGATGCGGTTCCAGGGAAAGACGCCGCTCACATCCGCCGTCCGGCAGGCGGCCGAGGCGCTGCGCTACGCCGACGAGAAGTCCACCGTCATCCTGATCACCGACGGCGTCGAGACCTGCGAGGCCGATCCGTGCGCGCTCGGCAAGGAGCTGGAAGCGACCGGCGTCGACTTCACCGCCCATGTCGTCGGCTTCGGCCTGACGGCGGATGAGGGCAGGGAGGTCGCCTGCCTCGCCCACAACACCGGCGGCAAATATCTGCAGGCCTCCGACGCGGCGGGCTTGAGGGAGGCGCTGGCGGCGACGGTTGCCGCGCCGGCCGGGGCGGCGCCCGAGCCTCCACCGCCGCCGGTCGTCGCCGAGCCTGCCCCGCCGGCTCCCGAGCCGCCGGCTGAACCGGCAAAGCCGGAATTCAACTTCATCCCCGAAGCCGTGATGGCGACCGGCGGTGAGCCTTTGAAGGATGCCGGCAACGCCTGGGAGATTTTCAGGGCCAATCCCGACGGCAGCCGTGGCGAGCAGATCGCCACCGAATACAACAGCTACAAGGGCTCGCTGGAGCCCGGAGAGTATGTCGTCGAGGCCCGGCTCGGCGAGGCGCGCGCCGAACAGAAGATCAAGGTCGAGCCCGGCCAGGTCCATACGCCGCTCTTCGTTCTCGATGCCGGCACGCTGGTCGTGAGGCCGCGCGCCAGCGAAGGCGCCGAGTTGAGCGGCGCGGCAATCGTCGAGATCGACTATCCTGGCGGAACGGGCGTCTCGACGAATTATGGCGAGACGAGGATCGTGCTGCCGGCCGGCCAGCAGAAGCTGACGGTCAAGCTCGGCACCGGCGAGGCCAGCGAAACGTTCGATCTCCCCGCCGGCCAGACGGTCGAGAAGGACGTGGTGGTCGGCGTCGGCAGCGTCACCGTGAATGCGCTCTACGCGGCGGGCGGCGAGAGGGTCGACGCGTCGGGCCTCGACATCAAGATCTACAGGTTGAAGCTCGACGTCGACGGCACGCGCGAGCAGGTGAGCTACGCTTTCGGCCCCGACGCCAGATTCGACCTCGCGCCCGGCGACCATGTCGCGGTGGTGCGCATGGACCAGGCCGAATCCGAGCGGCCCTTCAACATCCGCGCCGGCGAGAGCAAGGATGTCACGGTCATCCTCGATGCGGGCGTGCTGGAGATCGCCGCGCCGGGGGCAAGGGACATCAACGTCCTGCCGGCGAGGAAGGGCGGACAGGGCGAGCGCGGGCAGGTGGCCTACGGCTTCGGCGAGGCGCTGGAGGCGACGCTTCCCGCCGGGGAATATGTCGTGACGACGGACCGCCGCGACGGCAGCCCGGTCGAGGAGACGCCCGCATCGGTCAAGGCCGGCGAGCGGACCGAGCTGACGATCGAGTAGGCAGGGAATTCGGGCGGAAAGCGGCGGGCAAAGCTGCGCCGCTTCTATTCGGATTGCCTTGGGCCGTTGCCGGTGCCCAGCATCTGCGTCGCCTTGGCATACTGCAGACCGCGATTGAAGCGTCCCGTTTGCAGGAAGGTCAGGGTCTGCGCGATCACCAGCGGATGGTTCATCATGAAGGTATGGCCGACATGCAGGGTGATGTGATCCTTCATGCCCTGCAGCTTCGTGCTCGCGACCGTCACCGTGCCGTCATTCGGGCCTTTCAGCGCCGACGAGAACAGCGGGTTGGATGATTTGTCGCCGGCAATGATGCCGAGGCTGAAGTTGGCCGGCCCGAGTTTTCGAGGAAGGCTTTCGGGTCCAGTGCCGAGTTCCGTTGCGGCAGGTCCCACGATCCCGAAGATGCCGCGGTTGCGGAACGCATCGACCACTTCCGATCCCTGGTTTGGCGGCGCCAGCATGACCACCCGCCCGAGGTTGGCGGGATGGTTGTCGCGCAGCCAGGCGCGCGCCAGTATCCCGCCCATCGAATGGGTGACGAAATTGAGCCTGTCGCTGCCGCCGCACTTCTGGGCGGCCTTGCCGACATAGGACCCCAGCTGTTCGATCGGCTTGCGGGTGGAGGGATACCCGGCGTTCACCACCTTGTAGCCCGCCCTTTTCAGCGCGAACTGCAGCGACTTCATGGATTGGCCCGTGCGGGTCAGCCCGTGCAGCAGGACGACGCATTCATCGGCGAAGGCGACCTGCGGCAGCACGAGGCCGAGCAGCAGGCATAAGCAACGGAGGAACATCATCGAAACCACTTAGCGATCTTCGGGAGCAGACGGTAGGAGCGATGTGGCGATACCTGCCTTCGCCAGCAGTTCTGATGCTGTTCGGTCGAAGGTGAAGAAGATATCTCCGCCGAGACGCTTTCCCTCATAGGCGATGACACCGTCGGCAAAGTCTCCGCCTGCCGCCACAAGTGCTAGTCCGGCCTCAACAGCCGGTCTGTCCAGTGAGATAGTTGGAATTCCTATGACGGTCTCGAGCGCAACGACCAGTTCTTGCTTGGATCGCTTATAGCCCTTGCGAAGCACCCAGGCGAATTCGCAAAGGGTAGGTAGAGTCACGGCTACAAGCTCTACGCCACTCAGCGCCTTTTGGGCGGCCGGGCTTTGCGTCGGATGATCATCCAGGAAAGCCCGTAGGAGGATGTTGGTGTCGACGGTGGCCTTCATCTGCGGCCAGCCCATCCATCCTCAATCAGTCGCTTGATTTCCTCAAGGGTAAGGGGTTTCTGCCCTTCCTGCTTCAGCAATCCGAATATGTCGGAAATCTTGCCCGTGCGTACGGGTTGAGCCTGGATGGTGGCCTTTCCGCCAGGCAGGAGATCCACTTCTATTCTTTCGCCGGGTTTCACGCCGAGATGCTGGAGAACATCCTTCTTCAGCGTGACTTGTCCCTTCGCTGTGACGGTAAGAATGGTCATTGCGATCACGATCCTCGGACATGAATGTAAGGCAACCTTGCCTTACATTCAACCTCACGCAAACCCGAATATGCTCGCCCCCTGGTCGGCGCGTCCCGCCAGCTCGCGGAAGCCGGCGAAGAGCTCGCGGCCGAAACCGTGCTCGTTGGCGGAGAGGTCGGGCATGCGCAGCGGCCGGGCGGCCAGTTCCTCCTCCGATATCATCACCTCCAGCGTGCCGGCGTCGGCGTCGAGCCGGATCACGTCGCCGTCATGCAGCCGGCCGAGCGGCCCCCCTTCCAGCGCTTCCGGAGTCACGTGGATCGCCGCCGGCACCTTGCCCGAGGCACCCGACATGCGGCCGTCGGTAACCAGCGCCACCTTGTGGCCGCGGTCCTGCAGCACGCCGAGCACGGTGGTCAGCCGGTGCAGCTCCGGCATGCCGTTCGCCTTCGGCCCCTGGAAGCGGATGACGGCGACGAAGTCGCGGTCGAGCTCGCCGGCCTTGAAGGCGGCGTTCAGCGCCTCCTGGCTGTCCAGCACGACGGCCGGCGCCTCGATGACGCGCCGCTCCGGCTTTACCGCCGAGGTCTTGATGATCGCATGGCCGAGATTGCCCGAGAGCACCTTCAGGCCGCCGGTCGGCTGGAACGCCTTGGGGAAGGGCGCCAGCACCTTCTCGTCGCCGCTCTTTTCCGGCGCCGCCTCCCGAACCACGTTGCCGTCGGCGCCGAGCTTCGCCTCGATGGCGTAGGGGCGCAGGCC
>DATDJN010000177.1:0-4363 GCA_036520515.1 Rhizobiaceae bacterium
GACCTCTTCGACCTGCGGCTCGCCCGGCCGGAATGTTTCGACGACCGGCCGGATATGCTGAACATTGGGGAACAGGATGAACTTGTCGCAAACTTCGCAGAACTCGACCTCCAGCCGTTTCAATTCCAGGGCTACGAGGGAAATCGCCGGCCGGCCACATTTCGGTGACAAGTAAACCTTAGCCAGCTATCTTTTGGCTGGGATTTCTGGGCCGTTCAGCATAGTGAAAAGTTCGTGAAGAAGAGCAAGTTGAAGAGGCGCGCACGCCGCGGCGAGCGCATCCAGCAAGTGGCGGCGTTGCCGTACAGGCAGACGCCGTCCGGCGACATGGAGGTGCTGCTGCTGACATCGCGGCAGACCCGGCGCTTCGTGCTGCCAAAAGGCTGGCCGATGAAGGGTCGTCCGGACTGCGAGGCCGCCGCGCAGGAGGCGGCCGAGGAAGCCGGGGTCATCGGCTCGTCCCACGAAATACCGGTCGGCAGCTTCCGCTACTGGAAACGGCTGCAGGGCGCGTTCGTCCCGGTGACGGTGGAAGTATATCCGCTTCATGTGGAGCGCGAGCTCGATACATGGAAGGAAAGGAAGTCCCGGCGGCGCGCCTGGGTGAAACTCGACGAGGCAGCGCTTCTCGTCGACGAGCCCGAACTGATATCGATGCTGGAAACGGTGACCCTGCCGCCGATCTGACCAACTGGCGCCTTGTGGGTTCCACCGCGCTCCGATGCGATTTGCACGCCGGAACGCGAACAATGCTCCTGCCCCCCGGTTCAGGCTCACTGTAGGAGCAGATCGAAACTCTCAAATCCCAGGTGGTCGCGTCAGGTTGTCGGGATAGCCCGCAGGGGTTGTGCCGTCCCGACCTGCCGCCATGTCGCGAGGGCCAGCCGACCCGCTCGGTGGCGGTTGCGCAGGCGTGCCGGACGCCTCCGCCGCGCGCTGCGTTCTCGATTGGTCCAGGAGATCGGTGCGATTAGACCTGTCGATGTCGCAATTCGTCTTGTTTCCCTTACGGAGTTGCGGCCACTATCGGCCAAAATCAATGATGGAGAGGAGTGAACATGACGAGTGAACTGGATTTTCTTGGCGCCGAGGTCGCGCGGGGGCGCCTCACCAGGCGGGACTTCCTCGGCAGGGCCGCCGCACTGGGCGTGTCGGCCACCATTGCGAACTCGATGCTGTCCAACGTTGCCGCTGCGCAGACGCCCGTGAAGGGCGGCATACTCAAGGCGGGACTCCAGGGTGGAGAATCGTCCAACGTTCTCGACCCTGCCCTCAACCTGAGCCAGGTGAATTTCAACTTCGGCAAGTGCTGGGGAGAACTGCTGGTCGAGCTGGCGCCTGACGGCAGCCTCGAAAACCGCATTGCCGAATCGATAGGCTCGACCCCCGATGCCAAGACGTGGACGTTGAAGGTCCGCAAGGACGTCGAGTTCCACGACGGCAAGACGGTCACGGCCGAAGACGTCATAGCGACGCTCGAGCGTCACGCCGACGAGGCCTCGAAGTCCGCTGCGCTGGGCATCCTCCAGGGCATTGAATCCATGAAGGCCAGCGGCGACGAGGCCGTCATCGTGCTGAAGGAGCCCAACGCCGACTTCCCCTATCTCATGGCGGACTACCACCTGGTCATCCAGCCCAACGGCGGCAAGGACAATCCGAATGCCGGCATCAGCGCAGGACCTTACAAGGTGACTGTCAACGAGCCTGGCGTGCGTTACGGGGGCGAGAAATTCGCCAACTACTGGCAGGGCGACAAGCTGGGCCATGCGGCGCAGATAGAGATCATCGTGATCAACGATCCGACCGCAAGGACGGCTGCCCTGCAGGGCGGCCAGGTCAACATGATCAACCGCGTGGAGCCCAAGATCGTCGACCTGATCAAGCGCGTGCCGGGTGTCACCGTGCAGACCGCGTCCGGACGCGGGTTCTATCCGTTCAACATGTTCTGCGACACCGCGCCGTTCGATAGCAACGACCTTCGCATGGCGCTGAAGCTCGCAATGGACCGCGAGGAATTGCTGGAGAAGATCCTGCGCGGCTACGGCACGGTCGGAAACGACTTCCCGATCAACGACGCCTATCCGTTGTTCTCGTCCGACATCGAGCAGCGCAAGTTCGACCCCGAAAAGGCAGCCGAATTCTACAAGAAGTCGGGCCACTCCGGTCCGATCGTCCTGCGCACCTCCGACGTTGCCTTCCCCGGAGCCGTGGATGCCGCCCAGCTCTACCAGCAGAGCTGCGCCAAGGCCGGCATCGCCATCGAGATCAAGCGCGAGCCGGGCGACGGCTACTGGTCCGAAACCTGGAACAAGCAGCCCTTCTCGCTTTCCTACTGGGGCGGCAGGCCGACGCAGGACCAGATGTACTCCACCGCCTACATCTCGAATGCCGACTGGAACGACACCCGCTGGAAACGCCCGGAATTCGACAAGATGGTCGTCGCCGCTCGCGGCGAGCTCGACGATGCGAAGCGCAAGGCCATGTACCAGGACATGGCCGTCATGATGCGCGACGAGGGCGGACTGATCGTGCCGTTCTTCAACCAGTACATCGACGCCAGCGGCAAGGGAGTGCAGGGGTGGGTCGCCAACCCGGCACAGGAGATGTGCAACGGTCACGCCCTCGTGCGTTGCTGGCTCGAGGCCTAGACGCGATGATCGAAAGGGCCGGTGAAAACCGGCCCTTTTCCGCTTCCGTGTATGAACGCAATGCCGGATCTCTCCTGACAGGCAACTCATGTCCTCTCCGATCCTGAAGCTGCTCGCCCAGCGTATCGCGACCGGCATCGTCCTTCTGTTCGCCGTATCCGTGCTGATCTTCGTTGGCACCGAGATACTGCCGGGGGACGTCGCGCAATCCATTCTCGGGCAGTCGGCTACGCCGCAGTCGCTCGCAAATCTGCGCGAGCAGCTCGGCCTCGACCAGCCGAGCTACGTCCGCTACCTTTCCTGGCTCGGCGGCGTGCTGACCGGCGACCTCGGCGTCGCGCTTACCAGCGGCCAGGACATCGCCAGTTCGATCGGCGGGCGTCTCTGGAATACGCTCTTTCTGGCTGCCAGCGCGGCGATCGTCGCCGTGCCGCTGGCCATCCTGCTGGGCCTTCTGGCTGTCCGCTACAGGAACGGCCCGATAGACAAGGCGATCTCGGGCTTCGCACTCGCTTCGACATCCTTCCCGGAATTTTTCATAGGCTACCTGTTGGTCTTCTTCCTGGCGGTCAAATGGCAGATCTTCCCCGCCATCTCGACCGTCTATGACGGAATGGGTCTCGGCGAGCGTCTCATGGCCGTGGCCCTGCCTGCCGCCGCGCTCACGCTCGTCGTGCTGGCGCACATGATGCGCATGACCCGCGCCGCCATCCTCAACGTCATGCAGTCCGCCTACATCGAGACGGCGGAACTCAAGGGGCTTCGCCCGCTGGCGATCATCCGCAAGCATGCGCTTCCCAATGCCATAGCCCCGGTGGCCAATGTGGTGATGCTGAACCTCGCCTATCTCATCGTGGGCGTCGTCGTCGTCGAAGTCATCTTCGTCTATCCCGGCATGGGCCAGTACCTGGTCGATCACGTCGCGAAGCGCGACGTTCCCGTCGTGCAGGCTGTCGGGCTGATCTTTGCAGCCGTCTACATCCTGCTCAACATGGTGGCCGATATCGCGGCGATCGTCTCAAATCCCCGCCTCAGGCATCCGAAGTAGGGCCGCGCAACATGCTCGACGTCAAGCGCATCCCGATAAGCGCCTGGATCGGCCTGATCCTCACCTCGTTCTTCCTGCTTTGCGCAGTCTTCGCGCCCTGGCTGGCTCCATATGGCAATGGCGAGATCGTCAGCGATGTGTGGGCGCCGATGTCCGGCGCCCACCTGCTCGGCACCGACAATCTCGGCCGCGACCTTCTCTCGCGCATGATCTATGGCGCGCGCATCACGATCTTCATCGCCGTGATGGCCACCGCACTGGCCTTTACGCTCGGGTCGGTGCTCGGCCTTACCGCGGCGGTGGTCGGCGGCTGGTTCGATGCGCTGCTGTCGCGCTTCGTCGACCTGCTCATGTCGATCCCGACGCTCATCTTCGCCCTCGTCGTGCTGTCGGTGCTGCCGGCCAACATCGTGACGCTCGTGCTCGTCATGGGGGTCCTCGACTCCACGCGCGTCTATCGGCTGTCCCGGGCGGTGGCCGTCGACATCAACGTGATGGACTTCGTCGAGGCCGCCAAGCTGCGCGGCGAGGGCGGCCCCTGGATCATCTTCCGCGAGATACTGCCCAACGCACTGTCGCCGCTGGTCTCGGAACTCGGCCTGCGCTTCATCTACGCGGTGCTGTTCCTCTCGGCGCTGTCCTTCCTCGGGCTCGGCGTCCAGCCGCC
>DATDJN010000178.1:0-13606 GCA_036520515.1 Rhizobiaceae bacterium
TGCCGGTCACCTTGCTGGCGGCCACGGCGGGCGTATGGCTGTTCTTCGTGCAGCACCAGTTCGAGGAGACCCACTGGTCGCCGGCCGAAGACTGGAATTTCCAGCACGCGGCGCTGCACGGCAGCTCTCACTACGAGCTGCCTGCCGTGCTCCGGTGGTTCACCGGAAACATCGGCATTCACCACGTGCATCATCTGTCGAGCACGGTGCCGTTCTACCGGCTCCCGCAAGTGCTGAGGGACTACCCCGAGCTACGCGACGTCGGCCGCATCGGGATTATCGAAAGTCTGCGCTGCGTCAGGCTTGTGCTGTGGGACGAGCAGGCCAAGCGACTCATCTCGTTCCGCGAAGCTAGGGCGCTCGCTTGAGGCGCTGACTTTAGGCCGCCACCGTCGGCCTTGTTCTCTTCCCGTCCAGCAGGACGACGGCGAGCCCGCTGGCGACCACCAGCGCGATTCCTGCCAGCGCGAGGGCGTTCGGCAGTTCGGTGAAGACGAGCAGCCCGGAAATCACCGCCCATACGGTGAAGCTGTAATAGAATGGCGCGACCACGCCGGTCGGGCCGATGCGGTAGGCCATGAAGATGAAGAAGTGGCCGAAGATCAGGAACAGGCCTGCGCCGGCGAGCAGCGCCAGATGACGCGGGTCGGGCGCCACCCAGCTTTCAGTCGCCAGATGGGCGACGGCCGCGCCGGCAAGCACCACGATCACCGCCGAGATCGCCACGATCATGCCGGGGATGTGGCCGGCGACGCGCCGCCCGGCGACGTCGCGCGCGGCGGAGAAGACCGCGTTGGCGATACCGAGTGCGGCATAGATCGAGACTCCCTCCATGGTCGGCTGCGCCACCATCAACGCGCCGGCGAAGCCCAGCCCGATCAATGCCATGCGCACGCCGCCGATTCGCTCGCGGAACAGGACCGACACCCCGAGCAGGATGAGCAGCGGCGTGATCTGCCCTAGCGCCACCACGTCGGCGATGGGCATGTTGGCGAGCGCCACCACATAGGAAAGGATCGCGCAAAGCTCGAGCAGGTTCCTGGTCAGGACCCGCCGCTCGAACATCAGGTGCATCTCTCTGCGGTAGCCGAGCAACAGCAGCATCGGAATGCCCCACAGGAAGGCCGCCACGCCGCGCAGGAACAGCACCTCGTAGGGCGGCAGGCCGACGGTCGCCAGCTTCATCATCGTGTCGTTGATGACATAGGCGCCCGTCGCGGCGAGCATCAGGAGCGGTCCGCGGACAGCGGAGGGAATCAAGTGCATGGCGAGGAGCAATCGGAGCGGTAAGCGGAAGGGACCACCGATGAGTAGAAAATTACCGGGCTTTGGCAAGCGGAAAAGCTTTTCGTATTGCAAGCCGGGTCCAGCTTCCCATATTCGGCACGGGCTTGGAAATGCCGCGAAAGCATTGTATTGAGCCGCCTTCCTTCAAGGGCCGCACCCGCTCGCCGGGGCCGCTCGCAATGTCCGACCGTCTGGTGAAGTCTTTATGGAAACCGTTATCATCGTCATTCATCTGATGGTCGTGCTTGCGCTTGTCGGCGTGGTGCTCCTGCAGCGCTCCGAAGGCGGCGGGCTTGGCATCGGTGGCGGCTCGGGCTTCATGACTGCTCGCGGCGCGGCAAATGCGCTGACGCGCGCCACCGCGATCCTCGCTGCGGCCTTCTTCATCACCTCGCTCGGCCTTTCGCTGATCGCCCGCTACGGCTCCCAGCCGATCGACATCCTCAATCGCGTGCCCCCGCCCGGCCAGAGCCAGGGCCAGGGCCAGGGCGGCGTGCTCAACCAACTCGGTGGCTCCGACGTTCCGACTCCGCCGCCCACCACCGCACCGGCCACGCCAGCCGTCCCCGAGAGTGCTCCGGCGAACCAGCCCGCGACAGCAGCCCCGGCCGCCCCGCCGGCAACGGACGTGCCGGTTGCTCCGGAGGCTGCCCCGGCGACTCCTGCCCAGCCTGCTGCGCCGCAGGTTCCCAACTAGGTCCAGGCAACCAGGGCCGGCCCAGCCGGCCCCTGGCCTCCATTCCCCGCGATCTGTGTTCCTTTGAACACAGTCGCGGCAAATGCTGCGTCGATCACGAAGATTCGAATGGTGGCGCGGCCGGGCCGTGCTTGAGGGGCGCCGCATTAATGCCTTATAAAGCGGCCCGCGGCACTCTCCGCATCCGCGCGAGAGCGCAGCTTTCGCCCGCCGCAAGTCGGTTCAGGGACATCATATTCGGGATCGTCGACATGCAGTTTCGCAGCCTTCTTCTCCTGGGCTTTGGCGCTAGCCTCGCCATGAACGTATCGGCCTATGCCGCTCCGCCGGTTCCTGCGTCGCCTGCGCCGGAAGCCTCCTCCGCCGTGGTCAATGTGGCGACCAAGGCCGAGGACGAGGCGCTGAAGAAGAAGAAGGCGGCCGCCAACGCGAAGGCCAAGTCGAAGCCGGCCGCCACAGCGGCGAGCAAGACCGAGAAGTCCAAGCAGGCTGCGAAGCCCAAGCAGGCTGCCTCCAAGGCCGACAAGGCGAAAGCCGACAAGGAAAAGCTGGCCACGGCCAAGGCCGAGAGGGAAAAGCTCGCCAAGGCGAAGGCCGACAAGGACAAGCTCGCGAAAGCCAAGGCCGAAAAGGACAAGCAGGCCGCGAAGGCGAAAGCCGAGAAGGAAAAGCAGTTGGCCGCGGCCAACGCCGAGCGCGAGAAGAAGCTCGCCGCCGCCAAGGCCCAGAAGGATAAGCTCGCCGCTGCTGCCAAGGTCGAGCGCGACAAGAAACTCGCAGCCGACAAGGTCGAGCGAGAAAAGCTCGCCGCCGAGCGGGCGAAGGTTGCGGAAGAACGCAAGATCTTCCTCGCCAAGCAGGCAGAGGAGCGCAAGCTCGCCCGCGAGAAAGCCGCCGAAGAGCGTCGCATCGTCCGTGAAAAGGCAGCCGAGGAACGCCGGCAGATCGCCGAGGCCAAGGCCCGGGAAAAGGAGGGGCAGCGCCTCGCCAGGATCCGCGCCGAGCAGCAGCGCCAGGCGCAGATCGCCGCCGCCGCGGAAGCCGCCCGCCAGGCCGAGATCGCCCGGCTTGTCTCGATGGAAGTCGTGCAGACCGGCAACAATGGTGAACTGCGCAGCGAGCCGGCAATCCAGGCAGCGCCGAAGCCGCAGGGTCTTTTTGCCGGGTTGTTCGGCGGCCAGGTGGTGCAGAAGCAGGCGATGCTGCCCGAGACGCGTGCGCTCGACGCCGCGCTGGCCCAGCGCGCGTCCAAGAAGCCGTTCAAGGTGAAGCCCGAGTACGAGCCGACCGTGGTGGAGTATTCCGGCTATCCGCGCGGCACCATCGTGATCGATACCGCCGCCCACTACCTCTATCTGATGGAAGGTTCGAACAGGGCCCGCCGCTATGCGATCGCGGTCGGCAAGGACGGCCTGCAGTACAAGGGCGCGGTCAAGGTCGGCGACAAGCAGGAATGGCCGCGCTGGATCCCGACCAAGGAGATGCAGGCGCGCGAGCCGGCGAAGTACGGCCAGTACGCCGAGGGCATGCCCGGCGGCGGCATGAACCCGCTCGGCGCCCGCGCCATCTATCTCTATGAGAATGGCCGCGACACGCATCTGCGCATCCACGGCACGGTCGCGCCGGAGACGATCGGCACCAATTCCTCGAACGGCTGCTTCCGGATGATCAACGAGCACGTCATGGACCTTTATCGGCGCGTGCCGGTCGGCACCGAGGTCGTGGTGCTCTGACGGAGCCTGAAAATCGCATCCAGGGGCCGGCGTCGAGCACATCTCGCGCCGGCCTTTTCTTTTTCGGGTTACGCTGCGTCGCGTCGTCTGGCGTGGAAAAGTGAAGGCGCCGAAAGTTTTCTCTGGCGGAATCGGGTCGGCGGCGCTAAGCACCGACTCCCATGGCGCGATATGTTTTCATCACCGGCGGCGTGGTTTCTTCCCTTGGAAAAGGCATTGCAGCGGCGGCTCTAGGAGCCCTGTTGCAGGCGCGTGGTTACCGCGCGCGGATCAAGAAACTCGACCCCTATCTCAACGTTGATCCGGGCACGATGAGCCCGTATCAGCATGGCGAAGTGTTTGTGACCGACGACGGGGCCGAGACCGATCTCGACCTCGGTCACTACGAGCGCTTCACAAACCGCTCGGCCAACCAGGCCGACAACATCACCACCGGGCGCATCTACAAGAACATCATCGAGCGCGAGCGGCGCGGTGACTATCTCGGTGCGACCGTCCAGGTGATCCCGCACGTCACCGACGAGATCAAGAATTTCGTCCTCGACGGCAATGAGGATTTCGACTTCGTGCTCTGCGAGATCGGCGGCACGGTCGGCGACATCGAGGCGATGCCTTTCCTCGAGGCGATTCGCCAGCTCGGCAACGACCTGCCGCGCAACAATGCCGTCTACGTGCATCTGACGCTGATGCCCTACATCCCGACCGCCGGCGAACTGAAGACCAAGCCGACGCAGCATTCGGTGAAGGAACTGCGTTCCATCGGCATCGCGCCGGACATCCTTCTGGTGCGCGCCGACCGCGCCATTCCGAAGGAGGAGCGCCGCAAGCTCTCGCTCTTCTGCAACGTGCGCGAATCGGCCGTCATCCAGGCGCTCGACGTGGCGCACATCTATGACGTGCCGCTCGCCTATCACAAGGAAGGGCTGGATTCGGAAGTGCTCGCCGCCTTCGGCATCGAGCCCGCGCCGAAGCCGCGCATGGAGGCCTGGCAGAAGGTCTCGTCGCTGATCCACAATCCGGAAGGCGAGGTGACCATCGCCGTCGTCGGCAAGTACACCGGCCTCAAGGACGCCTACAAATCGCTGATCGAGGCGCTGTCGCATGGCGGCATGGCGAACCGCGTCAAGGTCAAGCTCGACTGGATCGAGAGCGAGATTTTCGAGAAGGAAGACCCGTCGCCCTGGCTTGAGAAGGTGCACGGCATCCTCGTGCCCGGCGGCTTTGGCGAGCGCGGCTCGGAAGGCAAGATCCTGGCCGCCAAGTTCGCCAGAGAGCGCAAGGTGCCCTATTTCGGCATCTGCTTCGGCATGCAGATGGCCTGCATCGAGGCGGCGCGCTCGCTTGCCGGCATCGAACACGCCTCCTCGACCGAATTCGGCCCGACGGATGAGCCCGTCGTCGGCCTGATGACGGAATGGCTGAAGGGCAACATGCTCGAAAAGCGCAGGGAGACCGGCGATCTCGGCGGCACCATGCGCCTCGGCGCCTACGAGGCCAGGCTGGCGCCAGAATCGAAGATCGCCGACATCTACGGATCGACGGTCATTTCCGAGCGTCACCGCCACCGCTACGAGGTCAACATCGACTACAAGGAGCGGCTGGAGCAATGCGGGCTGGTCTTCGCCGGCATGTCGCCCGACGGCGTGCTGCCCGAGACTGTCGAATATGCTGACCATCCGTGGTTCATCGGCGTGCAGTACCATCCAGAACTGAAGAGCCGCCCGCTCGATCCGCACCCGCTGTTTGCGAGCTTCATCGGCGCGGCAGTGGAGCAGAGCCGGCTGGTGTGAGCCGCTTGAGGGCAAGGTTCGTCGCGTGATAATCTCTGCTCATGACCAAGCTGGAACAGATCGAAAAATCCATTGCCGCATTGTCCGACCAGGAGCTGAAAGAACTTGCCTCCTGGTTCGAGGAACTTCGGTGGCAGCGCTGGGACCGCCAGTTCGAGGATGACGTGAAGGCGGGCCGCCTGGACAAGCTCATTGGCGACGCCAAGGCTGAGATTGCTGCAGGGAAGACGCGGCCGCTGTGAAGCATTATGCGACCGCAACCTTCTGGCGGTCGTACCATGGTTTGCCCGAAAGCGTTCGTATCCTCGCCGATAAGAACTTCAGCCTCCTCAAGGAAAATCCTCGCCATCGATCGCTTCGGCTTAAGAAGACCGGCGAATTGTGGTCGGCCCGGGTCGGTAGTGACTTTCGCGCCTTGGCTCTGGAGGACGGGGATGGTTTTAGCTGGATCTGGATTGGAACACATGCCGACTACGAACGCCTGCTGCGCTAGTTGCCATTCGGCATTTGATGCATCGCTTTGATGATGGTGCCTTCTGCCCGCCCACTTGACCATTGCGTGCTGCCGACCGCCGACCTTGCCGTCGCGCGCAGCCGTGTCGCATCCCTCGGCTTCACCGTCGCGCCGGACGGGCTGCATCCCTTCGGCACTGAAAACTGCTGCGTCTTTTTTGCCGACGGGACCTATCTGGAACCGCTGGCGGTCGCCGATCCAGTCAAGGCCGGCAGCGCCTCGACGCGCGGCAACGTCTTTACCGCACGCGATAATGCTTTCCGTTACCGCCTTGGCGATGAAGGCTTTTCCGCGCTGGTGTTCGGCACCGGGAATGCCGGTGTCGACCACCGCGCATTCACCCGCGCCGGAGTTTCCGCTGGCCGTATCCTCAATTTCTCGCGACCCTTCATCGATGCTTCGGGTCGCAGCGACACGGCCTCCTTCAAGCTCGCCTTCGCGGCCGACCTGCGCGCGCCTGACGCCTTCTTCTTCACCTGCGAGCGGGTGAACGCGCCTGATGTCGACCGCTCGGCGCTGCAGAAGCACAACAACGGCGTGAAGCGAATCAAGGCGATCGTGCTCGACGCCCCGGATCCTTGCGATTTCGCCGCCTTCCTGCAGCATGTCGTCGGCGCTCTACCGGAAGAAACGTCGGGCGGCTTGCGCTTTGCTGCCGCCAACGGCGAGGTGCTCGTACGCCGCACGGCGAAGACCCGCGGCCTGCCGAGGCCCGGCCTGCGTCTCGTCGAGATCGTCTTCGGCGTCGAAACGCTCGCCAGCGCCGAGACGGCCTTGGCTGCCGCCGCCATCCCCTATACGGCGAGGGACGGCTGCCTGACCGTGGCGCCGGCGGTCGGGCAGGGCGCCACGTTCGTCTTCGAGGCGCTTTCCAGCGACTGACCGCGTCGACTTCACCATCCGCGCCAAAGCGCGTCTTCCATGCTATGGAAGCGCCGGGGCCTGTCGCTGGGGGTCGAGACGTTGAGTTCCGGGGTCAACACAGGCAAGTCGCCACAAGGATCGAATGCCGCTTCGGGCCAGCTTCCGCGATGGGCGAAGCCCCTGCGCGTGCATCTCAGCGTTATCATCGTGCTGCTGCTCGTGGCGATCTCCGTACCCCTCATCTGGCTGACCTACCAGGAGGGTCGCCAAGCGGCGCTCGCCTCGGCCGAGCAGCAGATGCGCCTGCTCTCACGCAACACGATAGACCTCTACGCGAGTGTCTTTCACGACGGCAACGCCGTCGTCGAGATGGGTTCGGTGCTGCCCTCGCTGACGGCCGAGCCGCCCGCCTATCTCGACGCCAAGCGGGAGTATTTCATCCGCATACTGAAGAGTTCTCCCCACATCGACGCCGTCTATGTCGGCTACCCCAGCGGCGCCTTCTTCCAGGTCATGCGCGCCACGAACAGCCCGCGCTGGCATGCGGCCGTATCGGCGCCCGACCAGGCGGTGTTCGCGATGCGCGTTGTGACGCGGGCGCCCGAGGGCCCGGCGCTGGCCAGATGGCATTTTCTCGATGCCGATGGGGTGATCATCGGCGCCGGGCCGCAGCGCGAGGTGGAGTTCGATCCGCGCCGCCGTCCCTGGTATCGAGATGCGATCAGGCAGGCTGGCGCCGTCGCCACCACAAGCCCCTACGTTTCCGCAAGCACCGAGACGCTGACGCTGACGCTGGCCACCACCATGGCCACCGAACCGCGGGCCGTCATCGGCGCCGATGTCATGCTGGAGACCATCAGCAGGATGCTCATGGACCAGGCCGTGTCGAAACACTCGGTCGGCTATGTTTTCGACGACAAGGGCAAGCTGATCGTGCATTCCGACCCGGTCGTGATGGCCGGCATCGTCGACAGCCTCTCCACCCGCTCGGGCGGCAACAGGTTGGCAGCGAGTGACCCGGCCTTGGTCGCCGAAATGGTTGCGCGCGGAAGGGACGAGGGCACGCCTGTCGCCAACGATCCGTTGTTTCTTGCCGTCAAGGGGCTGCGAGGCGGTGATGGCATTGAAAAGGATGATGGACTGGTCGAATTCCGCGTCGGCAACGAACCCTGGCTTGCCCGCGTGGCGTCGGTAGGAACCGGGGTGTCCAGCCTGCTCCAGGGCGACCGGATCGTCATTGCTGCGCCGATCCGCGATTTCACCGCAGCGAATGAGGCGCTGCTGAGGGAGAAGCTGATGATTGCCGGCGTGCTGCTGTTGATTGGCGTGCTCACCGCACTGCTTATCTCGCGACGCATCAGCCGCGCGCTTGTCGCGCTCGCCGCCGATGCCAACCAGATCGGCAATCTGGACTTCGACAGCTGGAAAGTCACCTATTCGCTGATCAGCGAGATCAACCTGCTGGCGCGGGCGCTGTCTTCCGCACGAGACGCGATCAGGACCTTCGCCGTCTACGTGCCGCGCGAGTTGGTGCGCAGGATCGTCGCCTCCGGCCAGGATGAAGCCGGCGCAGCCGTGCGCCGCGAGGTGACCGTGCTCTTCACCGATATCAGGGACTTCACGACCATCTCCGAGCAGCATTCGCCGGAGGAGGTGGTCGACATTCTCTCCGTCTACTTCCAGGCCGTGAACGCCATCGTGCAGCGCCACAACGGCGTCATCGTGCAGTATATGGGCGATGGCGTCTGCGCGATGTGGAACGCGCCGACGGAGAACCCCGACCATGTCGGCGACGGCTGCCGCTGTACGCTGGCGCTGAAGGCTGCGATCGACCGGCTGAACGCCGAAAACCTGGCGGCCGGACGCCCGGAGCTCGCGACCCGGTTCGGATTGCACACGGGCGTCGCGGTGGTCGGCAGCGTCGGCGCGGAGGAGCGGCGGCAATACACCGCGATGGGCGACACGGTGAACGTCGCCTCGCGACTCGAAGGCATGAACAAGCAGTTCGGCACGACGATCCTGGCCAGCCAGGCGGTCAAGGACCGGGCCGAACACCTTGCCGGCATCTGCTTTCGCCCGCTGGGTGCTGCCAGCGCCAAGGGCCGCCACGAGCAGATCGAGGTATATGAGTTGGTGGAGATGGGCTGAGGTCAGACTGCCCGGGCGTGGGTCAGTTCCTCTACTTTCTTGATGTGCGATACCGCCGCCAGTGCGCCGGTGGTTTTCGTGAGGAGATCGAGCGTCTCGTCTTCGTCGTCGCCAACTGGCGTCAGCGCGCGATCCATATAGTTGCGCGACCTGGGGTCGTTTCTGATGGCCGCCTGCCACATCGTCAGCCGGACCAGCGCGCCGAGCAGGATCATATGCTTGGCAAGGGTTTCCCATGCGTAGCGCGGCCAGAATAGCCAGAGCATCTCGCGCGCCATGCCGGGCCGGCGCTCGGATGGTCGCTTGAGGCGGAGGATTCCGCTCTGCAACGGGTGCACTTTCTCGAGGCGGTCCGTCGTCGAGAAGGTGAGCAGGTACTTGGCCAGGTTGCCGACCGGAACCCCGGTCGCGGCGGCGCGGCGCAACAGCGTCTTCATGTGCGCCGGGGTGTAATAGAGCCCCCAGGCCTCGTGATAGATCTCCTGCCACTCGTCCATGCTCATCTTCGAATGAGCCGTGCATACATGTTCGATGTCGTATTTGTTGAGGTCCGCGTCCATCGCGACGCTGTTCCTCCACAGCGTCTGGTGGTCCTCTGAACCGGGAAGCGGCGTCAGGCAGAAGAATTCGAGCAGGTCGATCGGCAGCTCTTCCTTGATGATCTCGATGTCGCGCCTGATCGTCTCGGGCGTGTCGGCGGGAAAGCCCAGAATGTAGCCCGCGATGGTCAGGACGCCCTGTTCCTTCCAGGCCAGCAGCATCTTGCGATACTCGGTGATCTTGTTCTGCCGCTTCTTCGCCGCCGCCAGATTGTCGGGGTTGATGTTCTCCAGGCCGATGAACACCTTGTTGACGCCGGCCCGCCTGGCCTTTTCCATGAAGTTCGGGATCTTGTGGCAGAGCGTGTCGACCTGGATCAGGAGGCCGAGCGGGATACCTTGCTTTTCGCGCAGTTCGATGAGCCGGTCGAAGGTCGCCTCCCATTCCCTGTTGCGGGCAAAATTGTCGTCCGTGATGAAGAACTTCCGGATACCCTGCGCCCAGTTCAGGCGCACGATCCGCTCGATGTCGTCGGCCGAGCGGTAGCGGGACTTGCGGCCCTGCACGTTGATGATCGTGCAAAAGGAACACTGATACGGGCAGCCGCGGCCGGCGTCGAAACTGGAACTGGTGCCCAGCGTGCGCTCGACGTGTTTCTTCGGCAGGAATGGAACCGGCGTGCCCTCGATCCCTGGCAGATCCTTGATGTAGTTGTACACGGGCAGGGCGCGTCCCGCCGCCACGTCGGCAATCAGCTGCTCCAGCCTTCCTTCGGCCTCGCCGGCGAAGATCGTGATGCCCATGTCCCGGCAGATGTCGATGTCCACCGCATGGCCGTCCAGCATCGAGAGGCATCCCGATACGTGGAAGCCGCCGATCGCGACCGCAACGCCTGCCGCGCGGAACGGGCGCGCGATGTCGAGGGCTCGCGGGTATTGATTGGACTGGACGCCGATCAGCGCCACGAATCCGAAATTGTCGTGGCGCTTGAAGCGGGCGAGCAGGGCCGGAATGTCGACGCGCGTGTTGCTCTCGTCGATTGCGGTGACGTCTATGGCCACATCCGGGCCGAGCACCTGTCGCTCCGCGCAATCCGCCGCAATGCCATAAACGGCGGCGAGCGAGTTGGATGGCGTCATCGCCCGCCACCAGCGGATGACGTAGCCGTCATCGTCATAGTGTGAAGGTTTGATCAGAACCAGCTGGAAAGCTTTCATGGTTCCCTCGCGCGGTTCCCCGCCGGCGCGATCGCAGCCTAACACGTTTGCGCAGACCTGGCAGTGGCCATCGTCATCATGCGCATTACGAGAACTTGTCGGCGCGGCCCTCATTTCTCCGCGAGCTTCGGCCGAAGCAAATCCACAGCGCCCCCAGGCGCTCGCTCTCCTGGGGGAAAGCAGACGCCGTCCGTCCGGCGTCGCTCTCGGCGCGCTCAGCCTCTCCTCTTCTTCAGTTCCTCGACCTGGTTGGCGAGTTCGCCCACCTGCCTTGTCAGGCCGGCCAGCGCCTGGATGACCTGCTCCAGCCTCGGGTCTGGTCCCGGTCCGGGCCTCTGGCCGGGGTCGAACACTCCATCGTTCTCGATCTTCTCCAGCTTCAGTTCCTTGATTTCCGGCTTTTCGATCTTTTCGTGCTTTTCGAGCTTCTCATGTTTCTCGTGCTTTTCGTTCTTCTCGAATTTTTCAGGCTTCTCCGGCTTTTCGACCTTTTCGATCTTCAGCTCCTTGACGAAATCCTTGGCGACTTCCGGGAACTCCTTGTCGAAGAAGTCCTTCAACGGCGTCTTGCCGGCCTCGAACGGACTTTTGCCGCCGACAAGGCCCAGAATGGCTGCCAGGTCGCGCACCCGCAGTTCGTTGATCGGCATATCGAGGTCGAGCTTCACTTCGGGGCGATCGGCCTGCGAGACAAATGCTTCTTTGGACTGCCGGCCAGGGGCCTTGGAGGGTCTGCTTGGGTTTGCCATGGGTCTTTCCTCATATCGCTGGATTTTCACGCGTGTTCAAATGAGCGTCTGCGGAAGCTGGGCTGTTTCATCCGTCATCTCATGGCTGTCCTCCTCTCCATGTTGCGCCACGGATTCGCCTCCTGACGAAGCAGGTCGACGAGCGCCGTGCTGATCGGCTGGCCTGTCTGCCGCTCGTAGAAGATGAAGCCTGGACACGGATTGACCTCGAAACAGTAGTAATCGCCCTCCGGCGTCTCCTTGAGGTCGATCCCGGTCATGAGCAGGCCCAGCTCGTGCGCGACGCGCAGGCACGCCGCCTCGATCGCGGGAGGCAGGGTCGCCGGCTCCATGGAAATGCCATGCCCGTCGCGACGGGCGTAGCGATAGTCCACGGCCTCGGTGCGCACGCGCGTGGCGAACAACCGGTCGCCCACCGTGTGCACCCGCACGTTTTCGCCGGGGATGAAGGCCTGGAACTGGGCCGGGCCGTTGCGAAGCAGTTCGAGGCGCGCCATCTGCTCGCCTTCCAGCCGCCGCACGATCGAGCGTATGCCGCTCAGCGACTTGTAGATGACCGCGCGCCCGCAATCCTCGTAGAACTGCAGCGCCGCGGCCGGGTCGTTGGTGACAAGCGTCGGCGGCACCATCAGGCCGCATTCGCGCAGCAGGAGCGCCTGGTATGTCTTGCTGTTGTTGGACATGCCGCCTCCGAGGCGATTCACCACGGGGCACGGCAAGTCCTCCAGCATCGCCATCAGCCCGGTATCGGCTTCGTGGTGAACGGCCGGCACCGATACCTGTGCGATATTTGGCGGCGCCAGGCGCCCGTCCTGCCCCAGAAAGCGGGCATAGACGCCGGTCAGTTCGCCCAGGTCGACCGTCCAGTCCGGACCGGCGATCCAGCCCTCGGGGACGGCGCTGCGCCAATGCGCCGTGACCTTGAAACCGGCCGGATAGCGTCCGAGGTCGAGCAGGCGGAATGGATATCCGCAGTCCTCCAGGCGTGCGCAGACGAGTTCCGTCACGCTGTCGGCCAGTCCGCCACACACCAGGATCATGAGAGCTTCCTCACAAGCTCTGCGTAGCGCCCCCGCTACAAATCCCCCTCCGCAGTCAACAGATCTGCAATGCCTTCCAGGATACGTTGTCTGGCGGCCTCGCCGAAGTGCTCGAGATCGGCATGTGGCTCCACCCGTACGACGCATGTCCCGTGCGGGGTGGCGGCGAGAGCAAGTTCCACGAAGGCCAGGCCGGCAGCCTCCGCGAACCGGGCCAGGGCAGGCTCCAGAACCGCCATTTCGGGGGTGGGGTCGCCCTCCCAGACGACCTGTTCGCCAACGACGCAGGCAAGCCTTGCCTCGCCGTGCGGCGAGGTCAGGGAAACCGGCGTGCTCTCCTGCAGGGCGGCCAGGCCGTTCCAGTCGCTGTCCCCGCTGACCAGATAACGGGCGTCGCTGGTCAGCGGCCCGTAGATCGCGCCGTCGACACCCTCGCGCTCGAGGCGCTGCCCGAAGGCCCGCGCCTCGCCGTCGACATTGGTCACGAGGATTTCCGGCGTGGGCAATCCGCAGCGCCGCATCACGCCTTGCCAGGACAGTGTCGGAACCCGGGGCCTGTACCACAGCGCCGAAGAAAGCCGGTTGACCACCGGGCAGTCCAGGCTCCAGAGCCAACCCAGCAGCGCGGCCTGCGTCTCCGCCTGCATGTAGGCCAGGTCGGAGGGTTCCCAACCTGCGGGATCGAGCCAGCCGGTGGTGCGCACCAGGACGCTGTCGAGCTGGTCGCCGGCTATCGGCTCTTCGTCGTCCCACGCCAACTGGCTTGCGGATTTCGCGCCGTCCAGTCGCCAGGCAAAACGGGCGGGATGCACCATGGGATTGGTGACCAGCCGGGCAGGGTGGTCGCGAGCCGCCAAGAGGTCGAGAACCCCCCGGCAGCACGGATCCTGCGGATGACCCAACACCAGATGCACGACGATCTCTCCCTCATGCCGCCGTCGGGACAATGGCTGGGTGGACGCGTGGCCGACGCCCGGCTCGTTCTCACCGCGGCAGACCGTACTCCGTATTTTTGCGGCCGGCAGCA
>DATDJN010000179.1:0-3749 GCA_036520515.1 Rhizobiaceae bacterium
CGACGAACCCAGCGCCGGCCTGTCGCCGAAGATCGTGACGGAGGTCTTTTCGCGGCTGAAGGAAATCAACGCGAAGGGCGTGACCATCGTGCTCGTGGAACAGAACGTAAAGGCGGCGCTCGCCATCGCCGACCGCGCGGTTATCCTCGTCGAGGGCTGCGTCGCGCATGAGGGAACGGCGGCCGGCCTCGCCGGCGATCCGCTGATCGGCGAGCTCTACCTCGGCGCGCGCCATCAAAGGAAGACAGCGCCATGAACCCGCAGGCTGTGATGGACGGTCTGGTGGCGGGCTCGATGATCGGGCTCGGCGCGGTCGGCGTCACGCTGACCTATTCGATCCTGCGCTTCGCCAACTTCGCGCATGGCGAATTCATTGCCTGGGGCGCCTATTTCGCCATGGTCATCGCCGCGGCGCTCGGCATGCTGTCCGGCGGTTTTTCGGCGCCGCTGGGTCCGTTTTCGTTCGGCTGGGGACTGATCGTCGCGACAATCATCGCCGTTGCGCTGAACGGAGGGCTGGCGCTCCTGGTCGACACGCTGCTCTTCGGCCGGCTGAGGGCGCAGAAGAGCACGGTCATCATCATGGTGATGGCGAGCTTCGGCGCGGCGCTGACGCTGCGCAGCCTGCTGGAATTCATCTTCACCTCGCAGCCGTTCTATTTCTCGAAGGCCCTGCAGATCGCCACCCCGCTCGGCGGCGGCATCCGCGCCACGCCCGACCAGCTGCTGTCGCTCGGCGTCGCCGCCGTGCTGGTGGTCGCCGTGCACCTTCTGCTGTCACGCACGGCGATCGGCCGCGCCATGCGCGCCGTCTCGGAGAACCCGCAGCTCGCCGGCGTTGCCGGCGTCGAGGTGCGCAAGGTCATCCGCATCGTCTGGCTGCTCGGCGCAGCCCTTGCCTGCATCGCCGGCATCAGCGCCGGGCTGATCGTGCAGATCCGTCCGCAGATGGGCCTCGACCTGCTCCTGCCGCTCTTCGCAGCCGCCATCCTCGGCGGCATAGGCTCGGTGCCGGGAGCGATGCTGGCCGGGCTGATCGTCGGGCTGGCGGAAGCCTTCGCCGTACAGCTCGTCGGCGCGGAGTGGCGGGCCGCGGTGGCCTTCGTCATCCTCGTGCTGGTGCTGCTTCTCCGCCCGCAGGGCATCTTCGGGAGGGCGGCGGCATGAGCCTCGATATTCTGAGCTACGGCGCCTTTTTCCTGACCATGGCGCTGACCTACGGCATCATCTGCCTCGGGCTCAACGTGCAATGGGGGCAAACCGGCCTCTTCAACGTCGGCGTCGCAGGCTTCGTCGCCGTCGGCGCCTATGTCTCGGCCATTCTCACCACGCCCGACGACCCCAACCGGCTCGGCGGTTTCGGGCTGCCCATCGCCATCGGCTGGGTCGGAGGGGCGCTTGCCACCAGCCTGGCCTCCTTCCTGATCGGCGCGCTGACGATCAGGCTGCGCGCCGACTATCTCGCCATCGCCACCTTCGGCGCGGCCGTCGTCGTGCAACTCGTCGCGCTTAATCTCGAGGCCGTCACGGGCGGTCCTTTCGGCATAGGCTTCATCCCGAGGCCCTTCGCCGAGCATGCCGGCAGTCCGCTCGTCTTCAGCCTCGCCAACCTCGGCGTGCTCGCGGCGATCGTTCTGGCGCTCTATCTCGTGCTGGAACGGCTGGCGCGCAGCCCGTGGGGCAGGGTGCTTCGCGCGATCCGCGAGGACGAGGAAGCGGCCCGCGCGCTGGGCAAGAACGCAACGAAATTCCGGCTGCAGGCCTTCGCCATCGGCGGCGGCATCATGGGGCTTGCCGGCGCCGTGCAGGCGCACTTCATCGGCTTCATCGCCCCGGACAACTACGTGCCGATGTTGACCTTCCAGGTCTGGGCCATGCTGATCGTCGGCGGCTCGGGCAACAACAAGGGCGCGATCCTCGGCGCGGTGCTGGTGTGGGGCATCTGGGCGGCGTCGGCCGCCGTCGTCGCCGACCTCTTCCCGCCGGGACAGCAGGCGCGGGCGGCAGCACTCCAGATCGTCATGATCGGCGTCGCGCTCTGCGCCATCCTGCTTTTGCGGCCGCGCGGCATCCTCGGCGAAGAGCGTGTCGTGTCCAGGCATTTGGGCGGCGGCGCATCTCCAGCAAAACGAAAGACGGCCGATGCCAAAAGCGCCTGACCGCACGACGATTGCGAACGACCTGTCGATCAGCCGGCTGGTCTGCGGCCTCTGGCAGGTCGCCGACATCGAGAAATCGGGCGAGACGATCGACCCGGAGCGCGGCGCCGATGCGCTGCAGGCCTATGCGGCGGCCGGCTTCGACACCTTCGACATGGCAGACCACTACGGCAGCGCCGAGATCATCACCGGACGGCTCGTGGCGCGTTATCCGAAGGGGGAAAAACGGCCGCTCGCCTTCACCAAATGGTGCCCGGAGCCGGGGCCGATGACGGCCGGGATCGTGCGGCGGGGCGTGCAGGAGAGGCTCGATCGGCTCGGCGTCGAGAAGGTCGACCTCTTGCAGTTCCACTGGTGGACCTTCGAGCATCCGGCGTGGCTGGACGCGCTGCACGAGATGGCGAAGCTGAAGGAGGAGGGGCTGATCGGCGCGATCGGCGTCACCAATTTCGACGCGGCGCATCTGCGCGTCGCGCTGGCCGACGGCGTTCCGCTCGCCACCAACCAGGTATCCTTCTCGCTGGTCGACCGCCGTGCGGCGGGGGAACTCTCCGCGCTTTGCCAGGAGAGAGGGGTAAAGCTGCTCGCCTACGGCACGCTCTGCGGCGGCTTCCTGTCGGAGAAATGGCTGGGCCGGCCCGAACCCACCGAAATTCCGGACTGGAGCCGATCGAAATACAAGCGCTTCATCGATGTCGCCGGCGGCTGGCAGCCGTTCCAGGGCATCCTCGCGGCGGCCTCCGAGATCGGCCGCAAGCATGGCGTGTCGATCTCCAATGTCGCCACGCGCTGGGTGCTGGAGCACGAGGCGGTGGCGGCCGGCATCATCGGTGCGCGGCTGGGCGAAAACGAGCATCGCGACGACAATCTCAAGGTCTTCGGCTTCGCGCTGGACGGCGAGGACCGCGCGCGGCTCGACGCCGCCTTCGCCGCAACCAAGCCGATACCAGGCGATTGCGGCGACGAATACCGCAAGCCGCCCTACCTCACGGCGTCGGGCGACCTCAGCCACCATCTCGACGCGATCCCGTCTGTGTTCACGGCCGTGCCCGTGCCAGGCCGGCCGGGCCGCATGCGCGTCTCTTCGGGCAGCGTGTGGGAGCCGATCGCCGGCTACAGCCGGGCGGTGCGGGTCAAGGACACGATCCGCGTGTCGGGAACGACTGCGACGCATGGCGGCGACCGCTGCGTCGCGCCGGGCGACCCCGCCGCGCAGACCACCTACATCCTCGACAAGATCGCGGCCTCGATCTCGGCGCTGGGCGGGCGGGTCGAGGACGTCGTCAGGACCCGCATCTATCTCAAGGATGCCGCCAAATGGGAGCCGGCCTCGCGCGCCCATGGCCGCGTGTTCGGCGCGGTGATGCCGGCGAACACGATGATCCAGGCCGGCGACCTGATCGGCGACTACGAGGTCGAGATCGAGGCGGAAGCGGTGGTGGACGAATAACAGCTTCAGTGTGAAGCCGCCCCCTCCACCGCCTTCGGCGGTCCCATGCGAAGCATGGTGGAGGGGGCGTAAAGAGCGCCGGCGATGATGCCGCCTAAACCCTGCCCGCGACAAACATCGGTCCGCCCTTGTGGGCCGGG
>DATDJN010000180.1:0-2062 GCA_036520515.1 Rhizobiaceae bacterium
GAGTGGCCGGTGTCGATCTCGATCCCGGACTGGACGACCTACACCAAGGAGCAGATCGTGGCCTGCAAGGGGCCGGGCGAGTAAGTCTCGATAGGTAATCGTACGCCGCCCCCTCCACCGCCTTCGGCGGTCCTCCTCCCCCGTGAACGGGGGAGGATCCGCGTCAGCGCTGCCGGTTCCTCCCCTGCGAAGCGGGGGAGGGGGACCACGCGAAGCGTGGTGGAGGGGGCGGCTCATCCTTTTGGTGCGCCGTGACCATATCTCCGCTCCTCGAAGCCACCGGCGTCGCCAAGACCTACGGCGCCGTTGCCGCGCTGAAGAACGCGTCTCTGTCGCTCATGCCCGGCGAGGTGCATGCGCTGATGGGCGCCAACGGCGCCGGCAAGTCGACGCTGGTCAAGATCCTGACCGGCGCGATCCAGGCCAATGCCGGCCGCATCCTGGTGCACGGCCAGGAGCGCGACATCCGCTCGCCCGCCAAGGCGAGGCTGGCCGGGCTGGTGCCCGTCTACCAGGAACCGTCGCTGATCCCCGATCTCGACGTGCTGTCCAATCTGCGGCTGACGCAGACGCCGGTGGAGCCGTTCCGCAACTGGGTCAGGGAACTCGGCGTGCCCGACCTCGACCTGCGCGACATCGCGCGCGACGTGCCGCTGGCGATCCAGCGCGTGCTCGACCTTGCGCGCGCGCTGGCCGTCGAGCCCGACGTGCTCTTGCTCGACGAGATGACGGCGGCGCTGCCGGCGGACCTCGCCGAGCGCGTGCTCGAGGTGGTCAAGGGGCAGAGCAAGACCGGCCGCTCGGTGATCTTCATCTCGCACCGCTTCGTCGAGATCGCCGCACTTTGCGACCGCGCCACCGTGCTGCGCGACGGCGAGACGGTGGGCGTCGTCGACATCGAGGCGGGTGTCGAGGAGAGGATCGTCGAGCTGATGCTCGGCGCCAGGATAGAGAAACAGCGCATGGCGCTGAAGCAGGCAGCCGCGCAAGCCGCCGCGCCGGTCGGGAGCCCGCGCATCGCCGTGCGCAACCTGAAGGTCGGCACCAAGCTGCAGGACGTGTCCTTCGACCTCAGGGACGGCGAGGTGGCCGGCGTCGTGGCGCTCGAGGGCCAAGGCCAGGACGAGCTGTTTGCCGCGCTCGCCGGCTCGATCCGGCCGGACGCCGGCACCATCGAGGTCGACGGCAAGGCGGTGAGGTTCCACCATCCGGCCGACGCCATAGAGGCCGGTCTCGCCTATGTGCCCGGCGACCGCACCGAGGCGCTGGCCATGAAGCAGTCGGTGCGCGAAAACATCGCGCTGCCGTTCTCGGCCGCGTTCCGCAACTGGGGGCCGATCGGCAAGCGGCGGGAAAACGCCACGGTGCAGAGCGCCATCGAGCGGCTGCAGATCGACACGCGCGCGCAGCGCGAGGTGCAGCGCCTGTCCGGCGGCAACCAGCAGAAGGTGACGATCGCCCGCTGGATCGCGGCGGACGCGCGCACGCTGCTCTGCTTCGACCCGACGCGCGGCATCGACGTCGGCACCAAGCAGGAGATCTACAAGCTGCTCAGGCAGCTCGCAAACCAGGGCAAGTCTGTGCTGTTCTACACGTCGGAGCTGGAGGAGATCCAACTCGCCTGCGACCGCGCTATCGTCATCTTCGGCGGCAGGGTCGTCGACATCCTCCCCGTCGAGATCGCCGACGAACCGGCGCTGACGCGCGCCGCCTACGGACTGCCGCGCGACAGCAAGGCCGAGGTGGGCGTGCTGGCCCATGTCGCCGCATCTCCGGAGGCGCAGCCATGATGCGTGTCCTGCGGCAACAGGGCTGGATCGCCGGGCTGGTCGTCCTGTTCGTCGTGCTCTTCATCGCCGCCCAGGTGATCCAGCCGAGCTATGGCGCGAACGATTTCGGCTCGCTGGTGCGCGCCGCGCTCCCCTACGCCTTCGCGGTCGCCGCCCAGACGGTGGTGGTGATCGCCGGCGGCATCGACCTGTCGGTGGCCGCCATGATGGCGGTGACAAGCGTCACGGCCGCAGCCCTGATGGCCGGCGCCAGCGAGGAGTTCGCGCTCCTG
>DATDJN010000181.1:0-15048 GCA_036520515.1 Rhizobiaceae bacterium
GCATTGGTGCCGTAGGCGTTGATGATGCCGCCGTTGACGACGGTCGGATCGAGCCCGCCGGCGTCGAGCAGCGTGGCGATCATCGACGTGGTGGTGGTCTTGCCATGCGTGCCGCCGATGGCGACCGCCTGGCGGAAGCGCATCAGCTCGGCCAGCATCTCGGCGCGGCGCACGATGGGCAAAAGCTTCTCGCGCGCGGCCTTGAGCTCGGGGTTCGACTTCTTGATGGCGGTCGACACGACGACCACCTCGGCGGCGCCGAGATTCTCGGCGGCATGGCCGATGAAGCATTCGATGCCCTTCTCGCGCAGCCGCTGGATGTTGGCGCTTTCGGCCTGGTCGGAGCCCTGCACGCGGTAGCCGAGATTCTTCAGCACCTCAGCGATGCCGCTCATGCCGATGCCGCCGATGCCGATGAAATGCACCAGGCCGATCGTCTGCGGCATTTTCATGGGCGCGCTCCTTTTTTGAGTTCCTCCACCGACTTGCCAGAGGCAATAGCCTCTGCAACGTCGGCGAGCAACCGCGCGGCGTCCGGTTTTCCCGCCGATTTGGCGGCCGAAGCCATGGATTCCAGCCTTTCGGGCTGCGACATGGCATCGCCGATGAGCGCGGCGAGGCGTTCGGTGGACAGCGTCGACTGCGGATGCAGCTCGGCCCCGCCGGCAGCAGCGAGGGCGGCGGCGTTTGCCGCCTGGTCGTGGTCGAGCGCGTAGGGATAGGGAACGAGGAAAGCCGGGCGGCCGATGACCGATATCTCCGACACGGTCGAGGCGCCCGATCGCGAGATGATGAGATGGGCCGAAGCGATGCGCTGCGCCATGTCGGTGAAGAAGGGCAGCACCTCGGGGACCATGCCGAGCTCGGCGTAGGCGGCCTTGACGCGGCCGACATCGTCGGCGCGGGCCTGCTGGGTGACGAGGAGGCGCGTGCGCTGCTCCCGCGGCAGCGCGGCGATGGCGGCGGGAACCGCGTCGGAGAAGAACTGCGCGCCCTGGCTGCCGCCGAAGACGAGCAGGCGGAACGGCTCGTCGCCGCGCGAGGGCGTGTAGGGTGTTGCGGCCGCTGCCAGCACGGCGGGGCGGACGGGGTTGCCGGTGACGACGGTCTTGGCCGCGTACTGGCCCTTGCCCTCCGGCAGGAAGCCGCCGGCGATCGCGGCGGCCTTCGCGGCGAGCGCCCTGTTGGCACGGCCCATGACGGCGTTCTGCTCGTGCACGATAACAGGTACGCCGCGGCGGTTGGCGGCGTAGAGCGGCGGCAGCGTCGGATAGCCGCCGAAGCCGACCACCACTTCGGGCTTGATCCTGCGGATGACTTCGGAAGCCTGGCGCACGCCGCGCCAGATCGTCCAGAAGGATCGCACCAGCGCCACCGGGTTCTTCGAGCCGAAGGTGGCCGACGCGATGTGATGCACCTCGCTCGCCGGGAAATGGCCGGCAAAGCGCTCGGCGCGGTCGTCTGTCGCCAGATGCACCTTCCAGCCGCGCTCGACCATCTCGTACGCCAGCGCCTCGGCCGGGAAGAGATGCCCGCCCGTGCCGCCCGCCGACAGGAGGATAGTGCCCTTCGGCATCATTCCGCCAGCAGCATGTGGCCGCGCGAGCGCTCGAAGGCGACCGTCTTGCGCTTTTCGGGCCGGCGGCGGGTGAGCGCCAGCACCATGCCCATGGAAATGGCGATGGCGATCAGCGACGAGCCGCCATAGGAGATGAAAGGCAGCGTCATGCCCTTGGCTGGCATCAGCTGCAGGTTCACGCCCATGTTGATGACGGACTGGAAGCCAAAGACGACGACGAGGCCGGCGACCGCGAAGCGGGTGAAGTCGTCCTCCTCCTTGATTGCCGTCATCAGGCCCCTGAGCACGATGAAGGCGAAGATCGCCATGATGAGCAGGCAGAGCGCGATGCCGAACTCCTCGCCGGCGACGGAGAAGACGAAGTCGGCATGGCTGTCCGGGATGAGGCGCTTGATGGTGCCCTCGCCCGGGCCGACGCCGAACCAGCCGCCGTTGACGACGGCCTCGCGGCCCATGTCGACCTGGAAGGTGTCGCCTTCGCCGGTGAGGAAGCGGTCGATGCGGCCGGCGACATGCGGGAAGGCCGTGTAGGCGCCGACCGCGCCGGCGGCGCCAAGGCCGCCGATGACGATGATCCAGAGCCACGGCATGCCGGCCATGAAGAACATGACGCCCCAGGTGCCGAGGATGAGGATGGTCTGGCCGAGGTCGGGCTGGGCGACCAGCAACACGAGCACGACGGCGAGCAGGATGATGGCGAAGAGGTTGCCGGGAATGTCGGGCTGACGCTTGTGCTCGGCGAAGAGCCAGGCGCAGATGATGACGAAGGCGGGCTTCAGGAATTCGGACGGCTGCACCGAGATGCCGAAGAAGGAGAGCCAGCGATGCGCGCCCTTCACCTCGACCCCGGTGAAGAGCACGGCGACCATCATGACCAGCATGACGCCGAGCAGGAAAAGCGACAGGCGGCGGATCTGCCGCGCATCGAGGAAGGACACCGCGATCAGCGCGATCAGCGCCGGGATCATGTAGATGATCTGGCGCGTCGCGAAATGGAAGCTGTCGAGGCCGATGCGT
The DNA here is from genome assembly GCA_036520515.1 of Rhizobiaceae bacterium. Lineage (GTDB taxonomy): Bacteria > Pseudomonadota > Alphaproteobacteria > Rhizobiales > Rhizobiaceae > Mesorhizobium_K. The sequence continues at coordinate 2,597 of DATDJN010000181.1, forward strand.
TCGGCCACCGCCGGGCTCGCTGCGAAGGAGAGCACGATGCCAAGCCCCATCAGGGACAGGAAGGCGGCGAGGAACCAGCGGTCGACGGTCCACCACCAGTTGGCGACCGGGCTTCGGTCGAGGCGACTGAGCATCAGTTCTTCCCTCCGATGGGTTTGATCCCTTCGATAGCATTCACAGCTTGCCTGAAGGCTTCGCCCCTCACCTCGAAGTTCTTGAACTGGTCGAAGCTGGCGCAGGCCGGCGACAGCAGCACGACGACCTCGCCCGACGTGTCGAGCACGGCGTCCCGCGTGGCATGCTCGACGGCGGCGGCGAGCGTTCCCGAAATTTCGTAGGAGACCGCTTCGCCAAGCGTCACCGAAAAGGAGGGCGCGGCCTCGCCGATGAGATAGGCCTTGGCGATGCGCGGAAAATAACCGCGCAGGGACTCGATGCCGCCTTCCTTGGGCAGGCCGCCCGCGATCCAGTAGATGCGCGGGAATGACGACAGCGCGGGTGCGGCGGCATCCGCGTTGGTCGCCTTGGAATCATTGATGAAGAGCACATTGGCCTTCCTGCCGACCTGCTCCATGCGGTGCGCGAGGCCGGGGAAGCTTTCGAGGCCGGACTGGATCTCGCCGAGGTCGAGCCCGACCTTGAGGCAGGCGGCTACCGCGGCAAGCGCGTTCTGCGCATTGTGCTGTCCGCGCAGCGAGCCGATGCCTTCGAGGAAGCCTATCCTTTCGTAGCGGCCGTGCTCGGCTTCCATCAGGTCGGTGCCGTCGGCGAAGTAGCCGTCGGTCAGCGGCAGGCGCTTGGAGATGCGCACGACATGCTGGCCGACGCGCTCGAGCCGGTCGGCGATCTGCTGGCAGTAGCTGTCGTCGACGCCGATGATCGCGGTGTCGCTGCCGGCGACCAGCCGCTCCTTGATGGAGGCGTAATGCTGCATCGTGCCGTGGCGGTCGAGATGGTCGGGCGTCAGGTTGAGCAGGATGCCCGCGGTCGGGTTGATGGAGGGCGCGAGTTCGATCTGGTAGGACGAGCATTCGACCACGTAGTAGCGGTCGGACTTCAGCGGATCGAGCGTCATCACGGCGCGGCCGATGTTGCCGCCCATCTGGGCGTCGCGGCCGGCAGCCTTGAGGATATGCGCGGTAAGCGCGGTGGTGGTCGACTTGCCGTTGGTGCCGGTAATGGCGATGAAGGGCGCGCCGGGAGCCTGCAGCGCACGCTCGCGGCAGAACAACTCGACGTCGCCGATGATCTCGACGCCGGCGCCGCGCGCAAGCTCGACCGTCCAGTGCGGCTTCGGATTGGTGAGCGGCACTCCGGGCGACAGCACCAGGGATGAGAAGCCTGCCCAGGCGGCCGCGTGCAGGTCGCCTGTCGGGATGCCTTCGGCCGCCGCCTTCGCCACGCTGTCGGGATTGTCGTCCCAGGCAAGGACGTCCGCTCCGCCCGCCTTCAGCGCGAGCGCCGTTGCCATCCCCGAGCCACCGAGGCCGAAGAGAGCGACGCGCTTGCCATCGAAGGAGCGGACAGGGATCATGACTACCTCAGCTTCAGGCTCGACAGGCCGATGAGCGCCAGGATGACGGCGATGATCCAGAACCGGATCACCACCTGGCTTTCGGTCCAGCCGAGCTTTTCGAAATGGTGATGGATCGGCGCCATCAGGAAGACGCGGCGGCCGGTCATCTTGAAGAAGCCGACCTGGATGATGACGGACAGCGCCTCCATGACGAAGAGGCCGCCGATGATGGCGAGCACGATCTCGTGCTTGGTGGCCACCGCGATGGCGCCGATCAGGCCACCCATGGCGAGCGAGCCGGTGTCGCCCATGAAGATCGCGGCTGGAGGCGCGTTGAACCAGAGGAAGCCGAGGCCGGCGCCGATGACGGCGCCGAGCACGACCGCCAGTTCGCCGGTGCCGGGCACGAAATGGATCTGCAGGTATTCGGCGAAGACGGCGTTGCCGGAGAGATAGGCGATGACGCCGAAGGAGGCGGCGGCGATCATGATCGGCACGATGGCGAGGCCGTCGAGGCCGTCGGTGAGGTTCACCGCATTGCCCGCGCCGACGATGACGAAGCAGGCGAAGGGGATGAAGAACCAGCCGAGATTGATGATCAGGTCCTTGATGAACGGGAAGGTCAGCGACGAGGAGAACGGCTCCTGGCCGGCGCGCATGATGAAGAAGGCCGCGATGCCGGCGATGACGAACTCGATGCCGAGGCGCGCCTTGCCCGACAGGCCCAGATGCGACTGCTTGGTGACCTTGAGGTAGTCGTCGTAGAAGCCGATGGCGCCGAAGCCCAGCGCCACCAGCAGCACCACCCAGACATAGACGCTGAAGATGTTGGCCCAGAGCAGGCTCGATCCGATGATGCCCGACAGGATCATCAGCCCGCCCATGGTCGGCGTGCCGGCCTTCTTGAAATGCGTCTGCGGGCCGTCGGCGCGGATCGGCTGGCCCTTGCCCTGGCGTACCCGCAGCGAGGCGATGATGGCAGGCCCGAAGATGAAGACGATGAGCGCCGAGGTGATGAGCGCGCCACCCGTGCGAAAGGTGATGTAGCGGAAGACGTTGAAGGCCGAGACCTCATCCGCGAATTCGACAAGCAGGGTAAGCATGCTTTCAGTCCCCCCGGACCAGATCAGGACGGCTTGGCGTTGCCGGCGTCGGCCGGAAACTGGCGGATCAGCGCATCGACAAGCTTGGAGAAGCCGATGCCCTTGGAAGACTTGATCATGACGACGTCGCCGGGACGCACGGTCCCGATCAGCACCGGCTTCAAGTCCTCGGCGCCGGCCCTGTACTCCACCTTGGCCCCCTCGGGAAGCGCCTCGGCGAGCGACTTCATCTCCGGCCCGGCGAGCAGGATGAGGTCCGTGCGGGTGCTGGCGATCAGGCCGGCCAGCGCCGCGTGGAGCTTCGCCGAATGGCCGCCGAGTTCCAGCATGTCGCCGAGCACGGCGATGCGGCGCCCCTCGCCGGTGACGGGCGTGGCGTCGAGCAGCGCCATCGCCGCCTGCATGGAAGCCGGGTTGGCGTTGTAGCTCTCGTCGATCAGCGTGATCGGGCCTTTCGGGTGCCGCAGCACATGGCGCTTGCCGCGGCCGGCCTCGGGGCTCAGGCTTTCCAGCGCCAGCGCGACCTTCTCGACATCCGCGCCGACGAGATCGGCGGCGCCGAGCACGGCAAGCGCGTTCTGCACGACGTGGCGGCCAGGCGCGCCGATGCATGCCGCGACCTCCTTGCCGCCGATCATCGCCGAGATCAACGAATCCTCGGGATGCAGGGCGACGTTGGTCAGCCGATAGGCCGCCTTTGCGTGCTCGCCGAAGCCGACGACCTTCTCGACGCCGGCTTCCCTGGCGAGCTTGGCAAGCATGCTCCAGTGCTTGTCGTCGCGGTTGACGAGCGCCGCGCCGCCAGGCTCGACGCCCTCGAATATCTCGGCCTTGGCCCTGGCGATGTCGTCGAGCGTCTTGAAGTGGCCGAGATGCGCGGCGGCGATCAGCGTCACGACGGCGACATGCGGCCGGACCAGCTTCACCAGCGGGCGGATCTCGCCCTCATGGTTCATGCCGATCTCGAAGATCGCATAGTCGCAGTCGGCGGCCATGCGGGCCAGCGTCAGCGGCACGCCCCAGTGGTTGTTGAACGAGGCGGCCGAGGCATGCACCTTGCCGACGCAGGAGAGCGCGTGGCGCAGCGCTTCCTTGGTGCTGGTCTTGCCGGCCGAGCCGGTGACGGCGATGATCTTCGCCTTGCTGCGTGCGCGTGCGGCGGCTCCCGCCCTTTCAAGCGCGGCCAGCACGTCGGGAACCACGATCATCGGCGCGGTCAGCCGGCCGAGCGCCGGCAGCTTGCCCTCGGCGACGACGAGCAGGCCGGCGCCCGCCTTGACCGCGGCGGTGGCGAAGTCGTGGCCGTCCAAGGCCTCGCCCTTGATGGCGAAGAAGGCGTCGCCCGGAACGAGGCTTCGCGTGTCGATCGAGATGCCGGTGACCGCCTGCGGCATGACGCCGATCGGCCGGCCGCCCATCGCCTCGATCAGTTCGTCGGCGAGCCAGAGCGCGCTCATCGTGCGCGCTCCCGGATCGCCTTGCGCACTTCCTCGTGGTCGGAGAAGGGGAAGGTCTGGCCGGCGATCGTCTGGCCCTCCTCGTGTCCCTTGCCGGCGACGATCAGCGTGTCGCCCGCATGCAGCGCCGCGACGGCTTCCTGGATCGCCTTGTGGCGGTCGCCGATCTCGATCGCGCCGGGCGCTGCGGCGAGGATCTCGCCGCGGATCGTCGCGGGCTCCTCGGAGCGCGGATTGTCGTCGGTGACGATGACGAGGTCGGCAAGACGCGTGGCGATCTCGCCCATGATCGGGCGCTTGCCCTTGTCGCGGTCGCCGCCGCAGCCGAAGACGACAACGACGCGGCCGGTGGTGAAGGGCCGGACCGAAGCGAGCACGTTCTCCAGCGCTTCGGGCTTGTGCGCGTAATCGACGTAGACCGGCGCGCCGGCGGCCGTGGTGCCGGCGAGGTCGAGGCGGCCGGGCGCGCCTTTCAGGTGCTCGAGCGCCGCGAGCGCCTTGGCGACCGGCGTCCCGGTGGCGGCGGCGAGGCCGGCCGCGACCAGCGCGTTGTAGATCTGGAAGTCGCCGGCGAGCGGCAGGTCGACCTCGTAGAGTTCGCCGCCGGCAGCGATCTCGGCGCGCTGGCGGAAGCGCTCGTGCTCGACACGCTTCAGCGTCAGGAAATCCCCGTGGCGGCCCACCGTGAGCACCTCGAGGCCGGCGCGCTTGGCCGCATCGGCGGTCGGCTGCGACCAGCGGTCGTCGGCGAAGATGACGGCCGGCGCGCCCTTGGGCAGCAGCGTGTCGAAGAGGCGCAGTTTGGCGCGGAGATAGTCCTCCACCGTCGGATGGTAGTCCATGTGGTCGCGGCCGAGATTGGTGAAGCCTCCGGCGGCAAGCCTGACGCCGTCGAGCCGGCGCTGGTCGAGGCCGTGGCTGGAGGCCTCCATCGCGGCGTGGGTGACGCCGGCGTCGGCGAGCTCGGTGAGCAGCCGGTGCAGTTCGACGGGATCGGGCGTGGTGAGCGAGCCGTAGTCGTCGCGGCCGGGCGCGACGACGCCCGTGGTGCCGATCGACGCAGCGGCGTGGCCGACCTGCTCCCATATCTGGCGCGTGAACGCGGCGACGGAGGTCTTGCCGCTGGTGCCGGTGACGGCGACCATTGTCTCGGGCTGGCGCGGGAAGATCTTCGCGGCGAGTCTCGCCAACGCCAGACGCGGGTCGTCGACGAGGAAGACCGGGACGCCGTCGACGCTGACCGAGGCCTTGGTGGCGGCCACGATGGCCGCGGCGCCACGGCGGGCGGCGTCGGCCGCGTAGGAGGCGCCGTCCGCCCGCGCGCCGGCGACAGCGACGAAGACCGTGCCGGGCACGACCTTGCGTGAATCCGAGGTCACGCCGGTGACGTCGACGACGGACGCAGGGCCGCCTTCGGCGCTGAGCAAACCGGCAAGGTCGTTGAGCTTCATCTAGTTCCAGTCGTCAAAATTGGCGGCCCATCCCCAGGCCGCCGCAAGAATCATTGATATGAGACGACCGTAGCACCGCTTTCATGGCCGAATTCCGGCTTTACGCCAAGCAGCACGCCGGAGCGGCGGATGATGTTGGCCAGCATCGGCGCCGCATTGAGGCCGGAGGTAGCGCCCACTCCCGGCTTTTCGGGCTTCGGCTCGTCGATGATGGTGAGCACGACGTACTGCGGATCGTCCATCGGGAATGCGGCAAGGAAGGCGTTGAAGCGCTTGTCGTTGGCGTAGCGGCCGTTGACGACCTTCTCGGCCGTGCCGGTCTTTCCGCCGACCCGGAAGCCCGCAACCTGAGCCCTGGTGCCCGAGCCGCCAGTGCCCTTGGTCGCGTTGAGCTCGTAGAGGTAGCGCATCTGCTCGACGGTGCTTTCCTTGACGACCTGCTTTCCGATTTCGGCGGCCTCGGCTTGCGACCGCGGCAGGAAGGTCGGCGGCAGGAGCCGGCCCGTCATCAGCGCGGCTGCGCCGACGGCCGTCTGCAGCGGCGTTGTTGACATGCCGTGGCCGAAGGAAATGGTGATCGAGTGGACCTTCTTCCATTCCTTGGGCTCGGTCGGCGTGGCGACCTCGGGCAGCTCGGTACGCAGTCGGTCGAGCAGGCCGAGACGCTTCAGGAACTCGCGGTGGCCCTCGATGCCGACCATGTCGGCTTCCTTGGCGGAGCCGATGTTCGAGGAATAGATGAACACCTCCGGCAGCGTGAGCACGCGGCCCTTGCCGTGGAAATCCTTGATGGTAAAGCGGCCGATCCGCAGGGGCCGCGAGGCGTCGAAGCGGCTTTCGAGATTGGCGAGGCCGGAATCCAGCGCCATCGCCGTCGTGAAGCTCTTGATGGTCGAGCCCATTTCGTAGACGCCGGCCGACATGCGGTTCAGCCGGTCCTTGTCATGGGCGTTGAACGGATTGTTGGGATCGTAGTCCGGCACTGACGCCATGGCGACGATCTCGCCGGTCCTGGCGTTGAGGACGACCGCGCCCGCCGCGATCGCGTGATAGCGCCCGAGCGCCTGCGTGATCTCGTCGTGCACGATGTGCTGGACACGCAGGTCGATCGAAAGCTTGACCGGCCTCAGGTCCTTGGCGATCGCAAGCCCGGACGCCTGGAGGTCGGCCAGGCCCTGGTCGTCGATGTATTTCTCCAGCCCCGAGATGCCCTGGTTGTCGATGTTGGTGAGGCCGACAATATGGGCCGCGGTCGGGCCGGCCGGATAGAAGCGCCGCTTCTCGGTGCGGAAGCCGATGCCCGGCAGGCCGAGCTGCATGATGTCGTTCTGCTGCCTGGGCGTGAGCTGGCGCTTCAGCCAGACGAAACCCGCGCCGCTTTTCAGCTTGTGATAGGTCTGCTCGACCTCGATGTCGGGAAGCACGGTCGACAGCTTCTCGATCACCTCGTCGGCGTCGACGATGCGGCGCGGCTCGGCGAACAGCGACGCGGTCTTGATGTCGGTCGCCAGCACCTCGCCGTTGCGATCGACGATATCGGGACGCGAGGCGGTGACCCGGCTGGCGGGCGGACCGGACTCCTCGGGATCCAGCATGCCGAGATAGACGAGCCTGCCGGCGATCGTGGCGTAGATGCCGAAGAACACGGCCATCATCATCAGGACGCGGTTCTTCTGCTTGCCGCCGGTCGCCTTGCGGGAGCCTTCAAGCACGATGGAGGCGGGGCCGGCCTCCGCCTGCTTCCTGCGTCTGCGCAACAGGGAAATCACTGGACGATCCCTCCGGTGACGATCTTGTCAGGGCCGTCGGAAGGGGCGCCGCGGCTGTCGGCCATGCCGCCAAGGTGCTGGCTGGACAGGTCCTCGATGGTGAGCGGCTTCGACGGAAGCTCGTCTATGCCGACGATCTGGTTCGCCTCCAGCGGCTGCAGCGCGAGCTCCGCCTCGTAGGTCTGCCACAGTTTCTGCAGGCGGGACGGCTGGGTGAGCAGGCTCCAGTCGGCCTTCAGCAGGTCGATCGTGTCCTCCTCGAAACGGATCTGCTGCTCGATCTTGCGCAGGGCCACCTGGTGGTCCTCGGCCTCGTGCTTGGTCTTGTAGGTGAACGCCGCCGCCGCGACCATGACGGCGATGAGGACGATGTCACTGGTACGGAACACGCTTTCTACCTCTCAGCCGGAAGGCGGATGTCTGGAAGGTTCGGCAAGCCGAAGATCGAAGCGTCGCCCGAGCGCGCCGGCGCGGCGGTGCGGATCGCGACGCGCAGCTTGGCCGAACGCGCGCGCGGATTGGCCTCGATCTCGGCTTCGCTCGGACCGATGGCGCCGCCGCGCTTCTGGAAGGTCTCGGCCTTGACCTGCGTCTCCGGCAGGTAGCGCGAGCCGGCGGGGCTCGTCGAACGGTCGGCGATGAAGCGCTTGACGATGCGGTCCTCGAGCGAATGGAACGTGACCACGGCAAGCCGTCCGCCGGGCTTCAGCACGCGCTCGGCCGCGAACAGCGCCTCGGCCAGTTCGCCGAGCTCGTCGTTGACGTAGATGCGCAGCGCCTGGAACACGCGGGTCGCCGGGTGGATCTTTTCGCCGGGCTTGCGTCCGACATGGGTCTCGATGGCATCGGCAAGGTCGAGCGTGCGCAGGAACGGGCGCGACTCGCGGCGCTTCTCGATCATGCGTGCGATGCGCCCGGCATGGCGCTCCTCGCCGAGGATGCCGAAGATGCGCGTGAGATCGCCCGCCTTGAAGCGGTTCACGACGTCGGCCGCACTCGGCCCCGTCTGCGCCATGCGCATGTCGAGCGGCCCGTCGGCCCGGAAGGAGAAGCCGCGCTCGGCCTCGTCGATCTGCATGGAGGAGACGCCGATGTCGAGCACGACGCCGTCGGCCTCGGCCGCGGCCTCGTCGAGGTGCGAGAATGGGCTGTGGACGAGGATCAGGCGCCCGCCGGCTTCCTTTTCCAGCACGCGACCGGCCTCGATCGCGTCGGGATCCCGGTCGATGCCGACCACGGATGCGCCAGCCGCGAGCAGCGCCCTGGTGTAGCCGCCGGCGCCGAAGGTGCCGTCGACGATCAGCTGCCCCTCGGCCGGCTGCAGCGCCTCGACGACCTCGGCAAGGAGGACCGGAATGTGGCGGGCAGGTCCGCCAACCGCAGAGTCCCCTCCGCTGTTGCCAGCCATCATTCCGGTCGCTCCCCAGTTTGTTGCCTGGCCTTCGTCCCCTGCCGAAGCTGCAAAAGCCGCGCCCTCACCTCGGCGCCATAGGCGGCGAGTTTCTCGGGCTCCCATATCTGGAAGAAATTGCCGCGCCCGACGAAGGCCACGTCCGTCGTGATCCCCGTATGCTCGCGGATGAAATCCGTGACCGTGATCCGCCCGTCCTGGTCGAGCTTCAGGAAGCCCCCGTCCCCATGCACGAAGAAGGACATGTCGTCCGCAGCCTGAAGGAAAGGATCCTCCTGTGCGATCCGCTCCTCGTAGCGGTCGAGCAGGTCGAGCCCGCCGACGTCCAGCGCCGGGATGTCGAGCTGACGGATCGCATAGAGTTCCGAATAGCCGCGGCTCTGGACCACCGTGCGGAAATGCGCCGGCACGGATACCCGCCCCTTCGCATCGATCTTGTTCACCGCACTGGACAGAAACCGGTTCATCACTCGTTACAGCCGCTTCCGCCGTGGCCCATCTGGTCATCGCGTCCGCGCCTCCAGAGCGCGGCCCCTGCCGCCAAGCCTGTTCCGCTCCCGCCCATGCGCAAGCACGTCGCGCGGCCCGACGGCCGCTCGCTTGGCGCACGATCTACGCGTTACCGGAACAAGGTCTTGATTATCTGGATGGGATAACATGGGGCGCTATGGGCGTCAACGGGAACGACATGTACACACGCCCGAAAACCGCCGGCAAAGGCGGACGTCCGGGCATCCACCCCTTTATCGTCCATTAAGCCTAACGAAGGGTTGATCGGCTGAGCGCCCCCGCCGCCAGCCTCAAGAAAATGGACCGGCCGACCTCGCGGTCGGCCGGTCCATTTCAAGTTGCGGATAAGGTCAGAAGCGGTAGTTCAGGCCGACGCGCAGCAGGTGGGCATCGACTTCGCTGTGGGTCGTCGCCGTCGATCCTCCGGACTCGGCAAAGGAGAAGTCGAAGTCCTGGCCGCCGAAATCGGCGTAGAGATATTCGCCTTTCACCGTCCAGTTCGACCGGCCTATCGCCGCCTCCACGCCGCCGCCGATCGCATAGCCGACCGCCGTCTCGCTCTTGCTGTCGCTGAAGGTCGGCCCCGTCGGAGCTCCCGGGACACCGCCCGTTATGTCGATGCTGCCTTCCATCCGCCCGATCGCCAGGCCGCCCGTGCCGTAGATCAGGACCGTGTCGAAGGCATAGCCGATACGGCCGCGCACCGTTCCGAAATGGCGTAGCTCGGCGGACGTCTCGTAGATCGGTCCCTCGGGAGAGCCAAGGAACGAGTCACTCTGCGACAGCGAGGCATACTGGTAGTCGGCCTCGGCGCCGAACACCCAGGCGCCGTGCTGGACATTGTAGCCGAGCTGGATGCCCCCGAAAGCGCCGTCGAGATCCGCGTCTCCATCGGCGCCGGGGAATGTCGTCTCCTCAAAGGAGCCGGGGGCAAGGCCTACGAGCGCGCCGGTGGTGGTGATGCTGTTTTCGCTCGTCGCCGCATTGGCCCATGAATAGCCGCCGCTCGCGCCCAAATAGAACCCGCTCCAGTTATAAGGAACATAGTTGGAAGATGGATTAACTGCGTCAGCGGCCAACGGGCTCTGAACGATGGCGAAGAAAAAGACGCCGGTGGCAAGTAAATTTCGCATGCACTTATTTCCTGATCTTTTCAACGATTCCCGAGGGAAAAAGCCCCCTATATCTGTCCTGGCAGAGAGTCATTACTGATATGGAAAGCCCCATATCAAAGAACCGTGAAGAGATATATTATCAGATTTGCCTAATATTATTTCTGCGCCTTTGGTCGCTGGCATTGTGCAAGGCTTGCCCGCGGGTGCCCTTGCCGCTGACCATGGCGGCGATGTCCAACCTGCCGGGCAATACGCAGGGCTTTGCGCAGTACGGCGGCTTCAACAATCCGACCTGGGACTGTCGAGGAGCTGCTGTCCCATCTCGAGCATGCGCCGGCGGTCGCCTTCCCGTCGGGCATGGCTGCGATCTCGGCGACGCGGTGGCGCCCGGCTTCGTCAGGCTGTCTATAGGCTGCGAGCCGGCCGAGGAGCTCTGGTAGGCAATCGAGGGTGCGCTGGGCTGAGAGGCGGTGTCGGCGGCGGCGATGTTCCGCCGCCCGTGCAGCTCATCGTTCGCCTTGTTGCGCTCCTCGCCGCGGCGAGGAGCGCGCTGCGCTTGTCGATACGGCCCAAGGCTCGGCGCCTTGCGCAGGAATCGTATGATCAAGCCGTGCCGCCGGCGAGGAATCGCCGGGCGGCCGTGCCAAGAGGACAGAACTGCCAGCCGGCCTGTAAGCCGGGTTCTGTACGGCCCTTCGCGCCTTGCGGCACGAAGAACGTGGCGGCCATTCTTCTTGGGCCGGCGTTGCCGCCGGCCTCTCGCAACCTACCCGGGCGGCGGGCCGGAAACAGCCCCGAGGGTCGCCCCTCAACCGCCCCTATTCGGTCTTGCTCCCGGTGGGGTTTACCGTGCCGCCCCTGTCGCCAGGCGCGCGGTGGGCTCTTACCCCACCCTTTCACCCTTACCGCAGGAAACCCGCGGCGGTTTGCTTTCTGTGGCACTTTCCCTGGGGTCGCCCCCGCCGGCCGTTAGCCGGCACCGTGTCTCCATGGAGCCCGGACTTTCCTCACCCGCAGCCTTTCGGCTCTTGCGGGTGCGGCCGCCCGGCCGGCTGGCAGTGCGTATAAAGGCGCTAGCCGCCGGAAACGCAATAGCCGAGAGGGAATCTCCCCCACTCCTTTGCTGGATCTACCCGCGCAGCGACGTCCTGGAGGACGCCAGGTGACGCTTCACCTTGTTGCAATAGGCGCGCGAGATCGGATTCATCCGCTTTGCGCCGTGACCTGCATTGTATTTGAGGATCGTCCCGCAGGTGCTGCCGTCGCTGAGCTTCTTGGCCTTGCCGAGATATTTCATGCCGTACTTGATGTTCGTCTCGGGGTCGAACAGACCGCTGACCGAGCCGGAATAGCCCATCATCCTGGCGGTCGCCGGCTTGATCTGCATAAGCCCCACCTCGCCGGCCTTGCCGCGAGAATTAGGCTTGTAGTTGCTCTCGACGGTGATGACCGCGTGCGCGAGATCGACGGAAACCCCGTTGAGCGAGGCGTGATGCGCGATGAGCGAGTGGAAGCGCCCTTTCGACTTGTTGGGCTTTGCCGCAACCAGGGCTTTTGCTTTCCTCAGGTTCGCCCTGTCCTTTTCGATCAGATCGTCCTTGGTCCGTTCGCCGCGCTTGACGATTTCGACCTTCGCCGAAACCATCGAAGCCTGCCTTCCCTCCTCCCGGGCATTCGCGGCAAATGTCGTCAAGCCGGCAGCCAGCGCTGCCGCCAAAATGGTCCAATTTTTCATGATTTCCTTATTACTATCCGGCCGCGCGCGGGGGGCCACGCACGGCAGCCATTAACGTCTGCCGGGACTGCGGATAACAATGCCCGGCGCTGCTCGAATGGGGGACGTGCCGGGTAACCTTGGACCAAAAAGGGCGGAGCAATTCACATTGGATTACAGGATGTAATAAAACCTGTGGAGAATTGCCGGAACGCGCTGGAAATCAGGCCGTTTCTGCCGGTTGTGCCTGAAGCAGCCGACGCAGCGTGTCGACCGTCGAGCGGTCGGCCAGGCCGTCGACCCGGCGCGGCCGGAAATGCATCTGAAACGCATAAACCACAACGCCTGTAGGCTTGTCGTAGCGGCCGGTGATGTCGATGCCGTAGCCGTAGAGCGACAGCATGGA
>DATDJN010000182.1:0-4010 GCA_036520515.1 Rhizobiaceae bacterium
CTCCCTATGTTCCGCCGCAATTTCCAGGGTGCTTCGCGCCCTGCGGGAGCGCGTAGCTCAGCCGGTAGAGCAACTGACTTTTAATCAGTAGGTCCAGGGTTCGAATCCCTGCGCGCTCACCATGGATCACAAGTTTCACCAGGGACGTGTTTGACCAGGAATGGTCCTCCATGCCCTCTCGCTCGTTGCAGCGGTATTGCCAGCGTCCGTCATGCCGGCGCCGCAAGACCGGTTTGAAGTTGCTGTTGGCCATGTGGCCGCCAATGCGGGACAACCAAAGGAGGTCTCGCCATTCCGGCCCCGAGCAAGTTCTACGCCGCGCGGCGGCGCGGCCGAGAGGCGCGCAGTCGGGCGTAGGCTCTGCCTTCTCGCAGCCCTGTCGTTTCTCCGGGGCAATCCGTTCTGGACGACTGGGGCTGCGGCTTAGCGTATCTCCTCCAGGATGTGATCGTAGAGCAGCCGGGCGGCGGGAGAGAGAGCGCGGTTGCGGGCCATGATCAGGCTGTAGGGCTGCACGTCGATGTCGAAGGAGATCGGCAGGATCCCGATCCCGCCGCCGAGCCCGTCGGCGTCGTTGACGAACTTCGCCATGTCGAGCGCGACCGGCGCGATGGCGTCCGACTGCGCCACCATCACCAGCGTCAAGAGCAGCGAGGTCGTGTTGAGGATTCGGTCGGGCAGGGGCACGCCGCGGCTCATGAAGATCGTCTCGATGGTGCGCCTGAGCAGCGAGCCGCCCGGTTGGAAAACCCAGTCGTAGTTGGTCAGCTGTTCCAGCTCGACCGTCCTGCCGTCGGCAAGCGGATGGCCGCGCCTCACGATCAGGCACGCCTTCTCGATGCCGATGACGCGCGATTCGAAAAGCCTCGGATTGAGGTCGTCGGGAATGCGCGCGATTATGAAGTCGTGGCGGGAAGCGAGAAGCTCTCGCGCGAGCACCCCGCTGGTGTCCACCTGCACGCTGATCTCGATGCGCGGGAATTTCCTGCGGATGCGGCGGATGGCCGGCACCGCCAGCCCGATCGCCGGCGCCGTCACCGCGCCGAGGAAGACCGCGCCGCCCTTGCCGGACCTGAGGTCGGAGATCTCGCGGTCGACCTCGCGCAGCTCCAGGAGCATGGTGCGCGCCCGGCGCGCCAGAGCCGCGCCGAACGGCGTCAGTTCCACCCCGCGCGGCAGCCGCCGGCACAGCGGCACGCCGAGGATGCCCTCCATCTCGGCGATCATGCGCGAGGCGGCCGGCTGCGAGATGTTCAGCATATGGGCGGCGGCGCTGATCTGGCCGCTCTCCTCGAGCGCCACGATCATGCGCATGTGCGTGACCTTCAGCGCGCTGCGCAGCAGGCCTTCCGTGTCGTCGCCGCTGGGTTCCGGACTGGCGTTATGAAACTGGCCTTCCACCGACTATCTCCTTGGCTGAAACGTTGCATGCCACGCATGACATACCAAAAAGTTATGCCGTGCGTCCGAAATTGCATTTGACAGTTATACCGATTGCCGACAGTTTCCGCCTGTCTTTTCGACCCCCGCCCAAGCGCTCCGCCGGCGGGCCGGTCGGGAAGACGCTGGGAGGATACCAGACAGATAGGGCCTGGGCTTCGGCGCCAGGCATCGGGCCGCCGGCGATCCGACCGCGACCATCATCACCTAGGGAGATCCACACGTGAAAATCATCAAGGCAATGGTCGGCGCGCTGGCGCTTGGCCTGGCGAGCATGAGCTACAGCGCCCACGCGCAGGACAAAGGTCTCGTCGGCGTGCTGATGCCCACCAAGACCTCGCAGCGCTGGATCAACGACGGCGACGCCGTCAAATCGCAGCTCGAGGCTCTCGGCTACACCGTCGACCTGCAGTATGCGCAGGACGACATCCCCAACCAGCTCAGCCAGCTGGAGAACGAGATCACCAAGGGTCCGAAGGCGCTGATCATCGCCTCGATCGACGGCACCACCATGTCGGACGCGCTGCAGAAGGCCGCTGACGCCGGCGTGGTCGTCGTTGCCTATGACCGCCTGATCAAGAAGACCCCGAACGTCGACTACTACACCACCTTTGACAATTTCGGCGTCGGCGTCATCCAGGCCAACTCGCTGGTCAAGGGTCTCAAGGAGCGCTTCCCCGACACCAAGCCGTGGAATGTCGAGCTGTTCGGCGGCTCGCCGGACGACAACAACGCCTTCTTCTTCTACGACGGCGCCATGAGCGTCCTGCAGCCGCTGATCGACGACGGCTCGATCGTCATCAAGTCCGGCCAGACCGGCATGGACAAGGTCGGCACGCTGCGCTGGCTGGCCGCCACCGCGCAGGCCCGCATGGACAACCTGCTCTCGGCCAACTACTCGGACGGCAGCCGCGTCGATGGCGTCCTTTCGCCCTATGACGGCCTGTCGCGCGGCATCATCGCGTCGCTGCGCGCTGTCGGCTACGGCACCGCCGACCAGCCGTGGCCGATCGTGACCGGACAGGATGCCGAGACCGCGTCGGTCAAGGCGATCATCGCCGGCGAGCAGTACTCGACCGTCTTCAAGGACACCCGCGAACTCGCCAAGGCGACGGTGGAACTGGTCGACAAGGTGCTCTCGGGCGGCAAGCCGGAAGGCCTGGACGAGAAAACCTACAACAACGACGTGAAGGTCGTTCCCTCGATCCTGCTCACGCCGCATGACGTCGACAAGTCGAACTACCAGGCGCTGGTCGTCGACTCCGGCTACATCAAGGCCGAAGAGCTGAAGTAAGCTTTGCCATGGAAAGGGCTCCGCGCCCCACGCGCGGAGCCCTTTTCGTTGAACTGTGGTCCCTGTATTCTCGGGGTGCAGAGGAGTATCCGTATCGATGGCCCCGACGATTTTGGAGATGCGCGGCATCACCAAGACGTTTCCCGGCGTCAAGGCGCTGTCCAACGTCAACCTCAGCGTCGAGGAGGGCGAAATCCACGCCGTCGTCGGCGAGAATGGGGCCGGCAAATCGACGCTGATGAAGGTCCTGTCCGGCGTCTATCCGCACGGCACCTATGACGGCCAGATCATCTATCGCGGGCAGGATTGCCATTTCAAAGGCATCCACGACAGCGAAAAGCAGGGCATCGTCATCATCCACCAGGAACTCGCCCTGGTGCCGATGCTGTCGATCGCCGAGAACATCTTCCTCGGCAACGAGCATGCGCGATTTGGCGTCATCGACTGGGACGCCAACGAGGCGCGCACCGCCGCGCTGCTGAAGAAGGTGGGACTGAATGAGGACCCCAACACCCTCATCACCAATATCGGCGTGGGCAAGCAGCAGCTTGTCGAGATCGCCAAGGCGCTGAGCAAGGAAGTGCGGCTCCTGATTCTCGACGAGCCGACCGCCAGCCTGTCGGAGAAGGACAGCCAGGCGCTGCTCGACCTGCTGCTCGAATTCAAGCGGCAGGGCATGACCTCGATCCTCATCAGCCACAAGCTGAACGAGGTGAGCCGCGTCGCCGACCATGTCACCGTCATCCGCGACGGGCAGACGATCGAGACGCTCGCCAAGGCCGAGATCAGCGAGGACCGGATCATCACCTCGATGGTCGGCCGCGCGCTCGAAGACCGCTTTCCGCCGCGCGAGCCCGACATCGGCGAGATCGTCTTCCAGGTGAAGGACTGGTCGGTCTACCACCCGATCCATGCCGAGCGGCAGATCATCAAGGGCATCGACATCGACGTCCGCAAGGGGGAGGTGGTGGGTATCGCCGGGCTGATGGGCGCCGGCCGCACCGAATTCGCCATGAGCCTGTTCGGCCGCTCCTACGGCCGCCGCATCACCGGCGAGGTGTTGTTCCGCGGCGCGCCCATCGACACCTCTTCGGTCAGCAAGGCGGTCGAGCACGGCATCGCCTACGTCACCGAGGACCGCAAGACCTACGGCCTCAACCTGATCGACCACATCAAGCACAACATAGCGCTCGCCAATCTCGGCGGCGTCTCGCGGCACGGCGTGATCGACGATCTCAGGGAGCTTGCCGCCGCCAACGACTATCGCAAGAAGACC
>DATDJN010000183.1:0-2600 GCA_036520515.1 Rhizobiaceae bacterium
GCGGTACGCCGAGGGGCTGGCTGCCTATCGGGTGCGCCGCTGGGATGATGCGCGCCGGGCTTTCCAGGCGGCGCTCGAGGCCGTCCCCGGCGACGGGCCATCCAGGACGATGGCCCAACGCGTCGAGAATTTTCAGGCTAGTCCGCCGGCCGCCGATTGGGATGGTTCCTGGCGGCTGGATCAGAAGTAACGCGCGCCGCGACGTGTTAGGCCGCGAGAAACTCCAGCACCACGTCGCAAAATTCCTGCGGCGCCTGTTCGAACATCCAGTGGCGTGTGCCCGGGATGATCGCGGTCCTCACGCCCGGAACATGCTCGGCCAGCATACGCCAGATCACTGCCAGCGCGCCCCTGGTGTCGCCGCCGCCGATCAATAGCGTCGGGGTCTTGATCGAGCAGGCTTCGCTCTTCAGGAAGGGCTTGCGGCTCTCGCCGACCTGGCCGAGCAGCGTACGGATATTGTCGCGCAATTGCTGCCGCGCCGCGGCAGGCCACCGCGCCCACGCGCCTTCGCCATCGATCCCGTCGACAAAGAGGGCGAGCGCCCCGTCGATGTCGCCGCTTCGCACCATCTCGGCTGCGACCGGAACGCGGGGACCCAGCGGCACCGGGCCGGGTGGCGGAGTTGCCGGTTGCAATGCCGGCTCGAGGTCGCCGCCGGGTTCGGCAAGAACGGCCTTGCGCAACAGATCGGGTCGCTCCTGCGCCACCCGAAATCCGATATGGCCGCCGCGGGAATGGCCGATCAGGTCGACCGGCCCGGCATTCAGCTTTTCGATGAAGCCGATCACGTCGTCGACGTGCTGCGCCATCAGATAGTCGTTGCCGACGCCATCCCAATGCTCCGGAAAAAATCGCCGCAGGCTCAGCGTAATCACGCGATGCTTTTTCGTGAGCGGTCCGAGCACGGCGTTCCAGGTGCGGAAGTCGCCGAGCGTGCCATGCACGAGAACCAGCGGCGGGCTGCCGGCGGCGCCTTTCCCGACATCGAGATAGGCCATATCGTATCCGTTGACGCTCAACGTCTGCATGTCGATCAACCTTCGGCGAGATAAGCGAGAACGATTTCGCAGTATTTCTGCGGCGCCTGCTCGAACATCGGATGGGTGGTGCCTGATATCATCGCGGTGCGCGCGCCCTTCACGTTGGCGGCCAGCGCATGCAGCACCTTCGGCAGCGTGCCCCTGGTGTTGGCGCCGCCAATGAACAGTGTCGGCGTCTTGATTGCCTCCGCATCCGCTTTGGAAAACGGAGGACGTTGGTCGCGCATCTGGCCAATCAGCGTCGTGGCGTTGTCGCGCAAAAGCTGCTTCGGCGCGGCCGGCAGGCGCTTCCAGGCGCCGGGGCCTTCCAGCGCGTCCATGAATATCTGCAGGCCCCCATCGATGTCGCCCCTGGCGATCACCTCGGCGGAAGCCGCAATCATTCCGGCCAGTGGCGAGGGGCCGGGCTTGTAGGCGGGATCGAGCGTGGCGTCGAGCTCGCCCCCGGGCTCGGCCAGGATCAGCTTGCGCAGCAGATCCGGCCGGCGCTGCGCGACGCGAAAACAGATGTGCCCGCCGCGGGAATGGCCCATCAGGTCGATCGGCCCGGTGTCGAGTTTCTCGATGAAGCCGATCACATCGTCGACATGCTGCGCGATCGAATAGGTGTCGCCGACGCCGTCCCAGTGGTCGGGGAAGAAATGCCGCAACGACGGCGCGATCAGCCGGTGCTCGCGGGTCAGGGGACCCAGCACCGACGACCAGATCCGGAAATCGCACAGCGAGCCGTGGATGCAGACCAGCGGCGGGCCGTTGCCAGCGCTTTGGCCGATATCGAGATAGGCCATGTCATGGCCGTTGACGTTGATGATTTGCACGGGATCTCGTGAGGGCGGGATGGGACCAACGGCTATTGCAGGCCGCCGGCAAGAACCCCAGATCATCGGAAGTTGTTCATGCCGTCAAGTTCTCTCGGAATTCGGGTGGATAGCAATAATCTCCAAGCCTAGATTTAAGCGCAGAAGGAAGCTGGGCGGCTTTGAACGGGAGAGTATGGAGCCAGCCATGAACGGGCACCATTTTACGATATTCGACACCGCGATCGGCCGTTGCGGCATCGTGTGGGGCGAGCGCGGCATCACCTCGGTGCAGTTGCCGATGGGCGATGAAGCGAAGACCCGCACCCGCCTGCAGCAGCGACACGACGACCTTGTCGAGGCGCCGCCGCCCGCGAAGGTGCAGGCCGCGATTGACGGGATCGTCGAACTGCTCGAGGGCAAGCCGAACGACCTTAACGACGTCGTGCTCGATCTCGAAGATGTGCCCGACTTCAACCGTGGCGTCTATGACATCGCGCGCACGATCCCCCCGGGGCAGACCATGACCTATGGCGACATCGCCAGGAAGCTCGGCGGGGTCGAGCTGTCGCGCGACGTCGGCCAGGCGCTCGGGCGCAACCCCTGTCCGATCGTGGTTCCGTGCCACCGCGTGCTGGCGGCGGGCAACAAGCCCGGCGGTTTTTCCGCCAATGGCGGGGTGGTGACGAAGTTGAAGATGCTGGCTATCGAGGGCGCGGCCGTGAACCACACGCCGAGCCTGTTCGATTGAACGGTCGCC
>DATDJN010000184.1:0-3635 GCA_036520515.1 Rhizobiaceae bacterium
AGCATATGCCGGCGGGGCGCGGGAGACCGGCCACGTATAATAATTGAGAGGCTTGGCCCTGCGCCCCGCTTCCCGACTTCTGCTCCCGTGGCGAGCAGCGTGCTTCGACAAAGGCCAGACCGCGAAAGCGGGGCGTGGCGACGATGAAGCTCGGCCGGGCAACGCCTTTCCTCATCCCCAAAGAGGGAGGAAGAACAGAAGATGGCAGCAGTCCACAGCCCCACACTTGAACCTTTTGCATCGCTGCGCTCATAGTCCGGCCAAACATGGAACCACGCATGCCAAAGCCTGAAACTCCAATCGAATCGCTGACCCAGGAAGAGGCTGCCGCCGAGCTGGCGCGGCTCGCCGAAGAGATTGGAGGCCATGATCGCCGCTACCATGGCGAGGACGCACCGACCGTTTCCGACGCCGAATATGACGCGCTGAAGCTGCGCAACGCGCAGATCGAAGCGCGCTTTCCCGAACTCATCCGTGACGATTCGCCCTCGCGCCGCGTCGGCGCAGCGCCTTCCTCCGCCTTCGCCCAGGTGCGCCACTCCAGGCCGATGCTTTCCCTCGACAACGTCTTCTCCGACGAGGACGTGGTCGACTTCGTCGCATCCGTCCGGCGCTTCCTCAGCCTGTCACCCGGCGCCGAGCTCGTGTTCACGGCGGAGCCCAAGATCGACGGCCTGTCCATGTCGCTGCGCTACGAGCGCGGGAAGCTGGTGACGGCGGCGACGCGCGGCGACGGCACGACTGGCGAGAACGTCACCGCCAACATCAGGACCATCAAGGAAATTCCCCAGCAACTTCCCGGGGACGCCCCTGATGTTGTCGAGGTCCGCGGCGAGGTCTATATGCGCCGCGACGATTTTCTCGAGCTGCAGAAGCGCATGGCGGACACAGGCCAGACCTTCGCCAATCCGCGCAATTCCGCGGCGGGCAGCCTCAGGCAGAAGAACCCGGAGGTGACGAAGTCGCGCCCGCTGAAATTCTTCGCCTATGCCTGGGGCGAGACCAGCGAGCCGCTTGGGACGACCCAGTACGACGTGGTCAGGCGCTTCGGCGACTGGGGCTTTCGCATCAACGAGCGGATGGTCCGCTGCAGCTCGACCGAGGAGCTGCTCGCGCAATACCGCCGCATCGAGGCCGAGCGCGCCGAACTGCCCTATGACATCGACGGCGTCGTCTACAAGGTGGACCGTCTCGACCTGCAGGAGCGTCTTGGCTTCCGCTCACGCAGCCCGCGCTGGGCGACCGCGCACAAATTCCCCGCCGAGAAGGCGACCACGGTGCTTACCGCCATCGATATCCAGGTCGGGCGTACCGGTGCGTTGACCCCGGTGGCACGGCTTGAGCCGGTCACCGTTGGCGGCGTCGTCGTCGTCAACGCGACACTCCACAACGAGGACGAGATAGCCCGCAAGGACGTCCGCGTCGGCGATACGGTCATCGTGCAACGCGCCGGCGACGTCATCCCGCAGATCCTCGGCGTCGTAGCCGAGAAGCGGCCGGCCGGCGCGGTGCCCTACAAGTTCCCGGACCGCTGCCCGATCTGCGACAGCCATGCCGTTCTAGAGGAGGGCGAGGCGGTCAGGCGCTGCACTGGCGGGTTGATCTGCTCGGCGCAGGCGGTCGAGCGCATCCGCCATTTCGTCTCCCGCAATGCCTTTGACATAGAGGGTCTTGGCGAGAAGCAGATCGAATTCTTCTTCAACAATGACAACGAGGCGCTGAAGGTCTCGACCCCCGCCGACATTTTCACGCTACGCCGCCGTCAGGAGGCACTGCCGGCGACGCTGGAAGGTTCCATGGGCAGGCTGGAGAATGTCGAGGGCTTCGGCGCGGTCTCTGTGAAGAAGCTGTTCGACGCCATCGATGCGCGCCGCGAGGTCGATCTGTCGCGCTTCCTGTTCGCGCTCGGTATCCGCCACATCGGCGAGACCAACGCCAAGCGGTTGGCTCGGCATTTCCTGAGCTTCGACAGGTTGCGGACGGCCGCGGAGGCGGCGAAGCCGCCGGAAGGCAAGGGCGATCCCGGCAATGCGGAATGGCAGGAGATCGTCGGCGTCAACGGCATCGGCGGCATCGTTGCCGAAGCGCTCGTCGATTTCTTCGCAGAGGAACACAACCGCGCGGCAGTCGACGCCCTGCTTGCAGCCGGGGTCACGCCGCTGGACGAGGAGCCCGTCTCGGCGGTGTCGTCGCCGGTCGCCGGCAAGACCGTCGTCTTCACCGGCTCGCTCGAAAAGATGTCGCGCGACGAGGCGAAGGCCATGGCCGAGCGGCTGGGCGCCAAGGTCGCCGGCTCCGTATCGAAAAAGACCGACCTTGTGGTCGCCGGCCCGGGCGCCGGCTCGAAGCTCAAGCAGGCGAGCGAACTCGGCATCGAGGTGATCGACGAGGATCAGTGGTTCGAGCGGGTAGGAAAGCTCTGAGCGCCGGCATCACAAGCTTTGATCGTTGGCTCAGGCGAATTCATCTGACTTGTCAGGGGCGCTCGCCTATATGTCCCGGCTCCAACCGGAAAGTCAGATGTCCGCCGAGGCGATCGAAGAAAACCGCGGCACGACCGCGTCGGAGTTCTGGGCGGGCGTTCGCGCCGGCTTTCCGGTGACGGTGGCCTCCGCGCCCTTCGCCTTCCTCTTCGGCGTGATCGCCATCGACAACGGATTCTCCGTCGGGGAAGCCATGTTGATGAGCGCGACCGTTTATGCCGGCGCCAGCCAGATGGTCGGCCTCGAACTGTTCGGCCAGAACATCGCGCCCTGGCTGGTGGTGGTTTCGATCTTCGCCGTCAACTTCCGCCATGTCCTCTATTCCGCCTCGCTTGGCCGTCGCATCGGCCACTGGCCGACGCTGCAGCAGGCGCTGGGCTTCTTCGTGCTGACCGACCCGCAATATGCCGAAGCCGAGATCAAGGGCGAGGCCGGCGAGAAGGTGAACTTCGCCTGGTACATGGGCATGGGAGCCGTCATCTACGTGCCGTGGGTCGTCGAAAGCGGACTGGGCGCTTTCTTCGGCAACCTGATCCCCGACCCGCATGCCATCGGCATGGACTTCCTGTTGCCGATCTATTTCCTCGGCCTGGTCATGAGCTTCCGCAAGCGCGCCAGCTGGCTGCCGGTCGTGGCGATCAGCGCTGCGGCGTCGATCGTCGCCTTCAAGGCGGTCGGCTCACCCTGGCACGTGTCGATCGGCGCGGCTGCCGGCGTCGCATACGCCGCGATATTCCCGCCGCGCGTTCGCGAGAGACTTGGGCCCGAGGGCGAGGTGATCGAGCCATGAGCACGACCGCCTGGATCATCCTGGGGGCCGCGGTGCTGACCTATCTCACGCGCGTCGGCGGGCATCTGGTGCTGTCGCGCTTCGAGACCGTCCACCCGCGCGTCGAGGCCGGGCTGAATGCCGTGCCGGCGGCGGTGCTCACCACGCTGGTCGCGCCGGCCGCGCTGACGGCCGGGCCGGTCGAATGGGCGGCGCTCATCGTCGCCGCGCTGATGTCGCTGCGCTTCGGCATGCTGGCGCTGTTCCTGGTCTCCGCCGCCGTGCTCGTCGCGGGGCGGCAGATTTTCGGCTGAGCGGCCGGCTCAATCCTTCTCATCGTGCGGCAGCGGCGCCGTCGCCTTTTCCAGCCAGGTCAGCACCTC
>DATDJN010000185.1:0-10713 GCA_036520515.1 Rhizobiaceae bacterium
TGTTCGCCGGAGCCAGCGGCTTTGCCGATATCCTGCATCGCGCCGCTGACGCTCGGACCCGGCGCGTCCAGTGTCCACCGGGTGACGGTCATCATCCCCGCGGGCGGGCCGCTGGCCAGGATCGCCGAGCCGCTGTCGGCCGAGAACTGCGTCGGCGTCGTGCCGCCGGGTGCGCCGGTGGCGAACGCCGAGCGGATAAAGTCTACGGCGCCCGGGACCGGCGGCCGCCCGGGAACGCGGCCCTATGCCTGCCACGCCTTCACCATCGCCGACAGGGTCGAGGCGTGCGCGCCGGGCTTCGTCATGAACGATGCGGGCCGCTGCGTCTGCCCGGAGGGAACGACCTTCCGCAACGGGCAGTGCAGGAAGGCGGGCGGCGAGCCGCCTCCGGTGCCGCCGGTGAAGGAGTGCAAGTTGCTGCCCGGCCAAATCAGGCTCGGCGACGGCCGCTGTGTCTGCCCGCGTGGCACCAGCCTGATCCGCGGCGCCTGCCGCAAGGAGCAGGCCGACCGCTGCCCGCGCGGCACGATCGGCACGCCGCCGAACTGCCGCAGGCTGCAGATCAGCCCCGACCTGCAGCGGCTTATCGCGCCGACGCAGAGGCGACGGCAGCCGGCCAGTAGGTTCTTTGCTTCCGGTGATGCGCAATATTGTGCGCATTACTCACTTGATATCTATGTCTGGAATGCGTAAATATTTGCACATCAAGGGGGTGTCATGCCGCTTGAGACGAACACTGCCAAGATAAAGGCGCGCCTCGAACGGGAGGGCTGGCAACTTATCGGCGGTACCAAGCACGACAAGTACCGCAAGCCTGGTAAGTCGGCGATCCTGATCCCGCGCCACCGTACTGTTACGCTGGGGGTCGCTCGCTCGATCGCCAAGGCGGCCGGCTGGACGGTACAATGAAGGAGCAAATCAAATGGCCCGCTATCTAGCCATTGTCGACACCGATGACGGCCTCTATGGGGTCAGCTTTCCCGACGCACCCGGTTGCGTGGCGCAAGCAAGTTCGCAGGACGAGGCGATCAATGATGCTGCCGACGCACTTTCGGAATGGATGGCCGATGAGCTCGCCGACGGACGGGAGCCGCCACGTCCCCGCCGTATCGAAGAGCTTGTCGCCGATCCGGAAGTCCGTCAGGCCCTCACGGCGGGCGCTGTTCTCGCCTACGTCCCGCTGATCCGAGAGTCCGGCCGCCTGGCTCGCGCCAATATCTCGCTCGATGCAGGTCTTTTGCTCGACATAGATGAGACCGCGCGGCGACTTGGCGTGACCAGGTCGGCTTTTCTTGCCGCTGCCGCCAAGGAAAAGATCAAGGCTACTGCCTAAAGGTCACGACCTGCCTCGCCGGCAGGTTCAGGGGCGGCGCTGCGCCGCCGTGTCATGGTCGGCTAAGCCTCAAAGATCCGCGTCCCGCCGATCCAGACGCCGGCCACATCAAGCGTCTCCGACAGCGCCACGATGTCGGCGGCGGCGCCCTTCGTGAAGCTGCCGAGCCGGTGGGCCTGGCCGATCGCCTCGGCAGGGTAGAGCGAGGCCATGCGCAACGCTTCGGCGAGATCGAGACCGATCTCCCGATGCATGAAGCGGACGGCCGAGATCATCTCGAGGTCGGCGCCGGCGAGTGTCCCGTCGGCGAGCCTCAGGCTGCCGTCCTTCCGGTAGATCGTGCGGCCGTTCAGCGTGAAGGATGTGAGGTCGGTGCCGATGGCGGACATGGCGTCGGTCACGAGCACGATCCGGCCCGGCCCGCGCTTGGCGCGCACGGCATTGGCGATGTTGGCGGGATGGACGTGGATGCCGTCGGCGATCAGCCCGGCATGGAGGGTGGGAATGTCGAGCGCGGCGCCCACCATGCCGGGCTCGCGGTTGCCGATCTGGCTCATCGCATTGAAGAGATGCGTCACCTTGGTGGCGCCTGCCTCGGCATAGGCGCGCACGGTGGCGTAGTTGGCGTCGGTGTGGCCGAGGCTGACGGTCAGTCCGGCGCCGGCAAGGGCGGCAACCTGCTGGGGCGTCACCGATTCCGGCGCGACCGTGGTGAGCAGCACCGGCAGGTCCTTCTTCGCCGCGACCAGCGCTGCATGGTCGGTTTCCGACATCGGCCGGATGAGCTTCGGGTCGTGCGCGCCCTTGCGGGCCATGGAGAGGTGCGGCCCTTCGAGATGCAGGCCGGCGAAGCCGGGCACCTTCGCGCGCACCGCCTCGATGCCGCCGGCAATGACGGCAGCCGTCACCTCCGGGGTGTCGGTGATCAGCGTCGGCAAGAGCGCAGTGGTGCCGAACGGCGCATGCGCACGGCAGATCGTCGCGATGCCCTCGGCGGTCGGCTGGTCGTTGAGCATGACGCCGCCGCCGCCATTCACCTGCAGGTCGACGAAGCCGGGCGCCAGGATGTGACCGGCGTCGACGATTCTTGCGCCCGCCGGGATATCGGCTCGCGGGACGATCCCGTCCACGGCATCGCCGCGCACGATCAGCAGGGCGTCGTCGTGCCAGGCTTCGCCGTCGAAGACGCGTCTGGCCGAGAAGGCAAGCAGGTCGCTCATATCGTCTCCGTCACCTTGCGCAGGTTCGGCGGCTGGTCCGGGTTCAGCCCGCGATGCCGCGCAAAGGCCTCGACGAAGGCGTAGAAGGAAACGATGAGCGTCAGCGGGTCGGTGATCGGGTGGCCGGTCGCCGCATGCGGCAGTGCGGTCGCCTTCCCCGCCAGCGCCGACGTGACGAAGACCGATGCGCCCTTGCCGGACATCAGGTCGGCGGCCGACGCGATTGACGGCTCCGACGCGTCGCGCGCCGCGAGCGCCACCACGGGGAAGCCGGGGCCGACGAGCGCCAGCGGCCCGTGCATCACCTCGGCCGCGCTGTAGGCCTCGGCATGCATGGCGCAGGTTTCCTTGAATTTCAGCGCCGCCTCGTTGGCGATCGCCGCCGACGGGCCGCGTCCCAGGATGAAGAGCGAGTTCTCTCCGGTCAGCGCCTCGGCGACCGGCATCCAGTCGCAGCCGATCGCCTTGCGGAAATGCTCGGGCAGGCGGCGCACCGCCGCAAGCAGTTCCTTGTCGTCGACGCAATAGGCCAGCAGCAGCAGTCCGGCGACGGCCGAATTGACGAAGCTCTTCGTCGCGGCGACGCTCTTTTCCTCGCCGGCCAGGATGTCGATGGCATGGTCGGATGCCTGGGCAAGCGGCGAACCGGCCGTGTTGGTGAGGGCGACGGTGAGCGCGCCGCCGGCGCGCGCCGTCTCGGCCATCGCCACGATGTCAGGGCTCTTGCCCGACTGCGAGATGGTGAGGCAGGCCGAGCCGTCGAGCCTCAGCTTCGCGCCGTAGATCGAGGCGATGGAGGGTCCGAGCGATGCCACCGGAATCCCGGCGGTCAGTTCGACGACATATTTCAGGAACGAAGCGGCGTGGTCGGACGAGCCGCGCGCCACCGTCGTCAGATAGCGCGGCGACAGCTCGCGCAGCGCCTTGCCGGCGGCGGCAAGCGTTCCATCGGATGCATCGAGCAGTCGCGCTGCCGCTTCGGGAATCTCGGCGATCTCGCGCCGCATGAAAGTCTCGGTCACGTCTTTCCTTCCTCGGTCCTGTCGCCGAGCCTCAGCTCGACGACGAAATCATAGGCGTCGCCCCGATAGACGGAGCGTGTGAATTCGATGACCTTGCCGCTGGCAAGGTAGGAGATGCGCTCGATGTTGAGGCTGGCCGATCCGGGCGCCGCACCCAGCAGCGCCGCCTCCGCCTGGCTGAGATTCTTCGCCGACAGGCGCTGTATGGCGCGCACGGGACGGTTGCCGGTCCTGTCGAGCGCGGCATAGAGCGACTCGCCGACGGCGGAAGGGTCGGGCAGGATCGCGGCTGTGAGAGAGGCCCGCTCGATGGCGAGCGGCGTGTCGTCGGCGATGCGCAGGCGCGCCACCCGCGCCACCTCGTCGCTGGGGGAAAGGCCGAGCGTCATCACCTCCTCGGGCGAGGGCGTATAGAGGCCGCGGTCGAGCCATTCGGAACGCACCTTCATGCCGCGGCGCGCCATGTCCTCGGTGAAGGAGGTCAGCCGCGACAGCGGCTGCTCGACGCGGTTGACGCGCGGCGCGACGAAGGTGCCGGAGCCGTGCCGCTGGACGAGGATGCCGCCGCGCACCAGATCCTGCACGGCCTTGCGCACGGTGACCCGCGACACGTCGGCCTTCACCGCGATGTCGCGCTCGGAAGGCAGCGCGTCGCCGGGGCCGATGACGCCCGCGTTCACCGCCTCCTCGATGCTCTTCCTGAGCTGCAAATAGAGGGGCGCGCCGTTCTGGGCGGCGTCGCGCACCGCCTCGAAGATGTACTGGGCCGCGTCAGCCACGGGTGGCCTCCGCATTGCCGAACAGGCGCGTCGCCATCGCCACCGCGCCGCCAAGCGCGTCGCGCCGGGGGTCGCGCAGCATCGCCTGGTAGCGGGCTGAAAGCCGTGGTGCGTAGAGCGGCGCAAGGCCGCCGAGCAGGCAGAGCGGCGACCTGCCGTCGAGGTCGAGCGCCGCCAGGGACGCCTCGATCGCCGCGACGCCCCGCGCCAGGATGGCTTCCGCAACCGGATCGCCCTGGGCGGCGAAGTCGAAGACCTTCGGCGCGAAGCCGCCATAGTCGCCGGGCTTCGCGTTGATGGTGAACTCGACGACGTCCTGTGGATTGCCGCGGAAGACGGCAATGATTTCGTTCGTCAGCGGCGAGGCCGGCCTGATGCCGTCATGCGCAAGCAGTGTCTCCTCGAGCAACTCGCGGCCGATGCGGCTGCCGCCACCCTGGTCGCCGACCTGGAAGCCCCAGCCGCCGATTGCGCGCGCCGCGCCGTTCCTGCGCACCATGTAGGCGGTGCCGGTGCCGAGGATCGCCATGGCGCCGTCGCCTTCGCCGACCGCGCCCTCGAGCGCGATCAGCGCATCGGTCTCGACGCGGCTCCTCGCGAAGGGCAGGATGGTCTCGAGCTGCTGGCCGTAGGTGCCGACATTGCTTCCGGCGAGCCCGAGCACGGCATAGGTCTCGGGGATCAGCGCCGGGTCCTTGCCGGCATCGGCGAAGGCCTGCCTGGCGGCGTCGACGATGTTCTCGCGCGCCCGGGTCAGGTCGGTGCGGATGTTGGCCGGGCCGCTCTTGCCGCGCCCGATGACGTCGCCGGACGCTGTCGCAAGCGCCGCCCTGCAACTGGTGCCGCCGCCGTCGATGCCGAGCATGAATGCCAAGGGAATTCCTCCTGAAGTGGATGATACCAATAAAATACCAATAGCCAAGCGTTAATTTCCGTTGCAGAAACAAAAATCAGAATTATGAAGGATTTACAGAGCGTTACGATCTGCCGGCTTGCTCGTCCACTCCCGGCTCGTTAACGACGCTGGACAAGTGGTATTTTTTTGGTATGGTCGATGAAGGAGGTACCGGGATGGCGCAAAAGCGCACGGAGGCAGTGCACGAACGTTCCGGTGGGCTCGACGAGCAGCCGCCCGCCACCGTCCTCGGATTCCTGGCCGACGCGCAGGTCGAGGCGGCGAAAACCGTCCGCAACTCCATTCCCGCGATAACCGATGCCGCCGCGATCGTCGCCGCGACGCTGGCCGGAGGCGGAAGGCTGGCCTATGCGGCGGCCGGCAGTTCGGGCCTGATGGCGCTGGCCGACGCGCTGGAGCTTCCCGGCACCTACGGCATCCCGCGCGAGCGCATCGTCATCCTGTTCGCCGGCGGCGCGGCCGCCCTGCAGGACATGGCCGGCGCGCCGGAGGATGATGCCGCGCAAGCCGCGCGCGAGGTCGCCGGGGCGGGGCTGGGCAAGGGCGACTGCCTGATCGCGGTCTCGGCCAGCGGCTCGACGCCCTATGCGATGGGTGCCCTGCAGGAAGCGATCCGCCGGGGTGCGCGCACCATCGCCATCGCCAACAATGCCGGCTCGCCATTGCTTGATCTGGCCGAAGCGCCGGTCCTGCTCGCCACGCCGCCGGAGGTCATCGCCGGCTCGACGCGCATGGGCGCGGGCACGGCGCAGAAGATCGCGCTCAACATGCTTTCCACGCTCGCCGCGATCAATCTCGGTCATGTGCACGACGGCTACATGGTCAATCTCTTCGCCGACAACATCAAGCTGCGCGCCCGCGCGGCGCGCATCGTCGCGGCGGTCTCCGGCTGCGACGAGGAGCAGGCGCTCCGCGCGCTGGAGAAGACGGGCGGGCAGGTCAAGCCGGCGATCCTCGTCGCCGCGGGGGCTGCCGACGCGCAGGCCGCCGAAGAATTGCTCGACCGGACCGGACGCAGGCTGCGGCCGGCCCTGTCGACTTTGGAGGGGAGCAGGCGCAGGCCGGCTCCATGACAGGAAAATCTGGAACAGGTCAAAACAGGGAGACTGTGAAATGACACGCATGACGTTTACCGCTCTGCTTCTCGGCACGAGCGTCCTGGCGACGGGCACTTTCGTTGCAGGGGCGGCCCTCGCGCAGGACAAGACGATCACCATCGAAAGCTGGCGCAATGACGACCTGCCGATCTGGCAGGAGAAGCTGATCCCGGCCTTCGAGGCGAAGAATCCGGGCATCAAGGTCGTCTTCTCGCCGTCGGCCCCGACCGAATACAATGCGGCGCTGAACGCCAAGCTCGACGCCGGCTCGGCGGGCGATCTCATCACCTGCCGTCCCTTCGACGCATCGCTCGAGCTCTTCAACAAGGGCCATCTCGCCGGCCTGAACGACCTCTCCGGCATGGAGAACTTCTCCGACGTCGCCAAGTCCGCCTGGACGACGGATGACGGCGCGACCACGTTCTGCGTGCCGATGGCCTCGGTCATCCACGGATTCATCTACAACAAGGACGCCTTCGACCAGCTCGGCATCGCCGTGCCGGCCACCGAGGCCGAGTTCTTCGCCGCGCTCGACAAGATCAAGGCGGACGGCACCTACATCCCGATGGCGATGGGCACCAAGGATCTCTGGGAAGCCGCGACCATGGGCTACCAGAACATCGGCCCGACCTACTGGAAGGGCGAGGAAGGCCGTCTCGCGCTGATCAAGGGCGAGCAGAAGCTGACCGACCCGCAGTGGGTCGAGCCCTTCGCCGTGCTCGCCAAGTGGAAGGACTATCTCGGCGACGGCTTCGAGGCGCAGTCCTATCCCGATAGCCAGAACCTGTTCACGCTCGGCCGCGCGGCGATCTATCCGGCCGGCTCGTGGGA
This sequence comes from Rhizobiaceae bacterium, assembly GCA_036520515.1. Lineage (GTDB taxonomy): Bacteria > Pseudomonadota > Alphaproteobacteria > Rhizobiales > Rhizobiaceae > Mesorhizobium_K. The sequence goes on from DATDJN010000185.1 coordinate 7,199, forward strand.
GATTTCGGTGTTCAATTCGCAGGCGCCGTTCAAGATGGGCGCCTTCGCCCCGCCGGTGAAGAATGCCGGCGACACCTGCTACATCTCCGACCACAACGACATCGGCATCGGCCTCAACGCCAAGAGCGCCAATGCGGACGCGGCAAAGACCTTCCTCACCTGGGTCGCCTCGCCGGAATTCGCCACGATCTATGCCAACGCGCTGCCGGGCTTCTTCAGCCTGTCGTCGACGCCGGTGAAGATGGAGGATCCGCTGGCGCAGGAATTCGTGTCCTGGCGCGAGAAGTGCAAGCCGACCATCCGCTCGACCTACCAGATCCTGTCGCGCGGCACGCCGAACCTCGAGAACGAGACCTGGGTCAAGTCGGCCAACGTGATCAACGGCACGGAAACGCCGGAGGCCGCCGCGGCCGAGTTGCAGAAGGGCCTCGACAGCTGGTTCAAGCCTGTAAAGTAGGACTGCCTGTGGCACGCTTCCGCATCACGCCTTCAGCAATGTAAGGTTTGGGCTCGGGAGGGGCGGCCGCCAGGCCGTCCCCCCTGTCAACCGGAAGGGATCGAGGCGTGCCATGATCATCCGCGTCTATCGTTGCACAGTCGTCGCAGGCAAAGAGAAAGAGTTCCGCGAGTTCGCTTACGGAACTCGCCATCCCTGGCTGCGCGAGCGCCCGGGACTGGTCGCCTTCTTTGCCGGCAACCCGCTTTCCCGCGGCGACGACCGCAGCCGCTGCATCGTCCAGATCTGGGAAGGCGAGGCAGCGCTGCGCGCGGCGATGGGGGATGACTGGCGCCAGACGCCGGTGCTGCCGGCGGAGGGGGCTGCGCTGATCGAGTCGGCCAGCGTCGAACATTATGAACTTGCCGACCATTTCGTCGGCGACGTGTTTCAGGATCTCTGGTCGATATGACGGACGGCAGTACGCAAACCGCGGGCAGAAGGCCCAGGCGCTGGCACATCGCGGTCTTTCTCGCGCCGGCGCTGCTCGTCTACACGGCGATCATGATCATCCCGCTCTTCGGCACGCTGCAGCTCTCGCTGTTCAACGCCGAGAACCAGCAGCGCTTCTTTGTCGGTCTCGACAATTTCCGCACGCTTTTCGGCGACCCGCGCTGGTCCGCGTCGTTCTGGAACGCGCTCTGGAACAACACCTGGTTCTTCATCATCCACATGCTGGTGCAGAACCCGATCGGCATTGCGCTGGCGGCACTTCTGTCCAGCCCGAAGCTGCGCTTCTCCGCCTTCTACCGCACCGCCATCTTCATCCCGACGATCCTCTCCTTCGTCATCGTCGGCTTCGCCTGGAAGCTGATCCTGTCGCCGCTCTGGGGCGTCGCGCCCAACCTGCTCGACCTCGTCGGCCTGAAGAGCCTGTTCACGCCGTGGCTGGGCAAGGAACAATATGCGCTGACCACGCTCGGCCTGATCTCGGTCTGGCAGTTCGTCGGCATCCCGATGATGCTGATCTACGCGGCGCTGCTCACCATCCCCGACGAGGTGATCGAGGCGGCCGAGATGGACGGCATCACCGGCTGGTCGCAGTTCTGGAAGATCAAGCTGCCGCTGGTGCTGCCCTCGATCGGCATCATCTCCATCCTGACCTTCGTGGGCAACTTCAACGCCTTCGACCTGATCTATTCCGCGCAGGGCGCGCTTGCCGGGCCGAACTACTCGACCGACATCCTCGGCACCTTCCTCTACCGGACCTTCTTCGGCTTCCAGCTGCAGACCGGCGATCCCTACATGGGCTCCACCATCGCCTCGATGATGTTCCTGATCATCCTCACCGGCGTCTGCATCTACCTCTTCGCCATCCAGACGCGCCTGCGTCGCTACCAGTTCTGAGGAGGATGGAATGATGGACATAGCTGCCCCCTCCACCATGCTTTGCATGGTCCCCCTCCCCCGCTGCGCAGGGGAGGAACCATGAGCCGCGCGACTTCCTCGCTTCCGCGCACCATCGGCGCGCACACCGCGTTGCTGCTCTACACGGCGATCGCGCTGTTCCCGGTGGTCGTCATCGTCATCAACTCGTTCAAGGCGCGCAACGCGATCTTCCGCACGCCGCTCGCGCCGCCGACGCCGGCCACGTTCGACCTCGTCGGCTACACGACGGTGCTCAACCAGGGCGACTTCTTCCTGTATTTCCAGAACAGCCTGATCGTCACGGTCGCCTCGCTGTTCTTCGTGCTGCTGTTCGGCGCGATGGCGGCCTTCGCGCTGTCGGAATACCGTTTCCGCGGCAACACCATGATGGGCCTCTACCTGGCGCTCGGCATCATGATCCCGATCAGGCTCGGCACGGTCGCCATCCTGCAGCTGATGGTGGCGAGCGGGCTGGTGAATACGCTGACCGCGCTGGTGCTGGTCTATACCGCACAGGGCCTGCCGCTTGCCGTCTTCATCCTCTCCGAATTCATGAAGCAGGTGTCGGACGACCTGAAGAACGCCGGCCGCATCGACGGGCTCAGCGAGTACCGCATCTTCTTCCGCCTCGTGCTGCCGCTCGTGCGCCCGGCCATGGCGACGGTCGCCGTCTTCACCATGATCCCGATCTGGAACGACCTGTGGTTCCCGCTGATCCTGGCTCCGTCGGAAGCGACGAAGACCATCACGCTCGGCGCGCAGCTCTTCATCGGGCAGTACGTCACCAACTGGAACGCGGTGCTGGCCGCACTTTCGCTGGCGATCCTTCCGGTGCTCGTCCTCTATCTCATCTTCTCGCGGCAACTGATCCGCGGCATCACCTCTGGAGCTGTGAAGTGAATTCCGAAAAACCTCTGCGCGTCGTCGTCGCCGGCCTCGGCAACATGGGCCGGAGCCATGCGCTCGCCTACCACAACAATCCGGGCTTCGAGATCGCCGCGCTGGTCAACCGCTCCGACGTCACCTTGCCCGAGGAACTGCAGGGCTACCGCATCAGCAAGGACAGTTTCGCGGACGTCATCCGCGCGACCAAGCCTGACGTCGCCTCGATCAACACCTATTCCGACAGCCATGCCGACTATGCGGTGATGGCGCTGGAAGCCGGCTGCCATGTCTTCATCGAGAAGCCGCTGGCGACCACGGTGGCGGACGCCGAGCGCGTCGTGGCGGCGGCGAAGGCCAACGGCAGGAAGCTCGTCATAGGCTATATCCTGCGCCACCACCCGTCCTGGATCAGGCTGATCGGCGAGGCGCGCAAGCTTGGCGGACCGTATGTCTTCCGCATGAACCTCAACCAGCAGTCGTCAGGAAAGACCTGGGAGACTCACAAGCAGCTCATGCAGACGACCTCGCCGATCGTCGACTGCGGCGTCCATTACATCGACGTCATGTGCCAGATCACCGACGCCAAGCCGATCGAGGTGCGCGGCATGGGCCTGCGGCTTACCGACGAAATCGCGCCCGGCATGTACAATTACGGCCATTTGCAGGTGCTGTTCGACGATGGTTCCGTCGGCTGGTACGAGGCGGGCTGGGGGCCGATGATGTCGGAGACGGCCTATTTCGTGAAGGATGTGATCTCGCCCAAGGG
>DATDJN010000186.1:0-2309 GCA_036520515.1 Rhizobiaceae bacterium
CCGAGATGACCGGCAGGTTCTGCACCAGCCGAGGGAACTTGAGCAGGAAGGGTGTCGGATCGCCGCCGAGCGCGGCATGCGGGACATCGGGAATGGGCTGTCCGCTGCCGACAAGCGTCTCGTCGTCCACGCGCACGCTGGTCTCGCCGACGACCACGCGCGAGCGCCCGATCGCGGAGGCCAGCACCTCTTCGTTGGACGGCAGCCTGAGCAGGTCCGCCCGCGCGCCCTCCGGCAGGTCGGGATTGTCGGCGGCGATCCTGTCGGGGGACAGCCGGTCCGGCTCGGCGAACACCACGTCGAAGCCCACGACCACAGCGCCCATCCCTGTCAGCCGGTCGATGAGGCGCGCCACCTCCGAACGCGGCCACGGCCATTGCCCGACCAGTTCCAGGCTCTTCTCGTCGATGTCGACGATTGTGATCGGCTGCTTGACCGTCGGGCGCGGATGTATCCGCTGGAAGATGTCGAAGCCCTGGTTGCGGATGCCCGAGACGAACAGCGGATCGGCGACGCGCAGGCCGAGCAGCGCCAGGAGCAGCGCAAGCCCGGCAAGGCGCGCGACGGCCACGCCAATCGACCCCGGCGATCGGAAGAAACGCATGCGCAAAGGGCCACCCCGCTGCCCGCTTTCGTCATTGATCGACGGCAGCGTCGAGGCTGTCAATCGCCATTCCGCCCCTTGACCATACGGAACGATTTTTCTATTTTTCCTCAAATAGAAATTGAGTTGCGCGACGATGAATCTGTCCCTTGCCGGAACCGCGCTGGTCGTCACCGGCTCGACCCAGGGCGTTGGCCGCGCCGTCGCGCTGGAAGCCGCCGGCAATGGCGCCGAGGCCATCCTCATCACCGGACGGGACGAAGCGCGCGGCGTTTCCGTCGCCGCCGAAGTCGAGGCGCTGGGCGCCCGGGCGCATTTCGTGTCGGTCGATCTCGCCGACCCCACGGCCGCCGACGCCATCATCGACGCGGCGCTCGAAAAATTCGGCCGCATCGATGCGCTGGTGAACGCCGCCGGCGCCACCGACCGGGGATCGATGCTCTCAGCCACCCAGGACCTGTGGGACAGGGTCCACGCCGTCAACGCCCGGACGCCCTTTTTCCTGATGCAGCGGGCGCTCCAAGACATGCGCGCGCGCAGGAAGCCGGGCGCGATCGTCAACATATTGTCGATCAACGTCCACGGCGGAGCCACCGACCTCACCGTCTATTCCGCCAGCAAGGCAGCACTTGCGCTGGTCACGAAAAACGCCGCGCATGCGCACCGCTTCGACCGCATCCGCATCAACGGCATCAACATGGGTTGGGCCGATACGCCGGCCGAGCGCGTCATGCATGCCGACACGCTCGGCAAGGGTCCCGACTGGCTGGCCGGGCAGGCCGCGCAACAACCCTTCGGCCGGCTGCTGGCGCCGGAGGACGTGGCGAGGCTGACGCATTTCCTCCTGTCCCCCGCCTCGGAGCCGATGACCGGCGCGCTGATCGACCAGGAACAGTCGGCGGTCGGACCGAGGGACGCATGAAGCGGCTGAATGAAGAGACTTTGCCGCTCGCGCCGGCGGGCGTGCGCAGGCCGGGCTACGATCGCGCTGCGACGCGGATCGGCTTCGCCCATATCGGCGTCGGCGCCTTCCACCGCTGCCACCAGGCCGAATATACGGAGGATGCGCTGGAAGCGGGCGCCGACGACCGCGCCGAGATCGCCATCAACATCCGCCCACCCTCCATCGAGGCGCAGCTCGGCTCCCAGGACGGGCATTACACGCGGCTGCTGGTCGAGGGCGACAAGGCCGAGGCGCGGGTCATCGGCTCGATCAGGCGCGTGCTGGACGCCGACCAGGATCCCGAAAAGGCGGTCGCGACACTCGCCGACCCCGGCATCGACGTCATCACCATGACGGTGACGGAAAAAGGCTATTGCCACATCCCCGCGAGCGGTGCGCTAGACTGGGAGAGGCCCGAGATATCCGACGATCTGAAGCGTGTGTCGGATCGGCGGTCGCTGCCGGGGTTGCTGGCCGATATGCTGGCAAGACGCATGGCGTCGAACGCGCCTGTCACGCTGATCTCCTGCGACAACATCCCCGGCAACGGCCACATCCTCCGGAACGTCGTGACGAGCTTCGCGGACGCCGCCGACAGGCCGCTCGCGGCATGGATATCGGACAATGTCCGCTTCCCCTCGACGATGGTCGACCGCATCGTGCCGGCGACGCGCCCGGAAGACCTGAAGCGCGTCGAAGAGATTACCGGCTTGCGCGACGAAGGCGCGGTGGTCGGCGAACCGTTCCGGCAATGGGTGATCG
>DATDJN010000187.1:0-6614 GCA_036520515.1 Rhizobiaceae bacterium
TACCCTTCGCGCCAAGCATGACTGTCATCCTGCTCGCCGTCGGCTTCTCGGCGCTGATCGGCATGGTGTTCGGCTTCTTCCCGGCTCTGCGCGGCGCCAGGCTCGACCCGATCGAGGCGCTCAGGCACGAGTAGCTTGCCGCATGGCGGACTGTGAACTATAGTTCACAGGTGATCGAGATACGCCGCACCGACGTTTTCGAGAGTTGGTTGGCAGGGCTGCGCGACTTGGAGGCAAGGGCGCGGATCACCATTCGCATTCGAAGGCTTTCGCTCGGAAACTTCGGAGATGCCAAGCCGGTTGGAGAAGGTGTCAGCGAATTGCGTATCCACCACGGCCCCGGCTATCGCATCTATTTCGTTCGCCGTGGAAAGGAGCTCGTGATCTTGCTCTGCGGCGGCGACAAGTCCGATCAGAGCCGGGACATTGCCAAGGCGAAAAAGCTCGCCAAGGAGGTTTGATCATGCCGATCGAAACAACCAAGTGGGACGCGGCGGATTATCTGGACAGTCCAGAGATGGTCGCAGCCTATATCGATGCAGCGCTGGAGGACGGCGATGCAGCACTTGTAGCTGCGGCGCTGGGCGATGTCGCCCGTTCTAAAGGTATGTCCGAGATCGCCAAGAAGACGGGCATTACCCGAGAAGGGCTGTACAAGGCGCTAAGCGCAGAAGGCGATCCGAGGCTCACGACATTCCTGAGCGTCATCAAGAGCCTGGGTCTTCAGATCAGCGTCAAGCCCGCGCAGGAGACTGACACGAAGAGCGACGCCGCCTAGGCTGCAGGCGTCGAAAAATGCCAGTCGATCATCGGCCGCATGTGCGGCATCAGGCCTTCGGGCAGGTCGCCGGCATTGCGGATGATGACCGGCCCTTCGATCTCCGGCTCGCTTTCGCCGGCGACGAACGCGCGGATGCGGGCGGCGATCTCGTCGGCCGTCCCATCGACGAAATAGCGGCGAAAGATGACAGTGCCGTGCTGCGTCGCCAGAACGTAGTGGCGCTCGCCTCGGCGAACCGTCGAGATGTCGATGCCGGTTTCCTCCCGCACCTCGCGCGCCATGTTGCCGTGCGCGTCGACGATTCCATCCGGGAAATCCTCCGGCTCGAACGAGCCGGCGGCGAAGTAGACGCGGCCGGCATTCACCGTATGCGCGCCCATGCGGATGGCGACCAGCGCATTGTCGCTCGCCACCAGCATGGGGTGCGCAAAGGCGTGCACGGCGGTGGCGACGCGATCCTTGCGCCAGTAGAGGAAGGTCGAATAGCCGACGGCATGGCAGCGGCCGAACAGCCGGCCACGGTCATATCCGAACTCGGACAGCAGCACGACCTTGCCGTCGAATACCGCCGGCCTGGCCGCGACCTCATGCCGCCAGTTCTCGGCGATCGCCTCTTCCCTGCCCCGCTCGAATGGGTGCTGCGAGGGGTCGAGAACGACATCGATCTCCTCGACCGGCAGGACGACGCCAAGGGGAAGCGCGAAGCTCAACATGCTCTCCTCACGCTATGTCCAGCGTGACGGCGACCGGGCAATGGTCCGACGCCTTGGGGCGGTCCCAACCCGTACGCGGATAGCGCTCGACCTCCTGTCCCGGCGGAAACGGCGTGCGCCACGGCTGGCCGCCGCGGATGATGTCGGGAACGGCATTGGCGTTGTGCCGCGCCAGCGCCGGCGAAAGCAGGATATAGTCGAGCTGGCACAGGTGCCGCTCTTTCGGCCCGCGCGTGTGGTAGAGCGTCCAGCGGTCGAGTTCGGAACGCCGCTCGACGACGTTTTCGCAAAAGCCGCCCGCAAGCAGCACGTTCACGCTCGACTGCGCCTCGTCGACGAACTCGAAACTGTAGCCGGTATGCGACTCGCCGCTGATCAGCACGCGCTGGCGATAGTCGTTCAGGTCGCCGCAGATCGCCCAGCGCTTGGCTCCCGCATGGTCCTTGCCGAAGCGGTCCTCGATGATCCTGCGCACGGCCTGCGCCTCGGCTATGCGGATCGGCATCGTCGCTTCGCGGCCGTCGAGCCCGTTGCGCGGACTGCCCATCGACTTGAAGTGCAGCGAATAGATGGTGAGCGGCCGGCCGCCGATGGTGACGTCGATCTCAAGACAGTCGCGACGGAATATCCGCTCGTTCTCGGCCTCGCCCAGCGCCGCAAGTTCCGGCGTGTGCAGGCCGAAATCGGCATAGGTGACGTGGGCGTGGCTGGTCAGGCGCACGAATTCGATCGGCTGGCCGTGAGCGGTCTCCGGGCGCATCATGACGGCCACGTCGATGCCGCGCGAGTCATTGCCCGAGGCCGTGTATTTCTGGCGGTAGCCCTGCCCCACCATCTTGAACAGGTAGCCGTATTCGAAGGCTTTCAGCGCCTCCAGATTGTCGACCTCCTGCAGGCAGAGGATGTCCGCGCGGGTCTGCGCGATCGCGAGCGCGGTGAGCTGGCGGGTATCGTCGGCATGCGCGATGGTGCGGGCCTGCTCCAGCAGGCGGTACTCCGCCTCGTTGCGGATCTCGAACAGGGCCAGCGTGCGGTCCTGATGAAGCTGGTTCCGGAAGCCTGAATAGTCGAACCTGTTCATCAGGTTCTCGACATTGAAGGTGGCGAGTCGAAGCGACATGGGCGCGACCTTTGCCCACAAGCGTGGTCGAAGACAAGGGAGGTCCCCTGGCCCACGCAACAGCCTTGCTGCCGGCGGCTCGACGTAGCGCCAGGCGCGCACGCGGCAAAGTCGATCCCGGGTTATCCCGCGCGCCGCCTGAATGCAGGGTTCGAACGGTTCCTCTCCGGGCACCCCGGGCGCATGCCGCCTCGAGCTGCGGCGCTACCCGTCGGTTGCTCGCGCAAGGTTGCCCGGTTCCCTGCAGCCTCCGGTTTTTGCAGCGAAATTCGCGTCTTCGCGGTTCCGCATTAACCGCTCGTGAAGCATAAGCAGTTATGGTTCGACCTCACTCAATCGGGTGAGAAAGTGGAATGGCGGTGCCAGCAGAATCAAGGCCGGAAAGGGAGCATCGGCGGCGCGTGCTGAAGGGCGCGTCGATCCTGTCCGGGATCAACAATTCGGTCGTCTACTGCACCATCCGGAACATGCATAACAACGGGGCGGAGTTGAGAGTTTCGGTCGAGGCGCGCGTGCCCTCCGAATTCCTGCTGTACGTGCCGACCGACAGCACCTGCTACCGCGCGACGCTGCGCTGGCGCAAGCTCGACCGCTGCGGCGTCCAGTTCTCCGGAACCGAGCCAAAGCCCGCCTGGCATTACGGCTGAGGTCCGGTCCCCTGACACGTCCCCGCAAGAACCGAGGGCCAGTCTCGCCGACCAAATAGTGCGCATGAAGTCCGACTGCTTTAACGGCGGCCACAAGCAGTTCGAATTCCTCGCCGCCGGCGCACGCGCCAGCCACTTTCGGCGCCTCGCGTGGACAAGCACTCGCCGTTGCAAAAATAAAATGTACGCCGACGATTGCATCGATTAGAAGCACGATCGTATTTCGATCGGAGTAGCATTGTGCGTCTTCTGAGTGCTGCAATTTCCATTGCCCTGATGAGCGGCCCGGCGATGGCCAGCGACCATTCTCATGAAGCCCTGGCCGCCTTCAACTGGACAGGCTTCGTCGCGGGCGTGAATGCCGGCTATGGCTGGGGCGACGCCGACTATCGCTTCATCACCAACGGTTATTATAACGCGCACGCGGGCGACAGCTACAGCCACGGCATCGACGGCGCCTTCCTCGGCGGCCATGTCCGCTACAACTACCAGATCGACAATGTCGTGCTCGGCATGGAGGGTGCGCTGTTCTTGGCCGATATTGGCAAGACCGTCCCCAGCCCGCACATGGAGACCGACTCCTTCGAGACCAGTGTCGACTGGTTCAGCACACTGACGCCGCGCATCGGCTATGCCGTCGACCGCGCCCACATCTTTGCCAAGGGCGGCCTCGCCTTGGGCAAGGTCAAGAATACGATGAGAGATAACTATACCGGCGGCTTCGAGACCGGTTCCAGCACGCGCACCGGCTGGACGGCCGGCGGCGGCGTCGAATACGCCGTGACCAACAATGTCCTGCTCGGGCTCGAGTACAATTATACCGATCTCGGCGCGTTGGCGGTAAACACCGGAATGACCGACTTCGATACCAACCATCGCGTCGACACGGCGTTCAGCGCCGTGAGCCTTACGCTCGGCTACAAGTTCTGAGACGACCCCCCCTTTTTTAGACCCCGACGCCGTTTGATGCGCCGGGACACCGATATGCAAAAGCCCCGCGGGATCGCTCCCGCGGGGCTTTTTGTCATTCAAGGCCAGGAATGACCCGGCTTGAACAGGCGCGGCTTAGTTCTTCGCCTTGTCGACCAGCTGGTTCTTGGCGATCCAGGGCATCATGGCGCGAAGCTTCGAGCCGACTTCCTCGATCTGGTGGCTGTCGTTGTTGCGGCGGATGCCCTTGAAGCGGGCGCCACCGGCGCGATACTCCTGCATCCACTCCGACGTGAACTTGCCGGTCTGGATGTCCTTCAGGACGCGCTTCATCTCGGCCTTGGTCTCGGCGGTGATGATGCGCGGGCCCGAAACGTACTCGCCCCACTCGGCGGTGTTGGAGATCGAGTAGTTCATGTTGGCGATGCCGCCTTCGTAGATCAGGTCGACGATCAGCTTCACTTCGTGCAGGCACTCGAAATAGGCCATTTCCGGAGCGTAGCCGGCTTCCACCAGCGTCTCGAAGCCGGCGCGGATGAGCTCGACCAGGCCGCCGCAGAGCACGACCTGCTCTCCGAACAGATCGGTCTCGCACTCTTCCTTGAAGTTGGTCTCGATGATGCCCGAACGGCCGCCGCCGACGCCGCAGGCGTAGGACAGCGCGAGTTCGAGCGCATTGCCCGAAGCGTCCTGGTGAACGGCGACGAGGCACGGCACGCCGCCGCCCTTCTGGTATTCGCCGCGCACCGTATGGCCGGGGCCCTTCGGCGCGATCATGACGACGTCGACGGTCTTTTTCGGCTCGATCAGGCCGAAGTGCACGTTGAGGCCGTGGGCGAAGGCGATGGCAGCGCCGTCGCGGATGTTCGGCGCGATCTCGTCGCGATAGATGTCGGCCTGCAGTTCGTCGGGCGTCGCCATCATCATCAGGTCGGCCCACTTGGCGGCTTCCGCGACCGTCATCACCTTGAGGCCGTCGGCCTCGACCTTCTTGGCGGTCGCCGAGCCGGCCTTGAGGCCGATGACCAGTTCCTTGGCGCCCGAGTCCTTGAGGTTCAGCGCGTGCGCGCGGCCCTGGCTGCCGTAGCCGATGATGGCCACCTTCTTGCCCTTGATGAGGTTGAGATCGGCGTCGCGATCGTAATAGACACGCATGGATACGTTTCCTTCCTTGTTGATTGGGTCAGAGAGAACGGCTTTTCGGACGGCTTGCCGCTCCGAAAAGGATGAAGAACTGGTCGACGGCATGCTTCGCCTCGCGTTCGATCGAGGCGGCGGAAAGCTTAAGCGGATCGCCGAGCAGGAGCCGGATCTGCACGTCGCGGCCAACCAGCCCGAAGAATGCGCGGAACGCCTCCTCCGCATCCTCGAAGGAAAGCAGTCCGGCCGCCCTGCCCGCCTCCAGCAACGGCTTCAGCCGCTCGCCGATGGCGAAGCGGCCGTTGTCGAGCACGATCCTGCCGAGATTGCTCTTGCCCGAAGCTGCGTGGCTGACAGCCACCCGGTTGAGCGCGATCGAGGTGCGGCTGGAGATCACCTTCAGCCAGTTGGCGGCGAAGGCTTCCAGGCTGTCGCGCAGCGCCTCTGCATCGAGCTTCTGCTGGTCATAGTTGCCGGCGCGCACTTTCGAGGCCTGCCAGCGCACGGTGGCGGCGAGCAACCCGTCACGGTCGCCGAACCATTTGTAGAGCGTCTCCTTGGAGCAGCTCGCCCGCCGTGCCACCGCGGTCATGGTAAGCTGGTCGCCGCCCTCGACCAGGAGGTCGAGCACTGCGTCGAGCACCGCCTGCTGGCGCTCGGTTGGCGCTTCCATCTCGATTTGTTCGGACACTCTTGAACCGTACCGTACGTTACGGTTCGGTGAACTATCCTGATCCACCGCCGCCGTCAACGGGTCCGCCGAGTTCGATGCGACGCGTGATCCCGACATTCGCAAGCAAAGCCTCGTCGTGGCTCGCGATCAGGAGCGCCGTCATAGCCGCGCAGTCCCGCCGCGGCGTCGCGAAAACCGCTCAGCCAACAGTGGCGTCGAAGCGCTCGCGGGCGGTGCGGACGCGGTCGTGGTTGTTTTCGGCCCAGTTGAGCACGTGCTGCAGGGAATCGTACATCTGGCGGCCCATGTCGGTCAGGCTGTATTCGACGCTCGGCGGCTTGGTCGGGAAAACCTCGCGGTGCACGTAGCCGTCGCGCTGCAGGTCGCGCAGCGTCTGGGTGAGCATGCGCTGGGAAATGTCGGGCACCAGGCGGCGCAGCTCGCCGAAGCGGTAAGGCTGCTCGGCCAACGCCATCAGGAGCAGCGCGCTCCATTTGTCGAAGATGTTCTGGACGACGTAGCGGATCGGGCAGTTGGTGATGCCGCCTTCGGCGACTGCGGCGCGGTGGATCTCGATCTTCTGGCGGGCCGAGGTGACTCTCGCGTCCAT
>DATDJN010000188.1:0-16060 GCA_036520515.1 Rhizobiaceae bacterium
GGCTTGACACCAAACGCCAATGCGCACATCTGTCGGCGCAATAAATCGGAGCCTGCAATGGCCGGAAACTATGACGTCGTGGTGGTTGGAGGCGGCCATGCGGGCTGCGAAGCGGCAAGCGCCGCTGCTCGCTCGGGTGCGCGCACCGCTCTCGTGACCCTTCGCGCCGATACCATTGGCGCCATGTCGTGCAATCCCGCCATCGGCGGGCTCGGCAAGGGGCATCTTGTCCGCGAAATTGATGCGCTCGACGGCCTGATGGGCCGCGTCGCGGACGCGGCCGGCATCCAGTTCCGTTTGCTGAACCGGCGCAAGGGGCCGGCTGTCCGGGGCCCGCGCACCCAGGCAGACCGAAAGCTCTATGCTGCTGCTATGCAGCGGGCGATTGCGGACCAAGAGCTGCTCGATGTCATTGAGTCTGAGGTTGAAGACCTCGGCATCCGGGGCGATCGAATCGAAGCCGTAACGTTGTCCGACGGCCGGCGGCTGGCCTGCGGCGCCGTAGTCCTTACCACCGGAACCTTTCTGCGCGGCTTGATCCATATCGGTGAAAAAAAGATCGTCGCCGGCCGCATGAACGAAAAGGCGTCAATCGCCCTTTCGGCGACCATGGCCCGTGTCGGCTTCACGCTCGGCCGCCTGAAAACCGGTACCCCTCCCCGCCTTGATGGTCGGACCATCGACTGGGCAGCGCTGGAAATGCAGGCCGCCGACGACGATCCTGCACCCTTCTCGCTCTTGACGGACCGCATCGCCAATCGCCAGATCGAGTGCGGCATCACGCGCACCACGCCGGCGACGCACGAGGTAGTTCGTCAGAACCTGGGGCGCTCGGCGATGTATTCCGGCACCATCCAAGGCGTCGGCCCGCGCTACTGCCCGTCCATCGAGGACAAGATCGTCAAGTTCGGCGACCGTGAGGGCCATCAGATTTTCCTCGAGCCCGAGGGCCTGGACGACCACACCGTCTATCCAAACGGCATTTCCACCTCGCTGCCGGAAGACGTCCAGCTGGAGATCCTGAAGACGATCCCGGGACTGGAGCGGGCAGTCATGCTGCAGCCCGGTTACGCGATCGAGTATGATCATGTCGACCCGCGCGAGTTGGACAAGACGCTGGAAACCAAGCGCGTCAAAGGTCTTTTCCTGGCGGGTCAGATCAACGGAACGACCGGTTATGAAGAAGCAGCGGCGCAAGGCATCGTAGCCGGTTTGAATGCGGCGAGGCGGACTGCGGACAAGGACCAAATCGTGCTAAGCCGCACCGAAGCCTATGTCGGCGTCATGATCGACGATTTGACGGCGCGTGGCATCACGGAACCCTATCGCATGTTCACCTCCCGGGCGGAGTTCCGTCTCTCCCTGCGCGCCGACAACGCCGATGAGCGGCTGACCCCGCTTGCTATCAAGCTCGGCATCGCTTCGGCCGAACGTAGGCGCCGATTCGAAGCTATCCGCACTGCGTTGGAGTCTGCTCGCTGTTTGGCAAAGAGCCTGAGCATAACGCCAAGCGAGGCGCGAAAGCGGGGCCTCGAGCTGAACCAGGATGGCATACGCCGGTCAGCCTACGATTTGCTTGCGACCAGGGACGCGAGCGTTTCGTCGCTGTCGCGTCTTTGGCCGGAGCTTGCCACGATCGAGGCCAAGACCGCCGAACGCCTTGAAACCGAAGCAAAATATGCCGTTTACCTGGAACGGCAGTCGATTGACGCGTCGCAGCTCCGCCGCGAAGAGCAGCGGGCAATACCAGACAACCTTGACTTCTCGGCCGTGCCGGGATTGTCCAACGAAATCAAGCAAAAGCTGAGGACTCGCTCTCCGCGTTCGCTCGCAGAAGCCCAAAGGATCGACGGTATGACACCGGCGGCCTTGGCAATCATAGTGTCTCATATCCGGCATTCCGAGCAGTCGCAGGAAGGCGTTGCGTGACGAAGTACCAACGGCTTATCGACGTCACGGGACCCGTTTCACGTGAAACATTTGATGGTCTCGAAGCCTTCGAAGCGATGTTCCGCGCGTGGGCAAGCCGCATAAATCTTGCAGCGCCGTCGACCCTTGACGATGTCTGGGACAGACATATTCTGGACAGCGCGCAATTGGTGGCGATCGTACCCGCCGCCCGCCGCTGGCTCGACCTGGGATCGGGAGGCGGTTTTCCGGGCCTTGTCCTCGCTTTTCTGATGAAGGAGCACAAGGATGGCCACGTCGACCTGGTCGAAAGCAATCGAAAGAAGGCCGGCTTTCTCCAGGCTGTCGTAGGGGAGTTTTCCCTGCCGGCTCGTGTCCATGCGCGGCGGATCGATGGAGAAATCACCGATTTAGGACAGCCGGAGATCGTTACCGCACGTGCCCTCGCGCCGTTGCCGCTTCTGCTCGGCCTCGCCTCGCCCTGGCTTTCGACCGACGCAAGGGGTTTGTTGCATAAAGGACGGGATTACGGGCGTGAAATCCAAGAAAGTTCTCTTTTGTGGAAGTACGATCTGGTAGAACATCGAAGCAAGGTCGACGCCGACAGCGTTATCTTGGAGATCGCCAATCTCGAACGCCGTCGTCCAGTCGATAACAAACGCTGAAAACCGATTGCATACAAAGGGTTACGATGAAACCCGGACCACGCATCATAACGCTCGCCAACCAGAAGGGCGGCGTCGGCAAGACCACTACCGCCATCAATCTTGCGACTGCGCTCGCCGCCATCGGCGAACGCGTGCTGATCGTCGACCTCGATCCGCAGGGCAACGCCAGCACAGGCCTAGGCATCAACCGGCGCGAACGCTCCGTTTCCTCCTATGACGTGCTCACCGGCGCGTTGACGCTTGAGGAGGCAGCCATGCAGACGGCCGTGCCGGGCCTGTGGATCGTGCCGTCGACCCTCGATCTTCTTGGCATAGAGATGGAAATCGCTGGCACGCCGGACCGGGTTGTCCGCTTGCGCAATGCGGTTCGCGATTCTTCGCTGCGGAACGCACCGTTCACCTACATATTGATCGATTGCCCGCCGTCGCTCAATCTTTTGACGCTCAATTCGATGGCTGCGGCGGATTCTGTGCTCGTGCCGTTGCAATGCGAGTTCTTCGCGCTCGAAGGACTCAGCCAGTTGCTTGAGACGGTGGATCAGGTTCGCAACTCGATAAACCCTGATCTGACCATCCAGGGGATCGTGCTGACCATGTTCGACGGGCGCAACAGTTTCGCCCGGCAGGTCGTCGCCGACGTCCGCGAACACATGGGCGAACAAGTGTACGATACCGTCATTCCGCGAAACGTACGCGTTTCCGAAGCGCCCTCCTACGGCAAACCAGCGATCCTCTACGACCTGAAATGCTCGGGCAGCCAAGCCTATCTGCAACTGGCCTCAGAGGTGATCCGTAGAGAGCGCAGGCTCCGCATTGCCTAGCCTCGATTCGGACTCGAAATAAACTGGATACATCATGAACGAAGACCATTCGAAGAAAAGGCTCGGCCGCGGCCTCGCTGCGCTCATCGGCGAAATGGACCGCCCCGCCCCGAGGGCCGACAAGCCTGCGGCGCAGCAGCTTGCCGTGGCCGACAGCCGCGTGCCGATCGAATTCGTATCGCCCAATCCCAAGAACCCGCGTCGGAGCTTCGCCGAGGAGGACCTGGCCGACCTCGCGCAGTCGATCCGCGAGCATGGCATCGTCCAGCCGGTGCTCGTCAGGCGCAAGCCAGACGGAAAATACGAGATCATCGCTGGCGAGCGCCGCTGGCGAGCGGCGCAGCGCGCCGGCCTGAACGAGATCCCGGTGCTGGTCCGCGACGTTGACGACCGGACCGCGCTCGAGCTGGCGATCATCGAGAACGTCCAGCGAGCCGACCTCAATCCGGTGGAAGAGGCGCTCGGCTACCAGCAGCTGATCGACGAGCACCATTACACCCAGGCAGATCTCGGCAACGTCATCGGCAAGAGCCGCAGCCACGTCGCCAACACGCTGCGCCTTTTGAAGTTGCCCGAAGCGATCCGCGGCCTGCTGGTCGATGGCTCGCTGTCGGCGGGTCACGCGCGCACCCTGGTGACGGCGGCCGATCCGGCCGGCCTGGCAAAGCGCATCGTCGATGGCGGGCTTTCGGTCCGCCAGGCGGAGGCGTTGGCCCAGCAGCCGGAGTCCGGTGCGCCGAAGGCCCGTCAGGCTTCGCCAGCGGCCGAAAAGGACGCCGATACGTTGGCGCTGGAGAAGCTGTTATCGGACGTGACCGGGCTCAGCGTGGCCATCTCGCACAAGGAAAAAGGCGGCGAGGTGCGTATCGCCTACCGCACGCTCGACCAGCTCGACGACCTCTGCCGCCGACTGCAACAGTAGATACAGTTAGCCGGCTAGTTATCTGCGCCGGGACGCGAGTCTCTGGCCTTCGACGGCGATGCCGAGCAGTGCCTGCCTGGCGATTTCGACGGCCAGCTCCGGCCGCTGGCGCGTGGCAAGGACTGCGGTCTGCAGGCGTGCAAGCGCACGGTGCAGCGACTCGGCCGGCCAGCGCTCGAGCAGCCGTTCCACCAGCTTTCGCCGCGCGAAGAAGACCGGAGGCCTTGCCGCGGCAACGGCGGCGGCCGCATTCCGCCCGGCCATGTTTGCCCGCAGCAGCTGCAGCGATTGCATTTGCCTGATCGCCGCGGCCAGCACCGTATAGGCCTGGCTGCCGCCGAGCGACTGGCGGGTGAAGGCCTGGTCGAACTCGTCAACCTTGCCGTCGAGCATCGCGTCGACAGCGTCGTCCACCGAGACGCCCGAGACATCGCCGGTCATGGCGAGAACGTCGTCCAGTTCGATCTCGCGCTTGCCGAGCGCATAGAGCGCGAGCTTCGCGATTTCGCCACGCGTCGCGAGGCGGTCGCCGCCGAGGTTGCGCCGCAGCGCGCCCCGCGCCTCCA
The DNA here is from genome assembly GCA_036520515.1 of Rhizobiaceae bacterium. Taxonomy (GTDB): domain Bacteria; phylum Pseudomonadota; class Alphaproteobacteria; order Rhizobiales; family Rhizobiaceae; genus Mesorhizobium_K. The sequence goes on from DATDJN010000188.1 coordinate 4,886, forward strand.
TGGCAATGCCCATGCCGCTCTTGCCGAGCTCATCGTCGATGACGGAGTCGATGTCGCGGTCCTCGTCGCCGTAACAGGGCAGCGCCATGCCGATCGCGCTGCCCTCCACGGCCGAGCGCAGCGGCGCCGTTTTCTTCAGGTCGCCGGCCTCGATGAGGATCACGGCGTCACGCGGCGGCTCTGCCGATAACGCCTTCACGTCGTCGGCCAGCGATTTCTGCGCGCCGGCGTTGCGCAGCCAGAGCAGCCGGCGGCTCGAAAACATCGGCACGGTGCGCGCCTCGTCGAGCAACCGGCCCTGCTCGCGCTCCGCCTCGCCGGCATCGAGCCTCACCACCGAGAAGGGATCATCGAGCGGAAGGCCGGTCTTCTCGGCAAACGCCCTGGCTCGCTCCGAAACGAGGCCCCGATCAGGTCCGTAGATCAGGACAATCGCGATGCCCTCGGGAGGCCGTCTCAGCCAGGCCTCGACCTCGTGTGCTTTCTTCTGCGCCATATGCGGTGGATAGCACGCGTCCGAAGAGTCGCGAATGGGTTTTGCGGAGACGGCGGAACTTGCGCCAGATCGCCGTTTGAAAGGGGCCAGACGGCCGGACGCCTGGGGAGCCAGGCTCGTCCCCCTTGACCGCACGCCCAAGGACGCGGTCAATCGCCGGCAGCCGCCGGGCGACCCGGCAACCGGACGACCCGATGCTCAAGCAGGGCCCAGCCATGGAATTTCCCGATTTCGGGCTGACGCCCGAAGAACGGCGTTTTGCGGTGCGCGGCCATTACTACGAATATCCGGGCATGGATGGCGAACGCGGCGAGATCTGGTGCTACAGCGACCGCTTCTCCTACAGGCCTGGGGAAATTGCTGTCCTCCACGTGAGCGCGACGGCCAGAACATTTTCGATCCGTATCGATCGGGACGGCGCCAGCGAGACAAATATCTTCGAGCGGCACGGTATCGCCTGCCGATGGCAGGACACGCCCGACCAGTGCTCGGTCGAGGGCTGCGGCTGGGAGGCGTGTTTCGACATCGCCATCGGCGAGGAGTGGCCGTCCGGCGCCTATCGCGCGACGCTTTCCGCCCAGGGGCGCGACGGCTCGGAGATCACCTGCCACCACCTCTTCATCGTAGTGCCGAAGCCGGGGCGGAAGGAGGGACGTATCCTGCAGGTGGCGGCGACCGGCACCTGGACCGCGTACAACACATGGGGCGGCTCGAATGCCTATGAGGGCATCACCGGCCCGGACCGCAAGCAATATGCGCACGCGGTCTCGACGCAGCGTCCCTGGTGCCGAGGTTTCGTCGTGCTGCCGCCAGATGCGCCGCGCGTGCCTCTCGAAGTCTCGATGCCGCCGAGAACCGTGCCGCGCTATCCGCACATGGAATGGGCGCGGGCGACCGGCCATTCCAAGAAATACGCCTCGGCAGGCTGGGCCAGCTATGACGGCCATTTCTTCCGGTGGGCAGAGCGATCGGGCTACGCGGTCGATCTCGCCAGCCAGCACGAGCTGCATTTCTCGCCTGACATCCTTGATGGCTACGACTGCGTCGTCTTCGTCGGGCATGACGAATACTGGACCTGGGAGATGCGCGACACGGTCGACGACTATGTCGAGCGCGGCGGTCGTGCGGCGCGGTTCGCCGGCAATTTCATGTGGCAGACCAGGCTTGAGGACGAGGGCCGGCGGCATGTCTGCTACAAGTACCGCGCCCGCGCCGAAGACCCCGCCTACCAGACAGGCGACCTCACGCGCGCCACCAATTCCTGGGAGGCACCCGAGATCGGCAGGCCGGGCGTGAAGACCTTCGGCCTGAATTCCTCGAAGGGCGTCTACGCCGGTTGGGGCGGCTGCGCGCCGCGCGGCGTGCGCGGCTTTCCGATCTACCGTCCAGAGCATTGGGCTTTCGCCGATACCGGCCTGTTCTACGGCGACCTTCTCGGCGCCGACAGCCACGTCTATGGCTATGAGGTCGATGGGCTCGACTACGCGATACGCAATGGCCGGCCCTATCCGACCGCAGACAGCGGCGCCCCCGATGGCCTTGAAATCCTGGCTATGGGAATGGCGAGCCAGGTCGAGGAAGCCGACTTCCTGTCGGCCGAGGACCAGTTCTTCGGCGACGAGGACGGCCGCTTCATCGCCGAGTTGCTTCATGGCGAAGCGAGCGACGAGAACCTGGAGAAGGTCCGCTACTCGAACGGCATGATCGTCAATTTTTCGCGCGGGCGCGGCGAGGTGTTCCACGCCGGAAGCTGCGAATGGGTGGCGGGGCTGTTACGCCGGGACGCCATGGTCGAGCGCGTCACCGCCAATGTGCTTGACCGCTATCTCGGCCGATCTCAAGCGGCGAACGGCCGGTGAGGACTTCATGAAAGCAGACGCTACACCGCGCCCCAACCTGTTCCACTTCACGCGGCTGCCGCGGCCGGTCGTCGAGCGCGCCGGCGGCATATATCTCTGGGACACGACGGGAAAGCGCTACGTCGACGGATCGAGCGGGGCGGTCAACGTGAACATCGGCCATGGCAACCGCGCCGTCGTCGACGCCATGAAGAGGCAGATGGACCGCGTGTCCTTCGCCTATACGATCCACTTCCAGAATGAGCCGGCTAACGAGCTGGCGCGCCAGCTAGCGAAGCGGCTGCCGGGCGGGATGGAACGCATCTATTTCGTCTCCGGCGGGTCGGAGGCCGTCGAGGCTGCGATCAAGCTGGCGCGGCAATGGGCGGTCGCCACCGGCCAGGAGAAGCGCTGGAAGGTGATCGGGCGCATGCCCTCCTATCACGGCATCACGCTCGGTGCGCTCGAGCCGACCGGCGACGAGGTGTTGACGAAGACCTTCGCGCCGATGAGCCGGCCGATGCCGCTGATCCCGGCCCCCTTCGTGCACCGCGACCGCGACAACCTCTCGATCGAGGAACGCGGCCTTCGCTACGCCGACCTGCTCGAGGCGAAAATCATGGACGAAGGCGCAGACAGCGTGCTCGCCTTCATCATGGAGCCGATCGGCGGCGCGGCCACCGCGGCGCTCGTGCCGCCCGACAGCTATCTCGGGCGCATCCGCGAGATTTGCGACCGGCATGGCATACTGCTGATCCACGACGAGGTGATGACCGGCATCGGCCGTACCGGGAAGTTTCTCGGCGGCGACCACTGGAGCTGCCGGCCCGACATCGTCGTGCTGTCGAAAGGCCTGTCGTCGGGCTATGCGCCGCTCGGCGCCATTGCCGCGCCCGAGCGGATCGTCGGACCGGTGATCGAGATGGGCGGCTTCCTGCACGGACATACCTATGGCGGCAATCCGGTCGCCTGCGCGGCGGGCCTGGCCGTGCTGCAGGAGATCGACCGGCTCGGCCTGATCGAAAACGCCGCAACGATGGGCGAGGTTCTGAAAAGCGAACTCGAAGGCCTGTCGCGTCGCTTCCCCTTCGTGGGTGACGTGCGCGGCAAGGGGCTGCTGCTCGGTGCCGAGATCTACGCCGATCCGGAGGCGAAGACGCCGCTGCCGCGCGAGGCGAACGCCAATGTCCGGCTGATCGACCTCGCCTTCGAGCGCGGGCTGATCGTCTATTCACGGCGCGTGCGGGGCGGACCGGAGAGCGACAATTTCATGGTCTGTCCTCCGCTCATCGTGACGCGGGAGGAGATCGGCGAGATCGTGGCGATCCTTTCCGATGCGCTGGAAGCGCTGGCCGGCGAATTCGGCCTGCCGGTGAACCCCTGAGGCAAGCATGGCGAAGAAGAAAGTCATCATCACCTGCGCGGTCACCGGCTCGGTGCACACGCCGACGATGAGCCCCTATCTGCCGGTCACCCCCGACCAGATCGCGGCCGAGGCGATCGCCGCGGCCGAAGCCGGCGCATCGATCCTGCACCTCCATGCGCGCGATCCGGAGAACGGGCGGCCGACAGCCGATCCCGATGTCTTCATGCAGTTCCTGCCGCGCATCAAGCAGGCGACCGACGCGGTGATCAACATCACGACCGGCGGCTCGTCGCTGATGACGCTCGACCAGCGCCTCGCCGCGCCGCTGAGGGCCCAGCCGGAGATGTGCTCGCTCAACATGGGCTCGATGAATTTCGCGCTCTTCCCGATCCTCGACAAGCCCAGGGAGTGGCAGCACGCGTGGGAGCCTGAACTGTTGGAGGCGACGCGCGACACGATCTTCAGGAACACCTTCGCCGACATGGAGACCGTGCTCGAAAGACTCGGGCGTGGCTGCGGCACGCGCTTCGAATTCGAGTGCTACGATGTTGGCCACCTCTATTCGCTGGCGCATTTCCGCGACCGCGGGCTGGTGTCGGGGCCGCTGTTCATCCAGTTCGTGTTCGGCATACTGGGCGGCATTGGAGCCGACCCGGAAAACCTCACGCACATGAAACGCATCGCCGACAAGCTGTTCGGCCTGGACTACGAATTCTCGGTGCTTGCGGCCGGGCGCCCCCAGATGCCGATGCTCTCGATCGCCGCGGCGATGGGCGGCAATGTGCGGGTCGGACTGGAGGATTCGCTCTATGACGGGCGCGCGCTTGCAAAGTCCAACGCCGACCAGGTGCGGCGTATCAGGAAAATCCTCGACGGGCTGGCACTGGAGGCGGCAACGCCCGCCGAGGCGCGCGCGATGCTGGCGCTGAAGGGCGGCGACAGGGTGGCGTTTTGAGCTGGGCAACTCCAACACCAGAGCTAACCATCCGTTTCGCAACGGTGGATGACGCCGAGACCATCCATCGCGCAATAGTTGGACTCGCGAGGGCCATGGGTGATCCGCAGAAGGTAACGAGCACGTCGGACGACATTCGCCGCTTCGGCTTTGGCGACGCGCCGGCCTTCGAGGCGCTGATCGCAGAAGCGGACGGAGCCTGCGCCGGGCTCTGCGTGTTCTTCGCCAGCTTCTCGACATATCGCGGCGAACCCGGTGTCTATGTGCAGGACCTGTTCGTCGATCCGGCGCTGCGTGGGTCGGGCATCGGTGCGCGACTGCTGCAGCGGCTGGCCGCCGTGACCCGCCAGCGCGGGGGAGGCTACATTCGTCTCTCCGTCGACGTCGCAAACGCTGACGCGCAGGCCTTTTATACGAAGCTGGGCCTGGCGCATTCACGAAGCGAGCGGATCCACGCTGCCTATGACGACGATTTCGACAGGCTTGCGGATGCGGACCGGGACGGCTGAGGGGAAAAGATGAAAGCCTATTTCGCCAACGAGCAGCGCCGCCACGACCCGAAGTCTTTCCTCTCCTCCGGTGCACCGAAACCCAATCCGGAAGTGCCGGAGCGTATAGACCGGCTGCTCGCGGGGGCGAGAGCGGCAGGCTGCACAATCGAGCGTCCGGGCTGCTATGGCCTCGGACCGATGGCGGCGATCCACACGCCCGAATACATCGAGTTTTTGCAGCGCATCTACGAGCGATGGCAGCGCATCGACGGCGCCTCGGCGGAGGTAATCCCGAATATCCATCCGATCGCGCGCGGAGGATCGCGTCCCGACTCGGCGGTCGGCCAGGCCGGCTATCACATGGCCGACACGTCCTGCCCCATCTCGGCGCATACGTTCGACAGCTCGTGCTGGAGCGCCTGGACTGCGGTGGCGGCCGCCGAGGCGGTGGAAGCCGGCGCGTCGTCGGCCTATGCGCTCTGCCGGCCTCCGGGCCATCACGCCTTTGCCGACGTGGCCGGCGGCTTCTGCTTCTTCAACAATTCGGGCATCGCCGCCCAGCGCCTGCGCAAGACCGCCGACCGCGTCGCCATCCTCGACGTCGATCTCCATCACGGCAACGGCACGCAGGGCGTCTTCTACCGGCGGGCCGACGTGCTCACCGTCTCCATCCATGCTGACCCTGTGCGATTCTATCCCTTTTTCTGGGGCTATGCCGAAGAGCGCGGCGAGGGGCCGGGGCTGGGCTTCAACCACAATCTCCCGCTGCAACGGAAATCAGGCGACGAAGTCTTCCTGGAAGCGCTCGCAGCCGCCATCCGCCGGGTCCAGGCCTTCGCCCCCGACGCGCTGGTCGTGGCGCTCGGGCTCGACGCATTCGAGAGCGATCCGTTCGGCGGCCTCTCGGTCAGCACGCCGGGCTTCGCGCGCATCGGCGAGGCGGTGGCCGCGCTTTCCCTGCCGACGGTCATCGTGCAGGAAGGCGGCTATCTGTGCGACGCACTCTCCGACAACCTGACCTCTTTCCTCACCGGATTCGCCGGCCGCCACAAAGTTTAGCGATTGGTAGTCTATTAGCCGGTAGTGGGGAGCTTACTGGACCGGGCGAGGGTGTTTGGTGCAGACTGGTCGGACCAGCGTGGCCGAGGGGATGCGGTCGCCAGTCTGGAAGAGATGGGAAAGCCACAATGGACGCAATCGCGGAAGATATCCGTAACGCCAAGCCGCCTTTCGACCAGAATCGTCTCGACCGGCTGATGGAGGATGCCGATCTCGATTTCATCATCGCCGCCTCGAAGCACAACGTCCAATACCTGCTCGGCGGTTACAAGTTCATCTTCTTCTCGGCCATGGACGCCATCGGCCACAGCCGCTACCTGCCGCTGGTCATCTACGAGAAGGGCAAGCCGGAGAACGCAGCCTATATCGGCAACCGGCTGGAGGGCGGCGAGCATCAAAACCGGCCCTTCTGGACGCCGACCGTGCATACGTCGACCTGGGGCTCGCTCGACGCCGCCGCGCTTGCCGCCGAGCATTTCGCGAAGATCGGCCGCACCGACGCGCGTATCGGCATCGAGCCGGCCTTCCTGCCGTCCGACGCCTATATCGCGTTCAGGAAAGCGTTGCCGGAGGCCAAGGTCTTCGACGCCACGCAGACCTTCGAGCGCATGCGCGCGCTGAAGACGCCGGAGGAACTGGCGAAGCTGCGCAAGGCTTCGGACCTGATCACCGAATCCATACTCGCCACGATTGCCGCTTCGCATGAGGGATCCACCAAAGCGGAGATCCTCGAGCGCCTGCGCCGCGAGGAGACCAATCGCGGCCTGCAGTTCGAATATTGCCTGCTCACGCTGGGATCCAGCCACAACCGTGCGTCCTCGGAGCAGGCCTGGGCGCCGGGCGAGGTGCTGTCGCTCGATTCCGGCGGCAACTACCACGGCTATATCGGCGACCTCTGCCGCATGGGCATCCTTGGCGAGCCGGATGCGGAGCTGGAAGACCTGCTGCATGAGGTCGACGCGATCCAGCAGGCGGCCTTCTCCAAGATCAAGGCCGGCGCGCTGGGCGAGGAGATGATCATCGAGGCGGAGGCCACGTTGAAGACCTCGCCGTCAGCCGCCTTCACCGACTTCTTCTGTCACGGCATGGGGGTCATTACCCATGAAGTGCCGTTCCTGATGACCAACCACCCGGTCGCTTATGAGGGCGTCGACGCCGACCGGCCGCTGGAGGAGAACATGGTGATCTCGGTCGAGACCACGATGCTCCACCCGACGCGCGGCTTCATCAAGCTGGAGGATACGGTCGCCGTCACCGCCACCGGCTACGAGATGTTCGGCGACACCGGCCGTGGTTGGAACCGGGGCGGCACGTCGGCGTAGGACGTCAAAGTCGATTTCTACTGAACGGGTTCCAGCGCACGGTACCCAGCCTGATGCGCTCGCGCGCCACCGTGAGCAGACCCGAGCTTGCGATGATCGCCAGTCCGACCAAGGCCAGGAGATCCGGCTGCTCCTGAAACAGCAGCGCGCCGAGCACGACGGCCCAGACGATCTGCGAATACTGCGTCGGGGCAAGTTGCGCGGCTGGGGCGAAACGTGTCGCCCGCAGCAGGAAAATGTTGCCGGCTGCCGCACAGACGCCGGCCGCGAGCAGCATCGCCGCCTCCTCGAGCGTCGGCATCCGCGCGCCGGTCACCAGCATCGCCACGCCGTTGGCCGCGATGATGTAAATCATCAGGAAGCCCAGCATCGTCGTGCGTGTTTCCCGCGCTGACAGCGAGCGCATCAGGATCACGCTGCAGGCGGCGAGCAGGGCAACGATCAATGCCGCGACGTGGCCCACACCCAGCGCCGTAAATCCGGGCCGAACCACCAGAAGCACGCCGGCGAAGCCTGCGCCGATCGCCAGCCAGCGCCACGGTCCGACCTGCTCCTTGAGCAGGAAGACGGACATCAGCGTGACGAAGAGCGGCGCCAGGAAGATCAGCGCATAGGCCTCCGCCAGCGGGATGGTCGTGAAGGCGACAACGCTGAGGATGCTCGCGACGGTGCCCGACACGGCGCGCGCCTGCACGGCCCAGGGCCGCTGCATCCGCCAGAAGTGGAGCAGCTTTTCATCCTTGGGCGTGGTCAGCGCGATGCAGACAGCCGAAACCAGCGTCATATAGAAGCCGATCTCGAAGACGCTGAGCCCGCTGCCGAGCGCCTTGGTGGCTGCATCGGCCCACGAGTAGACTGCATAGGCGAGCAACGCCAGAACGGTTCCGTTGTTCACGAGCATCTTTCGAAGAACGGCCACTCGAATCGGGGGCCCTTCTCCGGTCTATAGCTTCGCGCCTCGCCGCACTCGACAGATTTGTGTCCTGGTCCCGATTTTTCCGCGACGCTGCCCCAAGCGATTACCCGCCTGCCGGGATCAGCCTGAAATCAGGCAACTCGCGAAGCCCGAGTTCCGGCCCGGTCGGCGAATAGACCACGAAGAGCTGCATCGGCGCCGGGCCGGTGTTGAGCGTCGAATGGAAGCGGCTCTCCGGCACGAAGATCGTGCAGCCGGGCCCGATCTTCTTCGTGATCGGATTGCCCCCCTCGTCCTCGACCATCTGCTCGCCATGTCCGGAGATGACGAAGATGATCTCCTCGGCGCCGGGATGGTTGTGGCGGGCATGGCCCTGGCCCGGCGGCAGGTCGACGACGCCGCCCGAGAAGCGCGCCGCGCCATTCACCTCGGGCGCCACCGTTAGCGCCAACCGGCCCCAGTCGAAGCCGAAGGCGTCGACATCCTTCGGATAGACAAACATCTTGTTCGGATCGCTCATCGGGTCCCTCCCCTGACAGGAATTATCTGCGGATCGTCAGCGCCTTGAAATCCGCAGTCTGGTCGCGGATCGCCGCTTCGGCCGGCAGCCGCTCCATCGAGCTTGCGCCATAGAAGCCGTGCAGGCCTTGGCAGCGTTCGAGGATGTAGCGCGCGTCGTCGGGCATCGAGATAGGCCCGCCGTGGCAGAGCAGGATCACGTCCTTGCGAACGGAACGAGCCGCGTCCGCGATGGCGTCGATCTCCCCGACGCAATCGTCTAGCGACTTCGCCGAGGTGGCGCCGATCGAGCCGCCGGTCGTCACGCCCATATGGGCGACGACAATGTCGGCTCCGGCCTCGGTCATCGCCTCCGCCTCGTCCGGATTGAAGACGTATGGCGTGGTCAGAAGGTCGAGCCCGTGGGCCTCGGCGATCATGTCCACCTCCAAGCCATAGCCCATGCCGGTCTCCTCGAAACTCTGGCGCATCGCGCCGTCAAAGAGGCCGATGGTGGGAAAGTTCTGCACGCCGGAAAAGCCCATGTCCCTGAGCTCGGCGAGCAGGCGCGGCATGATGACGAAGGGATCGGTGCCGTTGACGCCGGCAAGTACCGGCGTGTGTTTCACGACGGGCAGGACCTCGTAGGCCATCTCCTTGACGATCTCGTTGGCGTTGCCGTAGGCGAGCAGACCGGCGGCAGAGCCGCGCCCGGCCATGCGGTAGCGGCCTGAATTGTATATGATGATGAGGTCGATGCCGCCGGCCTCCTCGGCCTTGGCCGACAGGCCCGTGCCCGCCCCGCCCCCGACGATCGGCTGGCCTTGGCCGATCATGTTGCGGAATTTTTCCAGGATTTTGGCGCGTGGAATGGCGGGCATCTGGTCCTCGGTTGGTGGCTGCCGCGTCAGCGGCCTCTGATTTCGCGGAAGGCGGCGACGGCCGCGCCGGCGAACTCCGGGTCGTTGACGTGAAGCGGCAGGCGTTGGATGCGGCGGCGCCCGGTCTGGCGGACGGTCGCCTCGAGCGCCTCGCACAGTGCGGCGTCGGCTTCAGGATCCCAGAAAGCGCCGCCCTCGATGTCGAGCGCCGACACGCCCTTCTCCGGAATGAGGAAGCGGACCTGCCCCTCGCAGGCATTGAGCTTGCCGCCGATCCATTCTCCGATGGCCCGGCACTCTTCGGCGGTCGTACGCATCAGCGTTACGTTGGAGTTGTGCTGGTAGAACAGCCGTGCCTTCCACTGCCCGGGCACCGTCTCCGGGGCCCAGAAATTGACCATGTCGAGCGCCCCGACCGAGCCGACATAAGGCAACTTCGTCCGGGCGATCGCGCCGAAGCGATCCTCGTTCGCCGGCAACACGCCGCCGAACAGGTAGTCGCAGACCTCTGTCGTCGTGATGTCGATCACGCCCTCCAGCAACCCGGAATCGGCCAGCTTCTCCATCGTGCGCCCGCCGGTTCCGGTGGCGTGGAAGACGAGGCAATCGTAGTCGGCCTTCAATTGCTCGACGATCTCGGTCACGCAGGCGGTGGTGACGCCGAACATGGTGAGTCCGATCGCCGGCTTGCCATCCGAGGTCTCTGACTGCCGCCCCGCCATCGCCACGATGGCGGAGGCTGCATTGGCCAGGATGACGCGGCTGATGCGGTTCAGCCCGGCCATGTCGGTGATCGACGGCATCATGACGACATCGGAGACGCCGACATATGGGGCCACGTCGCCCGAGGCGAGCGTCGATACCATGATCTTGGGAAGGCCGAGCGGCAGCTCGCGCATGCCTGCGGTCACGATCGAGGTGCCGCCGCCGCCGCCAATGCCGATGACGCCGGCGACATCGTCACGCGAGACGACGAAGCGCGCGAAGGCCGCGCTCATCGCTGCAACGGCGCGGCCGCGGTCACCGGACGCGAGCGCCTGCTGCGTCTCGGCCGGGCCATGACTCGCGACCTCGCTGGCGGCGACGTCCGGCCGGATCGATGGCGTTTTCGTGCCGACGTCGACGACCAGCGGCGCGGCACCAGCGGCGGCGATGCGCGCGGCGAGATAGGCGAGTTCCTCTCCCTTGGTGTCTGCGGTGCCGACGACGTAGATGCGCAACGCTTCCTCCGGGGCGGGCGTCTGACGCCTGCCTGTCCGCCTGCAAGTCACGGCGTGGCGCCGCCCTTGCGTTTTTATGAGACACGCGTATCGTATTGATATGCACGTCTCACGTCAATCCGATGTCAACGCC
>DATDJN010000189.1:0-2454 GCA_036520515.1 Rhizobiaceae bacterium
CACAAGAGTGGGATCAGTTCTTCGAGGAGGTTGCCGTTGGCCAGTTCGATCTTGGGTACCGGCCCTTCCTTCAACCCCGGATCGTTCGCGTTGGCCTCGGCGGCCTGAGACCCGACGGCGAGTAAAACGAGAGCTGCAACCAGGCGCGGGACAATCGACCGACGCGCCGCCTTCCTAGACAAAACTCCGACAAACAATACGCATGCGTCAAGAAACAACACCCAACTCCCGTCCAACTTCCCTGAATGCGTCAACTGCCCGCTCGATGTCGGATGGCTCATGCGCCGCCGACATCTGCGTCCTTATCCGAGCTTGCCCTTTGGGAACAACGGGAAAAGAGAAGCCGATCACGTAGATGCCGCGCTCCAGCATCCTCTCGGCCATCTGCTGCGCCAGCGTCGCCTCGCCGAGCATCACCGGGATGATCGGGTGGTCGGCTCCGGCCAGCGTGAAGCCGAGCTTCGTCATGCCGGAGCGGAAGCGCTTCGCATTGTCATATAGGTGTTCGCGCAGCGCATCGCCTGCCTCGATCATGTCGAAGACCTTCAGCGAGGCCCCGGCGATGGCCGGCATCAGCGTGTTGGAGAAGAGGTAGGGGCGCGAGCGCTGGCGCAGCCAGTCGACGACCTGGCGCTTGCCGGACGTGTAGCCGCCGGACGCGCCTCCCAGCGCCTTGCCAAGCGTGCCGGTGACGATGTCGACGCGGCCCTCGACGCCGCAATGCTCGGGCGAGCCGCGGCCATGCCTGCCGACGAAGCCGACCGCATGGCTGTCGTCGACCATCACCATCGCATCGTATTTCTCGGCGAGGTCGCAGACGCCCTGGAGATCGGCGACGATGCCGTCCATCGAGAAGACGCCGTCCGTGGCGATCAGCCTGAAGCGGCTGCCTTCGGCCTTCTTCAGTTCCTCCTCCAGCGCCGCCATGTCGTTGTTGGCGTAGCGAAAGCGCTGTGCCTTGGAGAGGCGCACGCCGTCGATGATGGAGGCATGATTCAGCGCATCGGAGATGATCGCGTCCTCTTCGCCGAGCAGGGTCTCGAACAGGCCGCCATTGGCGTCGAAGCAGGAGCCGTAGAGGATGGTGTCCTCCAGGCCGAGGAAGGCCGAGATCTTCGCCTCGAGCTGCTTGTGCTCCTCCTGCGTGCCGCAGATGAAGCGCACCGAGGCCATGCCGTAGCCATAGCGATCGAGCGCGGCCTTGGCGGCTTCGCGCAGTTCGTCGCTGTCGGCGAGGCCAAGATAGTTGTTGGCGCAGAAGTTCAGGAGCTTCCGGCCAGAAACCTCGATCTTGGCCGATTGCGGCGAGGAGATCACCCGCTCGGACTTGTAGAGGCCGGCGGACTTCAGCTCCTCGAGTTCGGACGAGATGTGGTTGAGGAATGTGTCGCTCATCGCAGCCGGCCCTCGATTGGAGTCTGGGCGGACTGTCGCTCGGAGAAGCCGAAAAATCCATGAAAAAGGCGACGTGAAGAGGATGGACGAGACGTTAGGGCGTCTCGCCCACCCTCTGCCCTTAGCCGCCCGTTGCACGGCTCAGGATAGCGGGGAGCCGATGATGTCGATGCCGTTGCGCGCGCAGGCCTCGTAGAGCGCGACGATCATTCCCGGCGTTGCGTCGACCTGCGGGGGAAACCGGTCGTCCAGCGCCGGCTTGCCCATCTCGCGGATCATGTTCTCGAAATCGCCGCCCAGGGTGATCGTCAGGCAGCGCGCGCCGTCGCGCGATTCGACGCGGAAGGAATGCGGCTTGCCCTTGGGCGCCAACACCGTCTGGCCTGCATGCATGACATGCTCCTTGCCGTCGATGTGCATTCGCATCGAACCCTCGAGGAGGTGGAAGACCTCGTCCTCGTTGCGGTGGACATGCAGCGGCGGCGACTCGCCGTAGGGCATGTAGTGTTCGACGACGCTGACGCGATCCTCACCGGCATTCCACGACAGGCGAACATTCACCAGCGTGCCGTTGAACCAGAACAGCTCGCCCGAATTCAGTTCTTGCGGGTGCATGTTCATCGCGGACTTCCTTCCAATTCGTCACCTGGATAGGAGTAGTACCGCGCTGTAACCGCACAACCGCGAGCGGAAACGGAATCGTATCAGGGGTTGAAACAATCAGGCTGGACCGGCTGCGGGATCCCTCGAAAGATCGCCGCGCGGGACGGGCGTCCCGGTGCCGTGAAAGCGGTCGGAGGGCCGAAGTGGATTTGGGGATCGCCGGCGGTAGGTGAACCTGCCGCCAGCCGGGTCCTGGCGTAGAGGCCGACAGGGACGCGCTCGGGGAGCCCGTCCATTCCTGCTGGCCGCGGGAATAGACCTCAGAAAAACGCCTGCAGTCCGGTCTGGGCGCGGCCGAGGATGAGGGCGTGCACGTCGTGGGTGCCCTCGTAGGTGTTGACGGTCTCGAGGTTCTGGGCGTGGCGCATCACGTGGAACTCGATCTGGATGCCGTTG
>DATDJN010000190.1:0-3700 GCA_036520515.1 Rhizobiaceae bacterium
GCCGTGCGCGGGCTCATGTACTGGCGCACCGCATTGATCGTGCCGCCCTTGCCGGCGGCGTCGCGCCCCTCGAACAGGATCAGCACGCGGTTGCCGGACGACTGCTGCCATGCCTGCAGCTTGACGAGCTCGATCTGGAGGCCCACGAGCGTCTTCTCGTATTGGTCCTCGTCGAGCTTCTTGTCGTAGGGAAAGCCGCCGGTCGCCACCGTCTTGTGGTCGACCCAATCGGGCAGCTCGGGATTGTCGATGTCGAAAACGCGCTCGACGCCCGCGACCTTGATCTTCAGCGGCCCGGTTGTCCGGGGCTTCGCCGCCTTGGACTTGTCCTCGTTCTTCGCTGCCGCCATCGGTGCTGCACCCTTTCCTGTGACATCGTTCATGCTATTGGAAGCCGATGGGCGATACCAGACGCAAGCAGGAGACGCGCCGGTTGCTGAGCCTTGCCGCTGGCCGGCTGGCGCAGCGTCGCTGGATGCTGGCGGCGGGCTGGCTTGCCGTCCTCGCGGTCGGCTTTTCCGCCCGTGCGCCGCTGGCGATCATGGCCGCCGCCATGGTCTTCCTGCTCGGCGTGGCGGTGCTCGCCCCGCGCCGCGAGCGACGGGCCGAGCGCGCCGCAGCGGCCGAGGCCGGCCGGCTGGACAGGCTCTCCGCCCAGAGCCTGGCGTCTGCGGTCGGCGATCCGCTGATCATCTTCGATGCGGCGGGCACCGCGGTGCATGTCAACGATGCCGCGCGCGCCGCCTTTGGGCCGATCGCGCCCGGCCTCTCCCTGCTGATGAAATTCCGCGCCCCCGAAATACAGTCCGCCATCGAGCATGTGCGCACGGGCGCCTCCGTTTCGGAGGTGGTCGACTATGTCGAGCGCGTCCCCATCGAGCGCGTCTACAGGGTGACGGCGTCGGCGATCGGCCGCGGCACCGGGCTCTTCGTCGTCGTGTTCAAGGACCAGAGCGAGGCGCGCCGCATCGATCGCATGCGGGCCGACTTCATCGCCAATGCCAGCCATGAGCTGCGGACCCCGCTCGCCTCCATCTCCGGCTTCGTCGAGACGCTTCGCGGTCCGGCTCGAAACGACGCCAAGGCGCGCGACCACTTCCTGCAGATCATGCAGAACCAGACAGCGCGCATGGCCCGCCTGATCGACGACCTGCTGTCGCTGTCGCGGCTGGAGATGAAGCCCTATCTGCCGCCCGGCGCCACCGTCGACGTGCGCCAGGTCGTGCAGGGCGTCATCGACTCGCTCTCGCCCCTGGCGAAGGAGTCCGGCATCGTCATCGAACAGGCTTTCGGAGACGAGCCGGCCTGGGCGAGGGGAGACCGCGACGAGCTCTTCCAGGTGTTCGAGAACCTCCTCGAAAACGCCTGCAAATACGGACAGTCGGGCGGCCGCGTCATCGTTTCGATCGATACGGCCAACGCGCCCGATCCGGAGGTGGCGGTGACCATCCGCGACTTCGGGCCGGGCATCCCGGAAGAACATATTCCGCGCGTCACCGAGCGCTTCTACCGCGTCGACGTCGACAACAGCCGCGCCCGAAAGGGCACCGGCCTCGGCCTCTCGATCGTCAAGCACATCCTGACCCGCCACAACGGCCGGCTGACCATCAAGTCCACGGTCGGCGAGGGCTCTGCCTTCACCGTGCACCTGCCCGTGAAGTGACGTCGCGGGCGGCTCCGCCCGCGGTCCAGCGTCACCTGAAGTGCTGGAGATGATCGACCAGCGCCCGAAGCTTGGTCGGCATCCTGCGGCTCGGATAGTACAAATAGAAACCCGGAAATTGCGGGCAGAAACCGTCCAGCACGCAGACCAGTTCGCCCCGCTTGAGCCACGGGCGGTAGGTTTCCTCCAGCCCGCCGCTGATCCCGCCGCCGGCCAGCGCCAGCTTTATCATCAGGGCCATGTCGTTGGTGGTGATTTCCGGCGTGACGTCGACGCTGAAGTCGCGGCCGTTCTCGGTGAACTCCCAGCGATAGGGCGCGATGCCGGGCGCGCGGCGCCACCCGATGCAGCGGTGGCCGGCCAGTTCGCGCGGATGCGCCGGCGTTCCCGCACGCGCCAGATAGGCGGGCGCAGCGACGGCGATCTGCCGCTGATCGCCTGATACGGGAACGGCGATCATGTCCTGCTCGATCACTTCGCCCAGCCTGACGCCGGCATCGTAGCCTTGCCCGACGATGTCGAACTCGTCGTCCGTGACGACGATGTCGATCTGGATTTTGGGATACGCGTCGGCAAAGGCGACGAGCATTGGTCCCGCCAGGAACTGCTCCGCGATCGACGACACGGCGAGCCTCAACTGCCCCGTCGGCTGTCCGTCCAGGCTGCCCGCAGTCTCGGTCGCGGATGTCATCTCGGCGATGGAGGGCGCGATGCCGGCATAGAGCCGCTCACCTGTCTCGGTCAGGCTGACGCTGCGCGTGGTGCGCTGCAGCAGCACCGCTCCGAGTTCCCTCTCCAGCTTGCGGATCGTCTGGCTGACGGCGGAACGCGTGACCCCCATGCGGTCGGCCGCGGCGCGAAAGTTCCGTTCCTCGGCGACGGTCGCGAACACGGCGAGTGCATTGAGATCCGGCTGCATTGGTTAGCTGTTCTTCCCAGCGACGTAAGTTCGAGGCGGCTTATCGCGACAATGCCTTGGACCTACCTTCAATGCAACTGAGTGGCGGCACATCGAAGGAAAGCAGACATGGACAAGGTCATTCTCATAACGGGCGCATCGAGCGGCATTGGAGCGGGCATCGCCCGCGAACTCGGCGCAGCCGGCGCAAAGTTGATGCTCGGCGCGCGGCGCACCGATCGGCTCGAGGCGCTCGCGGAAGAAATCAGGGCAGGGGGCGGCGATGCGCTGACCCGTCGCCTCGATGTCACCGACCGCGCCGATGTTTCCGCTTTCGCCGAGGCGGCGCGGCAGGCCTGGGGACGCGTCGACGTCATCGTCAACAATGCCGGCGTCATGCCGCTCTCGCTGATGACCTCGCTGAAGGTCGACGAGTGGGACCGCATGGTCGACGTCAACATCAAGGGCGTGCTCTACGGCATCGCCGCGGTGCTGCCGGAGATGACGGCGCGCGGCGCCGGCCACATCGTCAACATCGCCTCGATCGGCGCGCTCCAGGTCTCGCCGACGGCGGCCGTCTATTGCGCGACGAAATATGCCGTGCGGGCGATCTCCGACGGGCTCAGGCAGGAAAACGACAGGATCCGCGTCACCTGCATCCATCCCGGCGTCGTCGAGAGCGAGCTCGCCGGCACGATCACCGATCCGGTCGCGGCCGAGGCGATGAAGACCTATCGCGCCGTCGCCCTCAAGCCGGACGCCATCGGCCGCGCAGTGCGCTTCGCCATCGAGCAGCCCGACGGCGTCGACGTCAGCGAGATCGTGGTCCGCCCCACCGCCTCCACATGACCCCCCGCCAACAAACGAGGAGATGAAGAAATGAACTTTGCAATCCGAAACACCGGCCGCGCGCTCATGGCGGCGGTCCTGCTGGCAGCCGGTGCGTTGCCCGCCTGGGCGACCACGACCGAGGAACGCGCTGGGCGCGGCGACGCCGTCATCAGAAGCCTGAACAACGGCGTCCCTCAGCGCACGTTGGAGCACATGCGGCAGGAGTTCCCCTTCCTTGCCGAAGCCACCGAAGCCTATGCGCTCGGCGATGTCTGGTCCCGGCCCGGCCTCGACAACCGCACGCGCCA
>DATDJN010000191.1:0-2372 GCA_036520515.1 Rhizobiaceae bacterium
GTTGCCGGTGCAGTCGAAGGTGTAGTCGGCGCCGCCGATCTGGTCGGCACCGCGCTTGGTCAGGTTCACCAGGTAGGGGACGATGTCGCCGTCGATCTCCGTCGGATTGACGAAGTGAGTCATTCCAAAACGTTCGCCCCATTCCTTCTTGTCGTTGTTGAGGTCGACGCCGATGATCATGTCTGC
Source organism: Rhizobiaceae bacterium (assembly GCA_036520515.1). Taxonomy (GTDB): domain Bacteria; phylum Pseudomonadota; class Alphaproteobacteria; order Rhizobiales; family Rhizobiaceae; genus Mesorhizobium_K. The sequence goes on from DATDJN010000191.1 coordinate 187, forward strand.
GCCGGCAAGCCTGAGGCCCTGGATGACATTGAGGCCGATGCCGCCGAGGCCGAAGACGACGGCGGTTGCGCCTTGTTCGACTTTCGCCGTGTTGAAGACGGCGCCCACGCCCGTCGTGACGCCGCAGCCGATATAGCAGATCGTGTCGAAGGGCGCGTCGGGATTGACCTTCGCCAGCGCGATCTCCGGCAGCACGGTGAAGTTCGAGAAGGTCGAGCAGCCCATATAGTGGAAGATTTTTTCCTTGCCGATCGAGAAGCGGCTGGTGCCGTCGGGCATCAGGCCCTGCCCTTGCGTGGTGCGGATCGCCGTGCAGAGATTGGTCTTGCGCGACAGGCAGGACGGGCACTGCCGGCATTCCGGCGTATAGAGCGGGATGACGTGGTCGCCCTTCTTTACCGAGGTGACGCCTCGGCCGACATCGACCACCACGCCGGCGCCCTCATGGCCGAGGATCGCAGGAAAGATGCCCTCCGGATCGGCGCCCGACAAGGTGAACTCGTCGGTATGGCAGATGCCGGTCGCCTTGATCTCGACCAGAACCTCGCCTTCGCGCGGGCCCTCGAGATCGACCTCCATGATTTCCAGGGGTTTTCCGGCGGCGACAGCCACTGCGGCACGTGTTTTCATCTGGTTTCCTCGGTTTCCGGCAGGGTTTCAAAATTCATCCGCCAGATCAAGGCGATGAGGGGTGCTTGAGCGGAATGTGACTAACGCCTAGAACGATTCCCGCATCGGGAGCAAAGCTCACATGTTCAAGAAGATCCTGATCGCCAATCGCGGCGAGATCGCCTGCCGGGTGATCAAGACGGCAGACAAGATGGGCATCGCCACCGTCGCCGTCTATTCCGACGCCGACCGCGACGCCGTGCATGTCGAGATGGCGGACGAGGCTGTGCATATCGGGCCGCCGCCGGCATCGCAGAGCTATCTGGTCGCCGAGAAGATCATCGAGGCCTGCAAGGCCACTGGCGCGGAAGCGGTGCATCCGGGCTACGGTTTCCTGTCCGAGCGCGCCTCCTTCTGCGCGGCGCTGGAGAAGGAAGGCATTGTCTTCATCGGCCCGAAACCCCGAGCCATCGAGGCCATGGGCGACAAGATCGAATCGAAGAAATTCGCCAACGCGGCGAAGGTCTCGACCGTGCCGGGATTTCTCGGCGTCATCGAGGACGCCGCGCATGCGGAAAGGATCGCCGCCGAGATCGGCTATCCGGTGATGATCAAGGCGTCGGCCGGCGGCGGCGGCAAGGGCATGCGCATCGCCTGGGGCGAGGCCGAGGTGCGCGACGGTTTCGAGCGGGCGCGCTCGGAGGCGCAAAGCTCGTTCGGCGACGACCGCGTCTTCATCGAGAAGTTCGTCGTCGACCCGCGCCACATCGAGATTCAGGTGCTCGGCGACGCGTTCGGCAACGTGATCCATCTCGGCGAGCGCGAATGCTCGATCCAGCGCCGCAACCAGAAGGTCGTGGAGGAGGCGCCGTCGCCCTTCCTCGACGAGAACACGCGCCGCGCCATGGGTGAGCAGGCGGTGGCGCTGGCGAAGGCCGTCGACTACCAGAGCGCCGGCACGGTCGAGTTCATCGTCGACAAGGACCGCAACTTCTATTTTCTCGAGATGAACACGCGGCTGCAGGTGGAACATCCGGTGACCGAGCTCGTCACGGGGATCGACCTCGTCGAGCAGATGATCCGCGTGGCCGCCGGCGAGAAGCTGGCGATCCGGCAGGGGGACGTGACGCTGAACGGCTGGGCGGTCGAGAGCCGGCTCTACGCCGAGGATCCGTATCGCAACTTCCTGCCGTCGATCGGCCGGCTGACCCGCTACCGGCCGCCGGAGGAGGGGCGTTCCGGCGAGATCGTCGTGCGCAACGACACGGGCGTCACCGAGGGCTCGGAAATCTCCATGTTCTACGATCCGATGATCGCGAAACTCTGCACCTGGGCGCCGACGCGCGCACAGGCGATCGACGCGATGTCGGACGCCCTGGACAGTTTCGTCGTCGACGGCATCCAGCACAACATGCCGTTCCTGGCCGCGCTGATGCGGCATCCGCGCTGGCGGGAAGGGCGGCTCTCGACCGGCTTCATCGCCGAGGAGTATCCGGATGGCTTCCATCCGGTCGTACCGGATGCCGGCGAAAGGCAAGTTCTGGCGGCGGTCGCGGCATCGGTGGAACTCGTCCGCT
>DATDJN010000192.1:0-3934 GCA_036520515.1 Rhizobiaceae bacterium
GAGAAGAGCGGCGCGACCGGCTTGGTGTCGCTTTGCGTCGGTTGCGGATTGCACGACGTCATGAACGCGGCGACGATAAGAACCAAACTCACGATACCGGGGAACTCGGACATGGCGAAACTCCCTCTGTTTCGCCCCGCGCTGCGGCAGGTTTAACCCAGTTCGGCCTTGGTGACTCCTCTCGAAATATGACAATTGGTAACAGCCTGTCCGATTTCGTGAATCGGCGGCACTAAACGATAGTTCTGCTCTCCGGATTGAATTTTGGCCGACTTCGACTAAGACGTGGCCGGTATTTCATTCGACTTTTTCGGGGATTTCCTGCCATGACCGCCATCATCGACATCATCGGCCGTGAGATATTGGACAGCCGGGGCAATCCAACCGTCGAAGTCGACGTCGTGCTGGAGGACGGTTCCATGGGCCGTGCGGCGGTGCCCTCGGGCGCCTCCACCGGCGCGCATGAGGCGGTCGAGCTTCGCGATGGCGGCCCGCGCTATCTGGGCAAGGGCGTCGAGCGCGCGGTCGAGGCGGTCAACGGCGAGTTGTTCGAGGCGATCGGCGGCCTCGAGGCCGAAGACCAGATCCACATCGACCGCACCATGATCGAGCTCGACGGCACGCCCAACAAGAGCCGGCTCGGCGCCAATGCGATCCTCGGCGTGTCGCTGGCGGTGGCGAAGGCCGCTGCGGAGGCTTCCGGGCTGCCGCTCTACCGGTATGTCGGCGGCGCCGGCGCGCATGTGCTGCCGGTGCCGATGATGAATATCATCAACGGCGGCGCGCATGCCGACAATCCGATCGACTTCCAGGAATTCATGATCATGCCCGTCGGCGCGCCGACCCTGCGCGACGCGGTGCGCTGGGGGGCGGAGATTTTCCACACGCTGAAGAAAGGCCTGAAGGACGCCGGTCACAACACCAATGTCGGCGACGAAGGCGGCTTCGCGCCGAACCTTAAGAGCGCTCCGCTGGCGCTCGACTTCGTCATGGCCTCCATCGAGAAGGCCGGCTACAAGCCCGGCGAGGACGTCGCGCTGGCGCTCGACTGTGCTGCCACCGAGTTCTTCAAGGACGGCAATTACGTCTACGAGGGCGAGAGGAAGAGCCGCGATCCCAAGGCGCAGGCGAAATATCTCGCCAAGCTCGCCGCCGATTACCCGATCATCTCCATCGAGGACGGCATGGCGGAGGACGACTGGGAGGGCTGGAAGTACCTCACCGACCTGATCGGTGCGAAGACGCAGCTCGTCGGCGACGATCTCTTCGTCACCAACACCGCACGCCTGGTGGACGGCATCAAGATGGGCGTCGCCAACTCGATCCTCGTCAAGGTCAACCAGATCGGCTCGCTGACCGAGACGCTCGACGCCGTTGGCACCGCCCACAAGGCGGCCTACACGGTCGTCATGTCGCACCGTTCCGGCGAGACGGAAGACTCCACCATCGCCGACCTCGCGGTCGCCACCAATTGCGGACAAATCAAGACTGGCTCCCTGTCGCGCTCCGATCGCATGGCGAAATACAACCAGCTCATCCGCATTGAGGAAGAGCTTGGCCGGCAGGCGCTCTACGCCGGCAAGTCGATACTCAAGGCCTGATCGAACGCAGGTCGCCGGCTCCCGCGCCGTCCGCGCTAACCGTCCATTAAGCACAATCGGGCGAGATAGGCGGATCGAACGGGAGCCGCAACATGTGGACGCGCCAGCACAAGCAAAGGAATACCGGCCGGCTGATCGTCCCGGCGGTGTCGGCCGTCTTCCTCGCCTATTTCGGCTTCCACGCCTATCACGGCGAGTTCGGCATCTGGTCCAAATACCGCTACGAGGCCGAAACGATCGAGCTGCAGGCGAGGCTCGACGCCATCAAGGCCGAGCGCATGAAGATCGAGCGCCGCGTGCAGCTCCTGCATGACGGCACGCTTGAGAAGGACATGCTTGACGAGCAGGCGCGCCGCGCCCTCAATCTGTCGCTCCCCGACGAGATCGTCATCATGCGCATTCCGGCGCGCACCAATTAACCTGAATCTGGTTATCGGAATACTTTTCTAACGATTTCAGTAGGTTACGGCGCATGCCAGCCATGCATTTTTCCGCATGGCCGAAAGGGGGTGCGCGTGTTAGCGTTTCATCAGATCGGGGCGAGCCTCGGCATGTCCGCGAAGAGACATAAACAGGGAGTGATGAATGGCCGTTGCCGCCAAGAAGGCATCCGCTAAATCGAGAGCGGATGCGAAGTCCCAAGCCTTGCCCGTCGCCCCCAAACCGGCGAACTTCACCAGGGAGCAGGAGCTTTCGGCGTATCGCGCCATGCTTCTCATCCGTCGCTTCGAGGAGAAGGCAGGCCAGCTCTATGGCATGGGCTTCATCGGCGGCTTCTGCCATCTCTATATCGGCCAGGAGGCCGTTGTCACAGGCATGCAGATGGCGCTCGCCGAGGGCGACCAGATGATCACCGCCTATCGTGACCACGGCCACATGCTGGCGATGGACATGAGTCCGCGCGGCGTGATGGCCGAGCTGACCGGGCGCCGTGGAGGTTACTCCAAGGGCAAGGGCGGCTCGATGCACATGTTCTCCAAGGAGAAGAATTTCTACGGCGGCCACGGTATCGTCGGCGCCCAGGTGTCGCTCGGCACCGGGTTGGCTTTTGCCAACCGCTATCGCGGCAACAAGAGCGTCTGTCTGACATATTTCGGCGACGGCGCCGCCAACCAGGGCCAGGTCTACGAGAGCTTCAACATGGCGTCGCTGTGGAAGCTGCCGGTGATCTACATCATCGAGAACAACCGCTACGCCATGGGCACGTCCGTGTCGCGTTCGTCGGCCGAGACGAACTTCTCGCAGCGCGGCGCCTCCTTCCGCATCCCCGGCATCCAGGTGGACGGCATGGATGTGCGCGCGGTGAAGTCGGCGGCCCAACTTGCGGTCGAGTGGTGCCGCTCCGGCAAGGGGCCGATCATCCTCGAGATGCAGACCTACCGCTACCGCGGCCATTCGATGTCCGATCCGGCGAAGTACCGGTCGAAGGACGAAGTGCAGAAGATGCGCTCCGAGCACGATCCGATCGAGCAGGTGAAAGCCCGCCTTGCGGCCAAGAAATGGGCGAGCGAGGACGATCTGAAGGCGATCGACAAGGAGGTTCGCGACATTGTCGCCGATGCCGCCGAGTTCTCCCAGACCGATCCCGAGCCCGATCCGTCGGAACTCTACACCGACATCTACGTCGAAGCCTGAAGCCCGAGGCCGCCATGTCGGAACTGGCGCTTGGAGGGATTGTCGCAATGGCAGCGAGCGCCCGGTCCGGGCGGGAAGCCCCGGCGTGCACCAACCGCTATGCCATCTCGTTCGCCGTATCCTTCGGGTGCGTGATCGCCGCTGCCGCGCCGGGCGCGAGCATGAACGTGCGATCCGCGACGCCCGCGTAACATTTCGGAGCTGACCAACATGCCGATCGAAATCCTGATGCCCGCGCTCTCCCCGACGATGGAGGAGGGCAACGTCTCCAAGTGGTTGAAGAAGGAGGGCGACAAGATCAGCGCCGGCGACGTGATCGCCGAGATCGAGACGGACAAGGCGACCATGGAGGTCGAGGCTGTCGATGAAGGCGTGCTGGCGAAGATCGTCGTGCCTGCCGGCACCGAAGGCGTGAAGGTCAACACCCCGATTGCGGTGCTTGCCGTCGAAGGCGAGGATATCGACAAGGCCAGAGAGGGCGTTGGCGAGGAAGAAGCGCCTGCGCCGAAGGCGAAGGCTGCCGACGATGCAGGCGGCAAGGCCCGCGAAGCCTCCGAAGAGCCGAGCGCTCAGAAGGAAGCAGCCAAGGTGCCCGCCGCGCCCAAGGCCGAGATTGCCGCCGACCCGGACATCCCCGCCGGCACCGAGATGGTGTCGATGACGGTGCGCGAGGCGCTGCGCGACGCCATGGCCGAGGA
>DATDJN010000193.1:0-10665 GCA_036520515.1 Rhizobiaceae bacterium
CAACATGGAGACCGAGACGCTGGTGCGTTTCGCCGAGCGCATACGCAAGGCGATCGCCGGCATCGTGATCGTGTCCGGCAACGTCAGGCTGAAGATCACGGCGAGCGTCGGCCTCGCCGTCTGGGATCGCAAGGAGAGCGCCGAGACGCTGTTTCGCCGCGCCGACCAGCAGCTTTACCAGGCGAAGAACACGGGGCGGAACCGGGTGTGCGCTTGAGATGGGACGATAGTGCCGCCAACATACTGAAGGCTGCTACCTGGGTGGAATTGTTCCGCTTGAGTGTCTCGACAACCGCTCGATCTCGATCGTCGTCATCCCGGGGCGCGAAGCGAAACCCGGGATTCTGAGCACCGATGTTGGCTCGTGCTGGCGTCAAACCTGCACCTTCGCCACTCTGGATTCCGGGTCCCGCTACGCGGTCCCGGAATGACGGCTAGCCGCGCTTCGATCAAAACCGGGAAACGCTCTACGACCGCGAGCCGAAGCGGCCGGGCTTTAGGCCGTAGCCGAAATCGATGGCGTCCGGATCGGCGACCGGGCGCGGAGCCTGCGGCTCGGGCTTGCGATAGCCGGGGTCGCCGGGCTGGAGCTGGGCGCTGACGGGTTCGGCGAAGGCGATATTGGTCGCCGCCTTTGGCACGTTGCGAAGGCGCTCGACAATGTTGATCAGGTCGACATTGTTGCCGTCGCCGGCCGCCTGCTCTTCGTCGTGCCGTTTCTGGCTGCCCGGAATGAGCCTGGCGTCGAGCCGCTCGAACTTCAGCCGCATGGTGGTGGCGACGCCTTCGCCAAACGCGATCGCCTCGCGCTGGCCCATGGAGGACAGGAAGGCGAGGCTCGATGCGGAGGAGTCGGCGATCGCCGAGCGGATGATCGCCTGGTCGTGCTCGTTGGCGAGCCGCATGGCGAAGAAGGTCGAGCATTGCGACAGGATGGTCGGGTCGAGTTCGCCCGGACGCTGGGTCACCACGCCGAGGTAGCAGCCGTATTTGCGGCCTTCCTTGGCGATGCGCGACAGCGCGTGCCTGGTCGGCGCGAACCCCAGCCTGGCATCGGCCGGCATGTAGCGGTGCGCCTCCTCGCAAAGCACCAGCAGCCTGAGCTTGCCCTCGCTCCAGAGCGCCAGGTCGAAGGCGAGACGCGCCAGCACCGAGCAGACCGAGTTGACGACCTCGGAGGGCATGCCGGCCATCTCGAAGCAGGTGACCGGGCGGCCGTCATGCGGCACGCGGAAGATGTTGCCGATCGTCTCGTGTATCGTGTCCTCGATCAGCCGCGAGTTGAACATGAACTTGTAGCGCGGGTCGGCGACGGCGGATTCGATGCGGGTCCTGAGCGACTTCAGCGCCGGCCGGTCGGTCTTGCTCTCAAGGAGCCCCATGCGCTCGTCGATCTGCTTGATCAGGTCGGCCATACGGTACGGCACCGGCGTGTCGGCGGTCAGGGCGTCGACGCCGCGGCGCAGATAGGCGCCGCCGGCCGGATTGCGGTAGAGGTTCTTCGCCATCGGGATGAGGTCGCGCAGCACGTCGACCTCTTCGGGATCGGCCTCGCGGCCGCGGAACAGCACCTCGGTGAACTCTTCCAGGCGGAACATCCAGAACGGCAGGTCGAGCGTCGATGCGTCGATGCGCACGCTGTATTCGGGGAGCGACGCCGCGAATTCGTTGTGCGGGTCGAGGATCAGTATGCGCAGGTCCGGCCGGGCCTCGATGGCCTTGCGCATCAAGAGCGACACGGCGGTCGACTTGCCGACGCCCGTCGTGCCGACGACCGCGAAGTGGCGCGCCAGCGTGTCGTCGATGGCGATGCGCGCCTCGATCGTCTCGTCCTGCGAGAGCTGGCCGATGGTAATGGCGTGGCGGCCGGCGAGGTCATAGACCGCCTGCAGGTCCCGGGTGCGGATGCGGTGCGCGAGAGCGCCGACATGCGGATAGGTGGTGATGCCGCGGTCGAAGGCGGGAGGCTGCGGCGCCGAGCGGTCGCGCACCTCGCCGACCAGTTCGACGCTGATCTCTATCGCGTTGCGCCCGTCCTGATTCCAGGTGAGGTCGGCCTTGCCGATGCCGTAGACGAGGCCGACGGTGCGCGTGCTGCCGAGATTGATGGATATCATGCGGCCGACGGTCCACTGGCCGGTGACGGTGCCGTCCTCCTCGTCGGCGAAGGCGGCGATCGTGGCGCGGGCGCCGTCGCACTGGACGACATGGCCCAGAATGCGCGCGTCGCTTTGCGCGGCGTCGCGCCGCTCCTGCGGAACCGCCTCTCCGCCGGAGGTTTCGTCTGCGTACATCGGTGTCTGTCCCTGTCACCCTGCCTGTCCGGCCAGGCTAGCCATTCGCGGTTAAGGTCAGGTGAGGCGGGATGGTTGAGGAGGGGTTTAACGGTTCGCTAAATTGCAACAGCCGCAAAAGGCGGCCTGCCGCAGAAAAACGCAATTGACTCGGCGCGGATTCCGCCAGTATTCTTCGCGTCCATGAAAACGACACTCATTCTCGTAGTAGGAACGCGCATGGGCAAGGCGGTGTAACCGCCGGGCGACAGCTCCCCATGCGCAGATGCGAAGGCTCCTCCGGGGGCCTTTTTTATTATCCAAAGCATACCAGAACGACTGAAATTCGCCGACGGCGAGCAAAAACGGAACCAGGCCGATGAGCAACGGACAGAACGAGCGCGAAATGCCAAGTCTCGAAATGACTGGCGCGGAGATGGTGGTGCAGGCGCTGAAGGACAATGGGGTCCTGCACCTGTTCGGCTATCCGGGCGGCGCGGTCCTTCCGATCTACGACGAGCTGTTCCAGCAGGACGCCGTCCAGCACATCCTGGTGCGCCACGAGCAGGGCGCCGGCCACGCGGCCGAGGGTTATGCCCGCTCGACCGGCAAGCCGGGCGTCATGCTGGTGACCTCGGGACCGGGCGCGACCAACGCGGTCACCGCGCTGCAGGACGCGCTGATGGATTCCATTCCGCTCGTCTGCCTCACCGGCCAGGTGCCGACCTCGCTGATCGGCTCGGATGCCTTCCAGGAGTGCGACACGGTCGGCATCACCAGGCCCTGCACCAAGCACAACTGGCTGGTGAAGGACGTCAACGAGCTCGCCGCGACGATCCATGAGGCCTTCCATGTCGCCACGACTGGCCGGCCCGGCCCGGTGGTGGTCGACATCCCGAAGGACGTGCAGTTCGCGAAGGGCATCTACACGCCGCCGCTGACCGCGCCGCGCACCTCCTACCACCCGAAAGTCCAGGGCGACCTGGAGAAGATCAAGGCCGCCGTCGAATTGATGACGACCGCGAAGAAGCCGGTCATCTATTCCGGCGGCGGCGTCATCAATTCGGGGCCGGGGGCGAGCCAGCTCCTGCGCGAGCTGGTCGACCTCACCGGCTTCCCGATCACCTCGACGCTGATGGGCCTCGGCGCCTATCCGGCGAGCGGCAAGAACTGGCTGGGCATGCTCGGCATGCACGGCACCTACGAAGCCAACATGGCGATGCACGACTGCGACGTGATGCTGTGCATCGGCGCTCGCTTCGACGACCGCATCACCGGCAGGCTCAACGCCTTCTCGCCGAACTCGAAGAAGATCCACATCGACATCGATCCATCCTCGATCAACAAGAACGTTCACGTGGACATCGGCATCCTGGGCGATGTCGGCCGTGTGCTCGAGGACATGGTGCGGCTGTGGCGCGCGACCGCCAAGACCGACAAGAAGGCGCTGCATCCCTGGTGGGAGCAGATCGAACGCTGGCGCGCGCGGGACTCGCTCGCCTACCGCATGAACGACGACGTCATCATGCCGCAATACGCCGTGCAGCGGCTCTTCGAGGCGACCAGGGGCAAGGACACCTACATCACCACCGAGGTCGGCCAGCACCAGATGTGGGCCGCGCAGCACTTCCATTTCGACCAGCCGAACCGCTGGATGACTAGCGGAGGCCTTGGCACGATGGGCTACGGCCTGCCGGCGGCGCTCGGCGTGCAGATCGCGCATCCCGACGCGCTGGTCATCGACATCGCCGGCGACGCCTCGGTGCAGATGACCATCCAGGAGATGAGCTGCGCGGTGCAGTACGACGCGCCGATCAAGATCTTCATCCTCAACAACCAGTACATGGGCATGGTGCGCCAGTGGCAGCAGCTGCTGCACGGCAACCGCCTGTCGCACTCCTACACCGAGGCGATGCCGGACTTCGTGCTGCTTGCCCAGGCCTACGGCGCGCACGGCATACGCTGCGAGAAGCCGGGCGATCTCGACGCCGCGATCAAGGAGATGATCGAGGTGAAGAAGCCGGTGATCTTCGACTGCCGCGTCGCCGCGCTCGCCAACTGCTTCCCGATGATCCCGTCCGGCAAGGCGCATAACGAGATGCTGCTGCCCGACGAGGCTACCGACGAGGCGGTGGCCAACGCCATCGACGCCAAGGGCAGGGAACTGGTGTAAGGGCGAAAGCCCTTCACCTGAATCCTTCAGAGCAATTCCGATCCAGAGAATCAAACCATGAACGCCCAGCTCCAACCCACCGGCTCCGCCTATTTCATCGCCAAGGAAACCCAGCAGCCAGAGACGCATACGCTGTCGATCCTGGTCGACAACGAGCCGGGCGTGCTTGCCCGCGTCATCGGCCTGTTCTCCGGCCGCGGCTACAACATCGAGAGCCTGACGGTCTCCGAGACCGAGCACGAGAAGCACCTCTCGCGCATCACCATCGTCACGCGCGGCACGCCGCACGTGCTGGAGCAGATCAAGCACCAGCTCGAGCGCATCGTGCCGGTGCACGGCGTGGTCGACCTCACCGTGCGCGCCAAGGAGCTTGGGCAGGAGCGGCCGCTGGAGCGCGAGCTGGCGCTGGTCAAGGTGGCCGGCAAGGGCGACAGCCGGGTCGAGGCGCTGAGGCTCGCCGACGCCTTCCGCGCCAGCGTGATCGACGCCAACACCGAGCATTTCATCTTCGAGATCACCGGCAAGGGCTCGAAGGTCGACCAGTTCATCGCCATCATGAAGCCGCTCGGCCTGGTCGAGATCTGCCGCACCGGCGTCGCCGCCATGAACCGCGGCCCGCAGGGGATGTGAGCGTCCTCTCTCCCGGGCAGGCAAACTTTTAAACCGCGACAACAAGCAGCGTGCGCGCATCGAACAATGTCAGTAGTGCTGACATAAAGCGATGCTGCTGGAAACACCCCGACCATGTCCCTCGACGCCTTCATGGCCCTGCTCGTCTACGCCTTCGTGACGTCGATCACGCCGGGGCCGAACAACCTGATGCTGCTGGCGTCGGGCGTGAATTTCGGCTTCGTGCGCACCATCCCGCACGCGCTCGGCATCGGCGGCGGGTTCCTTTCGCTGCTTCTGGGGGTCGGCTTCGGGCTCGGCGCGGTGCTTACCGCATTCCCGGCGCTCCACATGGTGCTGAAGGTCGCCGGCGGCGCCTACCTGCTCTACCTCGCATGGCGCATCGCCATGTCGCGCTCTATGGGCTCGGGCGGCAACGGCCAAGGGCGGCCGATGACCTTCCTCGAGGCTGCCGCCTTCCAGTGGGTCAATCCGAAGGCCTGGGTGATGGCCGTGAGCGCCATGGCCATCTACACAAATCCGGCCCGGCCCTTCCTCTCTGTGCTCATCGTGGCGGGCGCCTTCGCGGCGGTGAACCTGCCCAGCGTCTCCACCTGGGCCGGCTTCGGCACGGCGCTGCGCGGCTTCCTCGCCGACCCGATGCGGCTCAAATGGTTCAACATCGCCATGGGCCTGCTGCTCGCGGCGACGCTCTGGCCGATGCTGAAATGACAGGTGGGCGCTTGTTGCCGGGGCTTGGCAGGACTAGCCTCTGGCCATGTCGCACGATCATGACCATCACGACCACTACCACGACAACGAGCTCGACCCGATGGCGGCGCGGGTGCGCGCGCTGGAGACGATCCTCGTCCAGAAAGGGCTGATCGATCCGGCAGCGATCGACGTCATCGTCGATACCTACGAGACCAAGGTAGGCCCGAGGAACGGCGCCAGGGTCGTGGCGCGCGCGTGGAGCGATCCGGCCTTCGCCGACTGGCTGCGCCAGGACGCGACCGCCGCGATCGCCTCGCTCGGCTTCACCGGCCGGCAGGGCGAGCACATGCAGGCAGTGTTCAACAGCGACGACACGCACAACATGGTCGTCTGCACGCTCTGCTCCTGCTATCCGTGGAGCGTGCTCGGCCTGCCGCCCGTCTGGTACAAGGCGCCGCCCTATCGCAGCCGCGCCGTCATCGATCCGCGCGGCGTGCTCGCCGAATTTGGCGTGACCCTGCCGACGACCAAGAAGATCCGCGTCTGGGATTCGACGGCCGAGCTGCGCTACCTCGTCGTGCCTGAGCGCCCGGCCGCCACGGAGGGCTGGAGCGAGGAGAAGCTCGCGGCGCTGGTGACGCGCGATTCCATGATCGGCACGGGGCTGGCGCTGGAGCCGGAAGCGGCATGAACGGCCCGCACGATCTCGGCGGCCAGATGGGCCTTGGCCCGGTCGCGCCGGAAAAGGACGAGCCGGTCTTCCATGCCGACTGGGAGAAGCGCGCGCTGGGGCTGACGCTCTGTTCCGGCGCGATGGGAGCCTGGAACATCGACGAGAGCCGTCACGCGCGCGAGAACCGCCATCCTGTCGACTACCTCTCCTCGACCTACTACGAGCTCTGGATCAAGGGGCTCGAGCGGCTCTTGAAGCGCCATGGCTTCGTCAGCGCGAGCGACCTTGCCGAGGGCAGGGCGGTCGACGGCGCGGCGCAGCCCAAGCGCGTGCTGAAGGCTGCCGACGTGCCGGCGGCGCTGTCGCGCGGCGGCCCCTGCGACCGGCCGGTCGGCACGCCGGCGCGCTTCAGGGCGGGCGACCGGATCGTGACGCGCAATTTCAGCCCGACGGGACATACCAGGCTGCCGCGTTACGCGCGCGGCAGGCACGGCGTGGTCGAGGCCGTGCGCGAGGGTTTTGTCTTCCCCGACACCAACGCGCACGGGAAGGGCGAAAACCCGCAATGGGTCTACACCGTGGTCTTCGACGGGCGCGAGATCTGGGGCGATGACGCCGACCCGACGCTCACGGTCTCGATCGACGCCTGGGAGAGCTATCTTGAGCCGGCATGAGCTGCCGCCCGGGGCAGACGCGCCGGTCTTCGCCGAGCCTTGGCAGGCGCAGGCTTTCGCGCTGACGGTGGCGCTGCACGAAAAGGGTCTGTTCTCGTGGGGCGAATGGGCCGACGCGCTGTCGGCAGAAGTGAAGAAGCCGGGCGCGGCCGCTGACGGGAGCGACTATTACGACCAATGGCTGGCGGCGCTGGAAAAACTGCTGGCGGCGAAGGGCATCGCGCGGGCGGCGGAGGTCGACGCGGTGGCCGCCGCCTGGGAGCGCGCCGCGCACGCCACGCCGCACGGCAAGCCGATCCTGCTGGAGAATGATCCGGGACGAGATGCCGGCTGCTGATCGGCTTTGACGCCGGCTGTGGGGGTGAAAAGGGCGCCGGCAGGTCACGAGGTATCGGGGGCGGGGTGCGGTGCGCCGGGGGCGAAGGCCGCGAGCCTCGACAGGGAGGCAAGCGCATCGCGCAGTGCCGGCACCCGGCCGGCCGGCGATGCAGCAGCGTCGTCTCCGATCCGCCTGCAGTTTGCGGGAAGCAGCCTCGCCTGGATGTCGAGTTGTCGGGCGAGCCGCCGGGCGAGCGCGCGCAGGCTGATGGCGAGACGCGTCGCATCCAGCGGGGCGTTGCCCGACGGCGCGATCGGCACCAACGCGGTTGCGGGGTCAGGCCCGCCGCAGACGAAGTCGCGCGCCACCGCCTCGGCCTGCCGCAGGACCCAGAGCACGAGGCTTCGGACGACGGGCGAACGGCCGGCCGCACGCTCGGCCAGAACTGCGAGGGCACAAAGCAGGGCGACGATGCGGCCGAGTGCCGCCCGTTCCTCCTCAATTGCCCGCTTCCAGTCCATCGCCGCCGCTCCCTTGTCAGACGGGCAATTGTCCGCGAGTTGACGGGGAGGTGGAAAAGATTCCGGCACATTGCTGACAGATGCTGACAATGTGGCGTGTCTGCTGGAGAAGCGATGCGGAGACGGAACGTCGATTGTGGGGTGGGAAGCGGACGGGCAGCTAGTAGGCGCCGGGTATGGCAAGCGGCCATTCGGTTGACCGCTCCGTTCCGACGGCAACGTGACGTCGGGACGGGCTACATGATAGCGCGCTGCTTGGGCGAGGGCATTGAAGTGTCGTACGGGCAATCGTATATTTGCGTCGACTTCGGCGTTAGGCTGCACCTCGCGCTGGTCCTTGGTTCTTGGGGCGACCTGATGGAAGCACCTCGGGTCTTGGGCTTCGGGAACTCCCGTTCTCTCAGTTGACAACTCCATCGTGAAGATGAGGTTGCTGGCGTGCCGAAGGATAGCAATGGAGAGGCATATGAAGAACATTCATAAGCGCCTGAACCTTGCTGCATCGGCTTTGACGGTTTCGCTTCTTCTCCTGAAGAATGTGAATATCCTGATTGAGCTGGTCAGCAAGGTTGTCAACTATGCCCGGGGCATTCGAAAATTTCCTGCATTCATATTGGAAGAGCGGCAAGCCGATCTTCGCGCCTAACGAATTTAGCGTTGAGCTTGGAAACAAGCTCAAACGGAAGGTAGCCAAGAAGTATAAGTTCGACCGCTATATCTATCACTTCAAGGAGGGCTCCCACGTCGCCGCCCTTCATCTCCACCGCAAGAACGGATTTTTTTGTCGCGTTGATATAAGCCGCTTCTTCTACAGCGTCAGAAGAAACCGCGTGAAACGCGTTCTGAAAGCTATCGGCGTTCCGAAACCTGAGCATTATGCAAAGTGGTCATGCGTGAAGAACCCTTTCGAGGGCGGCGGCTACGTCCTGCCCTATGGGTTTGTCCAGTCGCCTATTCTCGCGACGCTGGTTCTGGCGGAGTCGCCTGTCGGCACATTCCTACGGAGCTTGCCGGCATCGATTTCATGCTCGGTCTACATGGACGATCTCTGCCTGTCCGGAAACGATCAGGCTGAGCTGAAGGTGGCGTTTGACGGTTTGGTTGCGGCAGTTGCCGAAGCTGGTTTTACGCTCAATGCCGACAAGACCCGCGAGCCTGCAGCTGAGATCGACATCTTCAACTGCTCTCTAGAGAACGGAGCTACCGCAGTCCTCCCCGGACGTGTTGACGAGTTTTATGCAGAAGAGCGTAGCGAAGCCGCGATAGAAGCGTTCGAGACTTATCGCGATATCGTAAAGTCGACGACTTGGCGTGTTGGTGCCTCGAAGAAGCGACGTCGCAGGGCGTACGTCGAGGGTCGGAGAAAGGCCGCGGCGGATTTGCCAACCGTAGCGACGCCAGACCCTGGCGCTGGATGCGACCCATGCTGATGGTTCTCCTTCGCAAACACCAAACGTTGGAAGGATCATAGCGGCGCCGTGTAGCTCGCTAGTTTTTTTTGCGTTCCCAGAAGTTCTGCGAAAACGCGCCGTCGTCCCAGGCTTTGTCGGACGTTCCCGCAGGCGCAAGGAATCCATCCAAATCGAATCCGTGCCCATCGATAAGCTTCCAAAGCTCTTTGTCGTTCCCGTTCAGGGCAGCGTTGAGATCGTTCGCGCGATCCCGCTGTAGCTTAGTCACATGCGGAATTGCTACGCTCAGTAAGACATCAAGGTCTTCAATTGTCCTCAGACTAAAATTTGTTCGCCGATGCGTCATCGTCAGGCCATTCCCTTTCGGGGTTTCTAGGTAAATGACATGCTCCACATGCCATCCGTCCTTGCCAGGCCCAAAATGCGCAATGCACTTGTCGCGCAAATCCACGATTTCTCGGTGTTTCGCTTTCAGCAAGTTGTCGTACGCGCTCGTGACTCCAACGTTGAACCGGGAAATTGCCTTTGAGTGGGTAGCGCGCGAGTAGACAACAACAGCGTGGACCAGTAACGCGCTTCCCATGTGGGATGTCTCGTCTGAAATTGTCTTGTCGAGACCCTTCAGAAGTCTGACAGACTCCGCCGCAGCCGCGAGGTCGACTCCGACCGACTCAGCCGCGTGAAATGCTTTGATGGCTCTTACGAGCGGCTTGTATCGCGCTGCCTCGAGCTTATCGACGATGGCAGAAAGGTCGTATGCCTTGCGGGTCGGTGTCATGCGCTGCTCATAGCAGCCACCCACGATCAGAAACAGAACGTCGTTCTAACTTTCGTTGCCAGCGACCTCCTTGTGGGTCACGATTTCGGCGTTCTGCAAAAGCAAGCGACAAAGGATGTTTCTGCGAGGGCATGGTCGCGAGGAACCGTGCTCCGAGAACCCGCACTTTGTCGAGATCGTAGGCTCATGCTGAAGTGCAACTTCACCGTTGACGTGAGATATGAGGAGACGCGGCTGCCAATCGATAGACGTGGCGCTTCCTATGGTCAGGACTTGGATGGATGCCGCCAAAGCAGACCTTTCGCTTTCGGCCCCGCTCAAACCGATCTGCAAGTTCTGAACGAACGGCAGGTTTCGAGCGCTCCGCAGTCCAGCTTGAACGACTGACTTGAGGTCGTCAGCCGACTGAGACACTTCCTCCGATCGTTCTTTTGTGTTCTGCCGGTTCTCCTATGCCGTGGCCACGGCGTGCCACTGCTCTAAAAGGGCGATGATTTCGCCTTCTCGCCTGAAGCGTCG
>DATDJN010000194.1:0-4593 GCA_036520515.1 Rhizobiaceae bacterium
GGTCGACCGTATCGACTGGCCGGAAGGCTTCTGCCGCCGCGACATAGGCTGGCGCGCGGTCGAGCGCGAGAACGGCGCCTGAAGCACTTCAGCAACCGGTTTCCGGCCCGGAACTGCCGAGAAATCTACTCGCTGCCGTCGAGCTTCTTCAGCAGGAAGACGGGCAGGTCCTTGCGCGAGAGCGAAGCCGGGACGAGCGGGCGGGGATCGTCCATCGCAGCCGTCGAGACGCCGGGCTCGTCGGCGTCTTGCCACAGCTCGATCTGCTCGGCCTTTTCGGCCACCCTCATGTAGCTGGCGAGCTCCACCGGCGTCGCCGTTTCCGCCGGTGGGCCGATCGGCACGCCGATCAGCGGCATCGTCGCCGGAAGCGCCAATGCGGCTGCCTTCGCCTCCACGATCGTTTCCACCGCCACGAATTTGAGCGTCACGTCGCCGCCCTTGAGCGCGGTCCTGCGGCTGATCGGCAGCGGCACCTTGTCCAGCTTCGGCGTCGCCGCCAGCGCCTCGAAGGCTGCGAATGCCGCCGTCTCGACCACCGGCTCGGAGGGCGCGAACCCTACTTCCAGCGCGTTGTGCACCTCGGCGGTCGCCAATGCGGGCGACGCCAAGGCCGGCTCCCCTTCCTCGACGCTCGCATATTCGACCGTCACGTCGCCTCCCGTCAGCGCCGTGCGGCGCGCGATCGGCAGCGGTACGGTGCTTGCGGGCTTGGCGATCCCGTCCGCCTTGGCGATCTCGGGCATCGGGTCGACCAGCTTGCCGAAAGGCCACTCGGAGCGCAGTTCCTCCGCATTCATCGAGGCCACGTTGACGTCGATGTCGAGCGGCGTTCCCGGCACGCGATAGGGGCAGGAGCGGGCGTCGCAATTCACGCCGGCTGCGAACTGCCAGAGCGTGTAGGTCTGCCAGTTGCCCTTCGGGAAATGCAGGCCGATCGCCGGCTTGTAGCGCGCGTACCAGAGCGGCAGGCGCGACAAGAGCCTGTAGCGGTCGCGATTCTCGGCGATGTGGAGCGCCGTGCTGCCGTTGGTGTAGAGCACCGGCCAGCGGCCGAGCCGCGTGTGGATGTGCCGCGCGAAGGTTTCTGCGTCCTCCAGCGACATCCACTTGCTGGCGTCGTTGTCCTCGATGTCGAGCGCGATCAGGTCGTCGGGGGCCGGCTCGGCGAAATCGATGAAGTTGTTGGCCTGGTCGATCGGATTGCCAGGCCTTGCCAGATGATAGGCGCCCCATTTCAGGCCGAGCGCCTTGGCGACCGTCCTGCGCGTATGGAAGAGTTCGCGCGCCACGGCGTGGCGCTTCCACAGCGCCTTGCAGAGCCGCACCTGGGTGTCGCCGCCCTTGCATTTGTATGGCGGCGACAAGCCGTCCGACCCCTTGTTGATGAAGCCGACGACGCGCTTGTCGCCTGCGAGCTTCTGCCAGTCGATCGGATTGTATTCGTAGGCGTCGACGACCAGCGCGCGGTCCTTGCGCTTCCATGGCTCGGAGAAGTCGGAGGCATCGGCGGCGGCCACGCCGAGGAGGATAACGCTGAATACGGCCAGAGCAGTGCGCGCAAGACGATCGATCGATTGCAGCAATGTTCCGGCGTCCCCTTCTGCCACAAGCCGCCCTGCCCAAACAGGAATGGCTTCAGCCTGGTTGCATCAACGTCTGCCCCGCCGGTCCACTGACTATCGCCCGCGCCGTGCGCCGGGATCAAGCAGAAAAGAATCGGGCGCCGGCGCGGCTGGCAGCGACCCTTCCGCCTCACGTCGGCGAAAATGTGTCAGCGAGCATTTCGGCGAGCACAATATGCCGCGGTCCGACCAGTAGGCGGGGCCCTTCTCGATGTTGCCATGATAACACCAGAAGCCGATCGTCCCGTAGGGCAGACCGCATTCGATGCAATGGCCGGTTTCGGGTCTGGCGAGCATGCCGATTCCTTGGACTTCTCCAAAATTATCGCCGGCGCAGGAACGGTTCAACCGTCGAAAATTGACGTTTACGTAAAAAGCGGGTAGCCGCGCCTCCGGAAGGGGGTTAGGCTCCGGCGCCCTATATCCTTGGAGGAAGCATGTACCGCGCGCCCGTCGAAGAGATCGCGTTCACGCTGAAGGAAGTCGCAGGCCTGCGCGCCGCGGTGGAGGAGGGGCTGCTCGGCGACCTCTCGCTCGATCTGGTCGACGCCATCCTCGCCGAAGCCGGTCGATTCGCAAGCGAGGAAGTGGCGCCGCTTTACAGGGCGGGCGACGAACACGGCGCGGTGCTCAAGGACGCCGCGGTCACCACGCCGCCGGGCTGGGCCGACCTCTACCGCCGCTGGACCGAGGGCGGCTGGAATGCGCTCACCGGCCCGGAGGAATTCGGCGGGCAGGGCCTTCCGACCATGCTCTCCGTCGCCACGCTCGAAATGTGGAATTCCGCAGCACTCGCCTTCGCGCTCTGTCCGACGCTGACCATGGGCGCGGTCGAGGCGATCCACAAGCACGCCTCGGACGAACTGAGGCGCACCTATCTGGCGAAGCTCGTTTCCGGCGAGTGGACGGGCACGATGAACCTCACCGAGCCGCAGGCGGGGTCCGACCTCGGCGCTCTGCGCACGCGCGCCGAGCGCGCTCCCGACGGCACGTATCGCATCTTCGGCCAGAAGATATTCATCACCTATGGCGAGCAGGATTTCACCGACAACATCGTCCATCTCGTCCTGGCGCGCCTGCCCGACGCGCCATCAGGCACGCGCGGCATTTCGCTTTTCCTCGTGCCCAAATTCCTGGTCGAGGCCGACGGCTCGCTTGGCCGCCGCAACGATCTCTTCTGCGCCTCGATCGAGGAGAAGCTGGGCATCCACGGCTCGCCGACCTGCACCATGATCTATGGCGACGGTTTTGTATCCGGCGAGGAGAAGGGCGCCGTCGGCTGGCTGATCGGCGAGGAGAACAAGGGCCTCGCCTGCATGTTCACCATGATGAACAACGCCCGCCTCGCCATCGGGCTGGAAGGCGTCGGCGTCGCCGAGGCAGCCTTCCAGAAGGCGCTGGCCTTCGCCAACGAGCGCAGGCAGGGCAA
Source organism: Rhizobiaceae bacterium (assembly GCA_036520515.1). Lineage (GTDB taxonomy): Bacteria > Pseudomonadota > Alphaproteobacteria > Rhizobiales > Rhizobiaceae > Mesorhizobium_K. The sequence continues at coordinate 3,055 of DATDJN010000194.1, forward strand.
GGCGGCCGGCTATTCCGGCGACGGCATGGCGCCCATCGTGCACCACCCCGACGTCCAGCGCATGCTGCTCGCCATGCAGGCGCTGACCCGCATCGCCCGCTCGATCAGCTATTCCTGCGCCCACGCCATCGACATGGCGCGTGTCTCGGAAGGCAGGGAGAAGACCCACTGGCAGGAGCGCGCCAACCTGCTGACGCCGGTCGCGAAAGCCTTCTCCACGGACATAGGCAGCGAGGTTTCCTCGCTCGGCATCCAGGTGCATGGCGGCATGGGCTATATCGAGGAGACGGGCGTGGCAGCGCTCTACCGCGACGCGCGCATCGCCTCGATCTACGAAGGCACCAACGGCATCCAGGCGATCGATCTCGTGACCCGCAAGCTGCCGCAGTCCGGCGGCGACCACGTCCACGGCTATATCGGCGAGCTCGACGCCATCGCAAACGAGGTCGCCGCGCGGAACCATGACGGCTTCGGCCGCACCGCGCTCAATCTCGAGCAGGCGCTGGACGATCTCCAGCAGGCCACGCGCTATCTCCAGAACAAGCTCGGCGAGGGCCGGACCGACGATGCGCTGGCCGGCGCCACGCCTTACCTCAGGCTGTTCGCTCTCGCGTCGGGCGGTGCCTATCTGGCGCGGGCGGCGTTGGCCGAAGGCGATCCCGGCCGCATCGCGCTTTGCCGCTTCTTCGCCGAGAACATGCTCGTCGAGACGTCCGCGCTGAAGGCATCCATCACCGGCGGCGCCGCCAGCCTGGCCGCAGCCGCCAGGGCGCTGGTTCCCGCATGAGATCTGGGGATATTGAGGTGAGCGAGCACATCCTCGTCGAGCGCCACGGCGCTGTCCAGACCATCCGCATGAACCGGCCGGACAAGAAGAACGCGCTCACACGCGCCATGTACCAGGCGATGACGGCGGCACTCGCTGACGGCGACGCCGACCCCGCCATCCGCGTGCATGTTTTCCTCGGCGTGCCCGGCGCCTTCTCGGCCGGCAACGACCTCAACGATTTCATGGCGGTCGCCACCGGCGGCGAGGGTGGACTGGAAGTCTGGAACTTCCTCCTCGCGCTCGCCGGCTCCAGGAAGCCGGTCGTGTCCGGCGTCGACGGCATCGCGGTCGGCATCGGCACCACGCTCAACCTCCACTGCGACCTCACCTTCGCCACGCCGCGCACGCTCTTCCGCACGCCCTTCGTCGACCTCGGCCTGGTGCCGGAAGCGGGCTCCAGCCTCATCCTGCCCGCCACGCTGGGCCGCCAGCAGGCCTTCGCGCTGCTCGGGCTCGGCGAAGGCTTTTCAGCCGAACGCGCGAAGCAGGCTGGCCTGATCTACGCCGTCGTCGACGAAGACAGGCTGGAACCGGCTGTCATCGAGGCCGCCAGCCTCATCGCCGCCAAACCGCCGGAGGCATTGCGCATGTCCCGCGACCTGATGCTTGGCCCGCGCGAGCCGCTGCTTGCGCGCATGCGCGAGGAGCGCGACCTCTTCCAGCAGCGCCTGACATCCGACGAGGCGCGCGCCGCGCTGATGGCGTTCATG
>DATDJN010000195.1:0-5055 GCA_036520515.1 Rhizobiaceae bacterium
CTTGGCCTGCTCGATGCGCTCCTTGGACGACGAGACGAAATTCCACCAGATGTAGCGTTTCGAGCCGAGCGAGGCGCCGCCGAAGAGCATGAAGTGCGCACCGTTCTCGGACGAAACGACGATCTCGTCGCCGGGCCTGAAAACCAGCAGGCGGTTTTCAGGGAAACGGTCGCCGGAGATGCTGACCGTACCGTCCAGCGTGTAGATCGCCCGCTCCTCGGCGTCGGCCGGGATGCGGACGCGGGCGCCGGGCTCAAGCCTTATGTCGGCATAGAGCGTATCGGACGCCGCGCGGACCGGAGACTTCAGCCCGTCGAAAGCGCCGATGACGACGCGGCCCGACGCGCCGGCATCGTCGAACTCGGGCAGCTCGACGCGCGCCGTGTTTTCGAAGAGCGGCGCGACCTCCTCCTTGCCGTCGGGCAGCGCCAGCCATGTCTGCAGGCCGGACACCGACATCGGCGCGCCGCGCAGTTCCTGCGGCGTGCGCTCGGAATGCACGATGCCGCGGCCGGCTGTCATCAGGTTCACGTCGCCGGGCGCGATCACCATCTCGGTGCCCAGCGAATCGCGATGCCTGATCTTGCCGTCGAAGAGGTAGGTGACGGTGGCGAGCCCGATATGGGGATGCGGGCGCACGTCGAGCGCCTGCCCTGCCCTCAGCAGGGCCGGCCCCATGCGGTCGAAGAAGATGAAAGGGCCGACCAGGCGCCGCCTGGCGGTGGGCAGCGCGCGGCGCACCTCGAAGCCGCCAATGTCCTTGGCGCTCGGGATGACCATCAATTCGATGGCGTCGCAGGCTAACTTGTCGCCGACTTCGGGGTCGGTGCCGGGGAAGAAGCTCATGGGGCCTCGCTCTGTTAGGACCAGGTCAGCAGCGCAACGCCGTACCGAGCCAAGGCTCGATCATAGGTCACGAACTGCATATTCTCCATGACTGCCTGCGCCAGCATGAGCCGATCGAAAGGATCACCATGCAGCGGCGGCAAGCGCTCGACGAAGGCGGCATGGCCCGCAGTCACGTCAAGCAGACCAAAGCCGGCATTCTCAAATTCAGCGATCGCCTGATGCCCCGAAACGGGCGGTGCATCAGCCCGTCCTAGCTGATGTTTTATGGCGATCTCCCACACCGCGGCGGCGGAGACGAAAGCCTGCCCATTGCTTTCCTCGATCGCCCTGCGGACATGCGCGGGGATTCGTTCAGGCGTGTTGGTCGCCCAAACGGCTACGTGGGTGTCGAGAAGCAGTCTCACTTCTCGTCGCCGAGAAACATCTTCTCGATTTCGGCGTCGAGCGCCTGGAACGCCTCGTAGTCGAGCGGCGGATATTTGCCGGCAGCCAAGCCAAGCCGAACCTTCTTCTTCGGTTCCGCATCAATCGCCACGAGCTTTGCCGCAGGCTTGCCGTTGCGGGCGATGATGATTTCGGTTTCCGCGCCGCTCTCCACCGCCTCGACGAGCTTGGACAGCGACGTCTTGGCTTCCAGCATGTTGACCGTAGTCATGTCACGATCCTTAGCTAAGTCTGGCTAAGATAGATCGTGGCAGCTCGCGAATCAAGCAAAGCGAATCATCGTGCGGGCACGCGCCTTGGCGGCCTCTTCCTCGCGGTTCTTCGGCGGCTGCGTGGTTTCCATGGATTCGATCAACTCTCGGACGCTCGCGGCGATCGCGTCGACCGCGCGGTCGAAGGCCTGCTCGTTGCGCTGGGAAGGCTTCGCCGAACCGCTGACCTTGCGCACGAACTGGAGCGCGGCCTTGCGCACCTCGTCATCGGTCGCGGGGGGCTCGAAGTTGAAGAGCTGCCTGATGTTGCGGCACATACGCCACCTCCCGAAAGAATACGGCTGCGTCTCACATGGGGAGATCGCAGCCGTGGATCAACCGCTGGAATGAGCGGCAAAGCGGGACGCCCGGCTCACTCCGCGTCGAGCGGCTCCGTGCCGACCGGCTTGCCGTCACGCGAAAGGCGGATCTTCTCCACCCTGTCCTCGGCGGCCTTGAGCAGGCGGTCGCAATGCGCCTTCAGCGCCTCGCCGCGCTCGTAGATGCGGATCGACTGGTCGAGCGGCACGTCGCCGCGCTCGAGGTCGTCGACGATCTTCTCCAGCGCCTCCAGCGCCTTCTCGAAGCTCATCGCCTTGATGTCTTCGTTCATGTCTTCGGCCATATTCATCCCTTCATCATGCGGCCGACATGCGCTGCGACCGAAAATGCCAATCCGTGCAGATCGTAGCCGCCTTCGAGCAGGCTGACGAGCCTGCCCGCGGCGTGGCGCTCCGCGCTTTCCATGACCTGCCCCGTCGCCCAGTCGAAATCATCCTCGGTGAGGTTGATCTCCGCCAGCGGATCCCTGTGATGCGCGTCGAAGCCGGCCGAAACGATGACCAGGTCGGGCGCGAAATTCTCGATTGCGGGCAGGATGCGCGTGAGAAAGGCGTCGCGGAAAAGATCGCTTCCGGTGCGGGGGCTGAGCGGCGCGTTGACGATGTTGCCGACGCCGGTCTCGTCCTTGGCGCCGGTGCCGGGATAGAGCGGCATCTGGTGGGTCGAGCAGAAAAGCACGCTCGGGTCGTCCCAGAAGATGTCCTGCGTGCCGTTGCCGTGGTGCACGTCCCAGTCGACGATGGCGACGCGTTCGGCGCCGTGCGCCCTCTGGGCGTGACGGGCGGCGATTGCCGCGTGGTTGAAGAGGCAGAAGCCCATCGCGGTGGACTTTTCCGCGTGGTGGCCGGGCGGGCGCGAGGCGACGAAGACGTTGCTGGCGCGGCCGGAAAAGACGTCGTCCACGGCGGCGTTGGCCGCGCCGATGGCGGTGAGCGCCGCCTGCCAGCTCTTCGGGCTGACGGTGGTGTCGGCGTCGACGCGCTGGATGCCGGTCTCCGGGATCGCGGCACGCACCTTGTCGAGGAAGGATTGCGGGTGGGCGTAGAGGATGGTGGCGGGGTCGCCTTCGGGCGCCTCGACGCGGTCGAGGGCGGAAAACTTCTCGTCGTCCAGCACGCGCTCTATGACGCGCAGCCGGTCGGGACGCTCCGGATGGCCCGGCGGGGTGATGTGCTCCAGGTAGATCGGGTGCGAATAGAGCCTCGTGACCATGACCCGATATAAGGGCCGACGCGCCATGTTTCCACGGCCTGCGTCCCCCTCTTCGCGATGTTCACAGGCTTTACGACGCGCCGTCCCAGGCGCCGGGCGCCGCGCCCCAGCGCGTGCCGCCGACGGAGGCCAGCGCGCGTTCCTTGAGTTCGCGGAAATGTCTCGACGTCTCGGCAAGCCGCATGTCCCAGGCGGGATCGGGCGTCTGGCCGTCGATCTTCATGAAATAGACCTGCATCAGCGCGGCGATGACGAAAGGCTCGACGAAGGCCGAGACGAACGCCCAGGCGAAGACGATGGCGAAGACGAAGGCCCAGCCGGCAAGCTCGCCCGGCATGGCGTAGAGGATGGCGCCGGCGGGCGCCAGCGTCAGGAAGAAGAAGACGACGCCGAGCAGCCAGGTCATGACGGTGAGCCACACCGCGTTCTTCAGCATGGTGCGGGCGTTCTGCGCGTAAAGCACGACGCCCTGCCGCCCGGTCTCGAAGGGGGCGGTGCTCTGCCGGCGGATGTTGTAGCCGAGGATGATCTCGTCGACATAGGTGAGCGACATGCGGATCACCGCGTTGACGAACTTCACCAGGCCCTGCAGTCCGGGAATGGGCAGGAAGGCGGCGAAACCGCCGATCAGGCCGGTGATGACGCGCACGACGCCCTTGATGAGCTGGTCGAGCAGGAAGAGCACGTTGGCCTCGGCGAAGCGCTCGCGCACGACACCTTGAGCGTAGGCGATCTGGCCAGGACCGCCGGGCACGTCGACGCCGTCGATCAGCTGCACCATGACGGCGATGTGGCCGGCCTTCACGAGATAGAGGATGTATTCGCGCAGCCAGTAGAACAGCATCGAGACGAGGCCGAAGCCGAAAATGCCGCCCCAGAGCGCGAAGGTGAACGGCCCGTCCTCGCCCCAGACATGGCCGACGCCGTAGCCGATGCCGGCCCCCGCACCGGTCGAGACGATGTAGGCGACGGTGATGCCGAAATAGACGAGGATGCGCAGCACCACGAAGGGCCAGGTGCGCAGGACGATGCCGAGCGTCGCGCCGATCGAAAAATCCCACATGCCGAATCGCCCCCGAATTCCGCCTGCGCACGACTATAGCGCAAATCCCGCCAGTTGGTGCGCCTGGCCGCCGCGGGCGATCAGGCGGGCTTCTTCAGCAGCCCTTCGAGGAAGACGTTGAAGGCGTGGACGGCCTTCGCCGAGACGGCTTCGGGGTCGTCGGCATTGGCGATCCACTGCGACGCGAAGCACATGGCGCCGTTGATGATGCGGGCGGCTGCCTCCGGATCGACGTCGGCGATGGCCCTTTCGTCGCGCACCTTCTCCACGCTGGCGGCCATGGTGGCGACGCAGCTGCCGGCATTCGGCCATGAGGACGGGTCGCCGAGCACTGCCGGGCCATCACAAAAGACGATGCGCTGGATTTCGGGTTCGAGCGCCATCTGGATATAGGTGGTGCATTCGTCGACCAGCCCCTGCCAGCGGGTCGGCGCGCGCTCCGACGCCGCCTCCATGCGGGCGTTCATCTCTCCGTCGATCTGCATCAGAACGGCCTCGAACAGGCCCTTCTTGTCGCCGAAGTGATGATAGAGCGCGCCGCGCGTCAGGCCTGCCTCGGCGGTAAAATCGTCCATCGACGCTTCGGCGTAGCCAAGCGTGCCGAACGCCTTGCGCCCTGCGCCAAGAAGCTTGGCGCGGGTTTCGGCGATCATCTCTGCGCGGGGCCGGTGGGCCAATTCTCTGCTCCAAAACAAAATACGCGGCGTATGTTATTGACATACGCGGCGTATGAATTTACCTCTTCAAACCTCATACGCCGCGTATGTGAATATAGTCGGCGGCGCCCAGAATGTCGAGGAGCAGGTCATGGCCAATCCGTACAGAGAGATTTTCCGGGCGCCAGGCGCCAAGGGTTTCGCGGCGGCGGGCTTCGTCGCCCGCATGCCGATGGCG
>DATDJN010000196.1:0-15093 GCA_036520515.1 Rhizobiaceae bacterium
TTCGATTTCGACAAGGTCGCGAGGTTCACCGAACAGGACGTCGAGCGCCTTCTGCTGGACGCGGGCATCGTCCGCCACCGCGGCAAGATCGTCTCGACCATCAACAATGCGCGTCGCGCGCAGGAGCTGGTCGCCGAGGCCGGCTCGCTGGCCGCATGGTTCTGGAGCTTCGAGCCCGGACCGAAGGAGCGGCCGGCGAAGGTCGACATCGCGCATATCAGGGCCAATCCGACCACGGCGGTTTCGGTGCGCATCTCGAAGGATCTGAAGAAGCGCGGCTGGACCTTCGTCGGCCCGACGACGGTCTATGCCTTCATGCAGGCGATGGGCCTGGTCAACGACCACATAGAGGGATGTTTCTGCCGATCCGAGATCGAGAAAGAACGCAAGGCGTTCAAGCGGCCGAAATAAAGGCGACGGTCAGGCGACCGGACCGGCAAGCGACACGCCGACGATTGCGGCGACGACGGTGGCGGCCACCGGATAGAGGATCAGCATGCCGGTGATGAGCGCGTCGGGAAGCGTGGACCCGTTCTCGTCCCTGGTCACCGCCGCCTCGAACGGGCCGGCGGCGAGTCGCGACGCCGGCCTTGCCGCTGGGCTGGCCGCCCGCAGGCTGCCGGAACAAACGCCGGTCGTGTCGTCCTGATACGTCATGATGATTCGCGGCCCCGGAACCTGCCGTGCCTTTATCGGGACCGAATGTGACCGAACAATGCCGCGAAACCGGCGGCATTGTTTCATTTCCGGGCAGATCCTGTTGCAGACCGGCGCCTGCTCAGGCGGCGTCCCTCGACCGCACGGCGCCCGCCGGGATGGTCGAGACCCAGGCGCGGGCCAGCGCCAGGCCGGCTGCGTCGGCGTCCGGACCATGCCTTGCCTCCTCGTCCTCCTGCCGCCAGTCGGGGTGGCGCTCGGCGACGAGATCCGCGAACATCCGCGTCCACTGGCCGACCAGCGGGCGGTCGGCCTCGAAGTGGAACTGGACGCCGTAGCAGGCGCGGCCGATGCGGAAAGCCTGGTTTTCGGCGACCGGGTTTGTGGCGAGGCGAACGGCGTCCGGCGGCAGGGTGAACGTATCGTCATGCCACTGGAAGCTGACGAAGGCTTCGGGCACGGCGGCGAGCAGCGGATCGGCGGCTCCTTCTCCGGTCCGCGCTATGCGATGCCAACCGAATTCGGGCGCCGCGCCGAGCAGGTTCTCCCCGCCATAGGCGCGGGCCAGCAACTGGCTGCCGAGGCAGATGCCGAGCACCGAGCGGCCGTTGTCGCCGAAGTCGCGCATCAGCGCGAGCAGCGGCGGGATGTAGGGATGCCTTTCGTCGTCGAGCGCGTTTTGCGCGCCGCCGAGCACGAGCAGCGCGTCGTGGCCGGCGGCGTTTTCGGGCAGCGGATCGCCGCGATACGGGCTTCGCAAATCCAGCTCCGCGCCCGCCTCTTCCAGCGCCGTCCCGATCTGGCCGGGACCAGTGCCGTCGTGATTCTGGATGATGAGAACGCGCATGGCTGCTCCGGATGACATCGATCCCGGCACGGATATCATGAGGCGGGCGCAACAAGGAAGATCATGATGGCGTTGCAGAACCGGGTCGATCCTTTCGGCGACATCCACGCGGTGGACGCGCGCGGCATGTTCACCGGGAACCGCGGCATCATCCACGATCCCACGACGAAAACGCTGCTGAAGAAACGCTGGACGACGAAGGCGTGGATCATCTGCAGCTGCGAATACAAGGGCGTCAGGCGCGACCCGATGGGCCGCAACGGGCCGAACGGCCGCGCCGGCTGGACGGAGCTCTTCTTCCTCGACGAGGTCACGGCGCTGGCGGCCGGCCACCGGCCCTGCTTCACCTGCCGCAGGGAGGCGGCCAGGGAATTTGCGGCCTGCTTTGCGAAGGGCAACGAACTCGCGTCGATCACGGCCCCCGGCATCGACAGGATCCTGCATGGCGAGCGTCGCGCCTCGAGCGGGTCCGTCCACAAGCTGACCCCCGAGGACGCATGGAGACTGCCCGACGGGGCAATGATCGCGCAGGCCGGCCTGCCCCTCGCGATCCTCGGCGAATGGCTCGTGCCGTGGTTCCACGACGGTTATGGCAGGATCGCCAGCCGGGCAGGCGTCGAGCAGGCCGACACGTTCCTGCTTACGCCACCAGCCACGGTCGCCGCGATCCGGTCGGGCTACAGGCCGATCTGGAGCGCGACATTGCGTGACTTCGAGGCCAATGCCGACCTGATAGGGCCGGACATCTGACCGGGCGGCGGCTTGACCGCCGCTTCCGGCTGCCGCATTCCTCGCCGATGCGCGCCAATTACAAAATGCAGCGGCTCCATGTGGCCCAGGACCTCGCCGCCGGTGCGGCGTTCGAAGCCGGCCCCGAGCAGAGCCATTACCTGGCCAACGTGCTGCGCATGGCGGAGGGGGCAGAACTGCTCGTCTTCAACGGGCGCGACGGCGAGTGGCTGGCGCGCATCACCGCGAAGACGAAGAAGTCGGTGCGGCTGGAGGCCGTGGAAGAGACGCGGCCGCAGCCGGCCGCGCCCGACCTCCGCTACTGTTTCGCGCCGCTGAAGGTCGGCCGGCTCGACTATCTGGTGCAGAAGGCGGTCGAGATGGGCGCCGGCGTGCTGCAGCCGGTCATCACCCAGCACACGCAGCTTGCCAAGGTGGGCACGGAGCGGCTGCAGGCCAACGCGATCGAGGCGGCCGAGCAGTGCGGCATCCTCGCCATCCCCGCAGTGCGCGAGGCGCAGAAGTTCTCGGCGCTGCTTGCCGGCTGGGACAAGGAGCGGCGGCTGATCTTCTGCGACGAGAGCGCGGAGACGAACAATCCGCTGGCCGCGCTGCAGGCGGTAGAAGAGAGGAAGCTCGCCCTGCTGGTCGGACCGGAGGGCGGCTTTTCCGAGGACGAGAGAAAACAGCTCTACGCCCTGCCCTTCGTGACGGCGATCCCGCTCGGACCGCGCATCCTCAGGGCCGACACGGCGGCCGTCGCCGCGCTGGCGGTGATCCAGGCGACGATCGGCGACTGGTGAGCCCGGCAGCGGCGCCCAAGCGACGCCGCCAGGCTACCGACCTCAGGTTGCGGCGAACGCCATGATCTCGAGCGTGCCGCGATAGATCATCTCCAGCGAGACGTAGAGGATGATGACGAGGCCGACATAGGCGATCCAGCGGTGACGCTGCAGCAGGCGGGCGATGAAGCTCGCCGCTATGCCCATCAGGGCGATGGACAGGACAAGGCCGAACACCAGGATTTCCGGATGCTCGCGCGCCGCGCCGGCGACTGCCAACACGTTGTCGAGCGACATGGACACGTCGGCGATGACGATCTGCCAGGCGGCCTGCGCGAAGGTCTTGCGCGGGGCGCCCGCGGCAACCACGCCGTCCTTGTTCAAATCCTCGTCCGCGAGCGCCTCGTTGGCGGCCTCCTCCTCGGCATGGGTGGTGCGGAGCTCGCGCCACATCTTCCAGCATACCCAGAGCAGCAGTACGCCGCCGGCAAGCAGTAGACCGACGATCTGCAGCAATTGCGTGGTGGCCGCGGCGAAGCCGATGCGCAGCACGGTGGCGGCGATGATGCCGATCAGGATCGCCTTGGCGCGCTGGTCCTTGGGCAGGCCGGCGGCGGCAAGGCCGATCACGATGGCGTTGTCGCCGGCCAGCACAAGGTCGATCATGATGACCTGGAGGAGCGCGGACAACGCCTCCGGAGTGAAGAATTCGGACATTTTTGGCACCCGTTTTATCTGGGGCGCCGGCTGTTCGCGGCGATGGCGCGGACGGTCGAGCGGAGAGACGTCCGCTCGCGTCAGTCGATCATCGCCTGGTGGATTTCATGAACGCCGGGCCTGGTTGACTTCCAGTCCGACATCGCAGCTCGCAAGAGCTGCCAGAGGGGCCCGGCCTGGTCCGCTTTCTCTAGCCGCACGGCGCGGCAAGTTCAAGTGCGCGACAGCGAAGTCCCCCGGGTATTGCTCAGTTTGCCAGCCGCTCCGGCAACGGCTTCAACGGGTGAGCCTGCCAGAAGAAGGCGTCGGCCGCGGCCTGGTCGAAGGAGAAGTTGCGGGCCTCCCTAATCTTGCCGTCCTCGATACGGAAGGCAAGCACCCAAACCGTATCGACGTTGGCTTCTCCCGGCCGGTTCGACCACCCGCGGTGCATGTCGACCACCCAGTTCTCGTCTGCCATCAGGGCAATCAGCTCGGCGCGGAAGTCCGACTTGCCGAGCTCGGCGAAGAAGGCTGCGACCTCGGCCTTTCCCCGCTTGGTGCCGGCGAGCGGGTGATGGCCGGGAATATGCCACTCGATGTCCTCGGCGAAGAAGTCTGCGACCTTGCCCATGTCGCCGCCGCCATAGGCGGCGTAATAGTCCTCGATGACCTTCCTGTTTTCCTCGGGGCTGGCCGCCACCGCCGCTCCTCCCGAGACTATCGCCGCCGAAAGGGAAATTGCCGCAATCGTCGATCTGATGGTCATGTCGATCCTCCATCCATAGTTGAGCTGTGCTGCCTGACGTGAACGGCGACTCCTGCCGCCAGCCCGGTCACGAGCCACGGTTGATGCGCCCGAAATGCTCGGCGGCGGCGTCGGCGGCGCGCGTCACGACGTCGGGCCTGTCGTAGAAGTCGAACTGGGTGACATTCTCCAGCCACAGCTCGGAAGCGTCGCCGTCGAGCAACGAGAAGAAGGCGTGCGCGCCCTCGGGTACGGCGGCCGCCTCGGAGTGGACGATGAGGACCGGCTTGTCGAGGCGGCTGGCGACGGCGACGGAATCGTAGGCCAGCCACGGCTCCCAGGAAGCGAGGTTGAACTTGTTGTCATATTCCGGAACCAGGCCACGGCCCGGCTCGGTGTAGTATGGGATCCGGTACATCAGCGACGTCCGGTCGGTGGTGCTGGCGGCAACGATCACCTGCGGCTGGCCGGCCTTTTCCGATGCCTCCGCTTGCTTCGATGCGGCGATCAGCTTCGCCACGCCTTCGGCACCGCCATAGACCTGTTCGACGATCTCGCCGTTGTGCAGCCAGGGCGCGACCAGCGACACGCTGCGGAATGTGGTGTTGCCGGAGGCGGCCTCCGCCATGTAGCCGGCCGAGGCGCAGATGCCGAGACCGGCGATCTTCGACGGGTCGACCTCCGGAACGGTCGTCATGAACTGCGCCGCGGCAACGATGTCCGCAGTCTTCGCGGTCGGGTCCTCCTTGAAGCGGATGTCCCCGCCCGACTGACCCCAACCGCCGAAGTCGAAGGCCAGCGCCACGAAACCGCGTTCGGCCATCTCCCTCGCATAGAGGCCCGACATCTGCTCCTTGATCGAGGTCCAGGCGCCGGTGACCAGCACGCCCGGCAGCTTGGTCGCCCGATCGCGCTCTTCCGGCAGGTAGAGCGTACCGGCGATGGTCGCTCCGTTGCTCTGGAAAGTGACCTCGCGCTGCTCGATATCGAAGGCGAAGGCGGCGGAACTCAGCAACGCGGCAGCTACAACGGTAGAGAGAAAAGACTTCATCTGGTCCTCCTTGCTCCGGGGCGCGATGGCGCGCTTCGGGAGGAAGACTGACCGGAATCATTGGGACGAGCAGGCGCGAATCTTGCCGTTCGGCAGGCGATTCTTGCGCTTCCGACGACGCTACTGCTTGCGGAAAGCGCCCGGCGTCATGCCGGCATGGCGGCGGAAGTGGCGGCTGAATCGCGAAACGTCCTCATAGCCGACGCTGAGCGCAATCTCGGCGAGCGGCGCGCGGCCTGTCCTCAGCAGCACCCCGGCGAGCTTCATGCGCTGGCCGATGACATATTGCAGCGGCGAACGGCCGACCGCTTTCGCGAAGGCGCGCGCGAAATGATACCGGCTCATCGCGGCTTCCGAGGCGAGCGCGTCGAGCGACATGTCTTGCGCGATGTTGTCGTGGATGTAGGCGAGCACGCGGCCGAGACGCCGGTCGGCAATATCGGCGCCGGCGGCAGGCTGCGGCTGCAGGATGCGCGCCAGATGCGCCGCGGCCGCGAGGTCCATCGTGTCGCGATAGAGGGCGGGCGTCTCCCCGGCCGACGCGGCGTTGCGCACAAGCTCGGCGAGCAGCGGATCGAGCCGGCCAACCGCTGGGGGGAAGCTGCTCCTCGAATCGAAACCGGCGTCGGAGAGAAGCGGGCCGGCGAGTTCCAGCGTCGCATAGGAATGCGGCTGATCGAACTCGCAGACGCCATCGCTGCCGGGCGGCAGTATCCAGCCCTCGCCGGCGGCGAGCGGAATGTGGCGCTTCCGGTCGGACCCCAGCGCCAGGCGGTGGCTGTCCTGGCCGACGAGAAAGAGGCCGATCGTGAGACGCGGCAGGGCAAACGCGCCTCCGCCGGCGGGAACCTGCAAGCGGCGGGAGATCGCCCGGCCGACCTGCCGGAACGTCGGCCGGAATGCCGAGGAAGATGCCGGTGCGCGGTTCATGCCTCGCGTTTTGATCCGCAAAAGAGTGGCCGGGCAACCCAAAATCCCGTGATCGGTGCCCAAAACGGCTTCTGGCGTGGCTCAGCAAAATTCACTTGATAGTCTGCCGACATTTCGTCCATCAAGCGGCCGGGCGGCGAGAGTGGGCCGGCCCGAGAGGCATTTCATGGCGCGCGACACAACGGATTCCCGACCGATCGAAAGCATCGACGAACTCGTCGCGCATCTCGCCGAGGGCAACAAGCCCAGGGAGAAGTGGCGGATCGGCACCGAGCACGAGAAGTTTCCGTTCTATGTCGACGGCAACGCGCCCGTTCCCTATGGCGGGCCGCGCGGCATCCGCGCCATCCTCGAAGGCATGCAGGAGAAGCTCGGCTGGGACCCGATCCTCGACGCCGGGCGCATCATCGGCCTGGTCGAGCCGACCGGCCAGGGCGCGATCTCGCTGGAGCCCGGCGGCCAGTTCGAGCTGTCGGGTGCGCCGCTGGAGACGATCCACCAGACCTGCCGCGAGGGCAACGCGCACCTGGCGCAGCTGCGCGAGATCGCCGAGCCGATGGGCGTGCGTTTCCTCGGGCTGGGCGGCAGCCCGAAATGGACGCTCGCCGAGACGCCGAAGATGCCGAAGTCGCGCTACGAGATCATGACGCGCTACATGCCGAAGGTCGGCACGAAGGGCCTCGACATGATGTACCGCACCTGCACGATCCAGGTGAACCTCGACTTCGAGAGCGAGGCCGACATGCGCCGCAAGATGCAGGTGTCGCTGAAGCTGCAGCCACTCGCCACCGCGCTGTTCGCCAACTCGCCCTTTACCGAGGGACGTCCGAACGGGCTCCTGTCCTGGCGCGGCGACATCTGGCGCGACACCGACAACCAGCGCTCGGGCCTCCTGGAATTCTGCTTCTCTGAAGATTTCGGCTTCTTCGACTATGTCGACTGGGCGCTCGACGTGCCGATGTATTTCGTCATCCGCGACGACCTGTATATCGACATGACGCGCTACACCTTCCGGCAGTTCCTGACCGGCGAGACCAGGCGCGAATTCCCCGACTTCGAGCCGTCGATCGGCGACTGGGCGAACCACCTGTCGACGCTGTTCCCCGACGTCAGGCTGAAGCGCTTCCTGGAGATGCGCGGCGCCGACGGCGGACCGTGGCGGCGGATCTGCGCGCTGCCGGCCTTCTGGGTCGGGCTGCTCTACGACGCGGAGGCGCTCGACGCGGCGGAGGCGCTGACCCGCGACTGGACATATGATGAAGTCAGGGGCATGCGCGACGCGGTGCCGGCGGAGGGCATAGGTGCGGAGTTCCGCGGCAGGACGCTCAAGGAGATCGCACGCGAGGCGCTGTCGATCTCGCGGCAGGGGCTGACGAACCGGGCGAGGAAGAACCGCGACGGTTACGACGAGACGTCGTTCCTCTCGACGCTCGACGAGGTGGTGGCGCGCGGCACCACGAGCGCGGAAGAGATGCTCGCCGCCTACCACACGCGCTGGGGCGGCTCGATCGAGCCCGCATTCCTCGAATACGCCTACTAGGCGAGGCGAAAACCGCCCAGAATCCACTTCTAAAGGCGGGGGAAAGGTTCTACGCTTTTCGAGGCGCGCGCGCGGGCCTACGAGGAGACGGACGATGAACCTGTTCGACATGTTGGCGAACGCGCAGGACGGCCAGGGCATGGACCAGCTCGCGCGGCAGTTCGGGCTCTCGCAGCAGCAGGCGCAGGCGGCGGTCGAGGCGCTGCTGCCGGCCTTCAGCCAGGGGCTGAAGCGCAACGCGTCGGACCCCTACGGCGTCGGCTCCTTCCTCAACGCGGTGATGAGCGGCAACCACGCGAAATATTTCGACGACGCGCAGAGCGCCTTCTCGCCGCAGGGCATGGCCGAGGGCAACGGCATACTCGGCCACCTGTTCGGCTCGAAGGACCTTTCGCGCGCCGTGGCGGCGCAGGCCGCGCAGGCGACGGGGCTCAGCCAGCAGATACTGCAGCAGATGCTGCCGGTGATCGCCTCGATGGTCATGGGCGGACTGTCCAAGCAGTCGACGGGACAGTTCGGCGGCGGGCAGGCCTTCGGGGGGCAGGCCTACCCCGGACAAGCAGCGCCAGGCTTCGGCGGCTCGGGAAATCCGCTGCAGGAGATCATCGAGCAGATGATGCGGCAAGGCGGCGCGATGGGCGGCGGCGGTACGGGCCAGCCGCAGCAGCGGCAGGCGCCCCCCGACCAGCAAGGGCAGGCCGCCGACCCGTTCGACAATCCCTTCGGCAAGATGCTGAAGGACATGTTCGGCGGCGGCGCGGGACAGGCCGGGCAGCCGCAAAGGCAGGGACGCGCCGGCGACACACAACCGGGAGGATCGCAGAACCCGTTCGGCGACAACCCGCTCGGCAAGATCTTCGACGAGATGCTGAAGGGCGGACAGGGCGGCGGCATGCAACAGCCGCAGGAACGGCGGACGGAGCCCGCGCCGGAGGATGCCCAGGCAGGCCCCTCGCAGAACCCGTTCGGCGACAACCCGCTCGGTAAAATGTTCGAAGAGATGCTGCGGGGCGCCCAGGGCACGCCGCGCCAGCCGGTTCCGGACCAACAGAACGCGGATCAGGGTGGTGGCCAGGGCAGCCAGAAAAATCCCTATGACGATGTCTTCGGCGAGATGTTCGAGACCGGGCGCAAGCAGCGCGACGAGTACGAAAAGAACATCGGCTCGATCTTCGACCAGTTCACCAAGGGAATGGACCGGTACCGGTAGCTCCGACGGCCTGGAGTCCAGGAGAAATCGTCGAGCGATGACGTCGCCGGCACGCCTGTCACAGCGAGGTCGACGCACTGTGGGGCGGGCTCGGGCTCGGCGGCACCTATGCCTGGGCCGACAACCGGGACTGTTGGGTTCAGGATGACCTGGTAGGCCCGGACGGCGGCCTTCTCGGCTTGCCGCCGGACCATCGCGATCCGGCTGGTTCGCTGCCCGCTTCGGTGGCGGTGAGCGCAAGCAACAGGATGGCCCCGAGCACGATCGCAGCACCCAGCGCAGCCGATGCCGACAGCCGCTCGCCGAGGAACAGCGCGCCGCCGGCCGCGCCGAACACGCTTTCGGCGCTGACGATCACCGCGGCGTGGCTGGCTGGCGTAAAGCGTTGCGCCGCCGTCTGGATCCCGAAGGCGAGCGCGGTCGAAAAGAAGCCGAGACCAACAAGCTTGGGTGCGGCCTCGGCGAGCGCAGCGGCCGAAAGGCCGGTGCCGGCGATGCCGATCGGCAGGGCGAGCAGCGCGGCCAGCGCGAACTGGGCGGCGGACGTTGTCGGCGCGTCGCCATGCGCGCGCATGTGGCGGCCGAGCTCGACCATCCACAGCGCGTAGAAGACGGCCGAGGCGAGCGCGAAGAGATCGCCCGGATTGGCGGAGGTAAGTTCGCCGGCGATGAGCAGCACGCCGAAGAGAGTAGCGACGGCAGCGGCGACCACGGCCAGGGCAGGCCGCTCGCCAAACAGCAGCCACGCCGCCAGCGGCGTCATCACCGTCGCCGTGTTGACGAGGAAACTCGCATTGGTGACCGTGGTCTCGATGTAGGCGTGTTGCTGCAAGAGGATCGCCAGCGAGAAGAGAGCGGCGACGCGACCGACACTCATCCAGAAGCCCACCGCTTTCGTCCGGCGGAAGGCGAGTGCGAAAGGCGCGACCAGCAGCGCGCCGACCAGGCAGCGCAGGCCGACCGCGCTCAGCGGATCGAGGTGCTGCAGCACCGTCTTTTGCGCGACGTTGCCAAAACCCCAAAAGGCAGCCGCAAGCAGAAGCAGCATGTTCGCCTGCAGCCGGGTCAGGACCGGATCTTCAGCCAGACGTTCGCCCAGAAAGTTGCGCATCGCAGCTCTCCGCATTGCCGCATTGGACAAGGCGGAAGAGAAGACGAGCGCGGCTCGGAAGTCCTGAAAGCGGCGCGAAAAAGTCCTGAAGAGTTCTGAAGAGTCCTGAAAACGCAGGGAGGCGCCCGCGATCAGCGCTTTTTTGCCGGGCCGCCCGGTTTACGCGCTTCGCAACATCGCCTGCCACCCGCACATTGGGCGCAAAGCACCGGCAGAGCGCCCGTGGTGCTACATGCCGGAAGGTGCCGCGCGCGCCAATCTGCGCGACCTACTCGACGGCGGCCATTGGGTGCTGGAGACGAACCTGGACGAGGTGGCCGGCTTGGCGCGGGATTTGCCGGGAAGGGTGTGGCGTATAGCGGCGCTATGGTGAAGGGGAATGCAAAAAGCCCGGCCTTCGCGAGAAGGCCGGGCACTGTCGCAGGCGGCCGGCGGGGGAACCGGCGCGGTGAAAGCCTGCGTTTAGCTCACGAGACCTGGCGGGCCATTACCTCGACCTCGCGCAGGCGGGCCTCGGCGACGGAGCCCAGATGCGCCGTCGGGTCCCGGCCGAAAGGCAGGTCAACGGCGACGGAGAGGTCGGAGCGCGTCAGGCCGATATCGGCGAGTTCGGCGTCTGACATCTGGCCGAGATGATAGAACTCGCGGCGATTCTTCCAGGCGCGCAGGAATTTCAGGACGGCGTTGGCGAGACGGGCGACCGGATTCACCGCCGGGCGCGCGGCGTGCACCGTCTGGCTGGCGTGAGCGATCGTGGCCATGTCTCTTCTCCTTGGCTTGGGCAAGAAGCGTCCGTTCCCGGACCGCGGGATTTGCGGGCGGGCTGGGAGGTTTCCTGCTTCGGCTTACGCAAGGACAGTGCCATCGTTGAATTGATTTATCCAACGAATGTTTCTAATCTTTAGCATCAACAATGATGATGGGTGTCACCAATGGCCGCGCCACTCGATCTCGATCAGCTGCATACCTTCATCACCATCTCCGACATGGGCAGCTTCACCAAGGCGGCGGACGAGGTGCACCGCACCCAGTCGGCGGTCTCCATGCAGATGCGCAGGCTGGAGGAGCGGATCGGCAAGCCGCTGTTCGAGAAGGACGGGCGCACGAACAGGCTGACCGAAGAGGGCGAGAAGCTGCTCACCTATGCGCGGCGCATCATGCACCTGAACCGCGAGACGCTGGCCGCCTTCGACGATCGGGCGCTGGAAGGCACGGTGCGCATCGGCATCCCCGACGACTATGCGGACCGCTTCCTGCCGGAGATCATGGCGCGCTTCGCCCGCTCCAATCCGCGCGTCGAGCTGACGGTCATCTGCGAACCGACGCCGGGGCTGGTCGAGCACCTGAAGCGGGGCAATCTCGATCTTTCCATCGTCACCCACAACGAATCCAGCGCGCAGTCGGAAGTGGTGCGGCGCGAGCCGCTGCTCTGGGTATCGTCGGCGAACCACGCCACGCATGAGGAGCCGGTCCTGCCGTTGGCGTTCGGCCGGCCGACCTGCATCTGGCGGCGCGCCGCCTGCGACGTGCTCGACCAGATGAACCGCGACTACCGCGTGCTGTTCTCGAGCTTCTCGGCCACCGTGATCACCGCGGCGGTGCTGTCGGGGCTGGCGATCTCGGTGTTGCCGGAATGCGCGCTGAGGCCCGGCATGCGGGTGCTGGGCGAAGCGGACGGCTTTGGCCTGCTTCCCGACTGCAGGATCGGCATCATGCGCGGCCACTCCGCGCGGGCCGACATCGTCGAGGCGATCGCCAGCCATATCTCCGACAGCCTGGACAACATCTCCGTGCCGATGGCCCAGGAGCCCGGCTTCGACTTCGCCGCGATGACGTCGGCGGTGCGCGGGCGCAGGGTGAAGCACAGCCATCTCATGCCGGGCTGGTAAGGCCGGCAAAGGGTCGGCAAGCCACCCGGCCTTTCGATCCAATTTAAAGCAATCTTAACGCCGCAGGGCGAGTCTCCCCTCTGATTCCCCCGAAAGACGGAGAGACATGATGACCCGCATCCTGGCCGTATCGCTGATTGCCGTGACGTTGGCCGGCTGCGGATCGACACAGACGACGCGGACCGCCAGCGGCGCGGTGATCGGCGCCGGCACGGGCGCGGTCGCGGGAGCCGCCATCGCAGGAACCACCGGCGCGGTCGTCGGCGGGCTCGGCGGCGCCGCGGTCGGCGCCGTGATCGGCGCCAGGCAGTAAGGGCTGCCGCTGCCGCCTCAGCCGGCTGAGGCAGAACGGAGAGGTTCGCGCCGGGGAGTGGCCAAGGCGCGGATCTCGCGTCCCTCCAGGGCCGGCGAGAGCAGGAAGCCCTGCAGCTCGTCGCAGCCCATCTTCACGAGAAGGTCGCGCTGTTCCGGTGTCTCGACGCCCTCGGCGGTGACCCTGACCTTCAGCGCCGCGGCCAGCTCGACGATCGCCCTGACGATGGCCGAGCCCTCGGTCGTGCCGAGCGTGCGCACGAAGGAGCGATCGATCTTCAGCTTGTCGATGATGTGGCGCTTCAGATAGTTGATCGACGAATAGCCGGTGCCGAAATCGTCGAGGGCGATGCGGATGCCGGCGTTTCGCAGCTGCGACAGCACGGCGCGCGTCGTCTGGCTGTTTTCGAGCAGCGCGCTTTCGACGATCTCGATCTGGATGCGCGCGGGCGGCACGCCGGCCTCCCGCAGCACGCCGAGCACCTGGTCGGCGAAGCCGGCGTCGCGAAGCTGCAGCGGCGAGACGTTGAAGGCGATCCAGGGCAGGTCCGCGGTCGCGGCGAAGCGGGAGACCTCGGACAGCACCCAGTCGCCCAGCAGGTTCGTCATGCCGCGCTCCTCGGCTATGCCGACGAAATGCGCGGGCGACAGCTCGCCATGCACGGGGTGGTCCCAGCGGATCAACGCCTCGGCCCCGACGACGGTGCGGCAGTCGGGCGCGTAGATGGGCTGATAGGAGAGCCGGATGCCGCCGCCGCCGGCCAGCGCCGTGCGCAGGTCGCTCTCGATCATGCGCTTGCGCGCGATCAGATCGTCCATGTCGCCGGCAAAGGTCGCGTAGCGGCTGCCGCCGTTCTTCTTGGCTTCGTAGAGCGCGATGTCGGCACGCCGCAGGAGTTCGGCCGCATCGGCGTCGGCGCCGTGCGAGATGGCGACGCCGATCGAAGCGCCGACATAGACCTTGTTGCCCAACAGCTCGAAGGGCCGGCCGAGCTCGCCGAGCAGGCGCTCGCACAGTTCCTCGGCGGTCCTGAGGCTCTTGATGTCGAAGACGATGACGGCGAATTCGTCGCCTCCCAGCCGCGCCACGGTGTCTATCTGGCGCACCGAAGCCTCGAGGCGCGCCGCCGTCTGGCGGACCAGCTCGTCGCCGCAGGGATGGCCGAACGTGTCGTTGACGGTCTTGAACCGGTCGAGGTCGATGTAGAGCAGGCCGATCCTGCGTTTGTCGCCCGAGACGGCGGCCAGCGCGCGACGCAGGCGCTCCTCGAACAGCGCCCGATTGGGCAGGCCGGTCAGCGTGTCGTGGAGGGCAAGGTACTCGGCCTCGCTCCGGCTGCGCTGCAGCGCGCCGGTGGCGCGGCGCAGCCTTCTGAGCAGGAACCAGAGCAGCCCGGCGGCGAGCACGCCGAAAGCGATCAGCGCCGGGCTTGCCTGGCGGATGAGGGCGAGGCCCGGACGGTCAGCGTCCCAGGCGACATAGCCGAGGATGACGCCGGACGAGCCGATCAGCGGCACGCTGGCGTCGGGCAGCGCGGTGGTGGCGAGCTGCGGCAACAGGTGGACGCCAGCCAGCCTGTACCGCCTGGCGATACGGTCGATGATCTCGCCGTCCACGAACTGGACGGCGGCATGGACGAATTCCGTGCCGGGGGACTGGTTCATGCGGTCGGAGTTCGGCACGATCGGCTGCATGGCCAGCAAGGCGGGGGCGCCGTCGAAGGAGACGAGGTCGCTGACCACACGCGGCGGCGGGTTTTCGGCGCGCGCCGCATCCTGCATCAGCGCCCGCAGCCTGGCGAGCAATGGCTCGACCACGGCGCGATCGGCCTCATAGGCGGAGGGCGCGACCGTCCTGCCGTCCCGCATGCCCTGCATCGGGCGGCCAGCGGGGTCGAGCACGTACACCCGGTCGATGCCGTAATAGGAGAACAGCCATTGGCCGAGGTTTTCCATGATCCACGGCTGGTCGTCGCTCCTGGCGGCGATGACGGAATCGTCCCAGATGGTGACGCTGGTCTGCTGGCGAACAAGCCCCGCCATCGCGTCGGCGATACCGGTCGAGACGAAAGACTTCTGCTTCTCGAGGGAATCCCGGTCGGTGGAGAGCGTGGCGAAGAAGCCGAAACCGACCACCACCGCCAGCGAAAAGGCCGCCAGCGCAAGCACGATCGACGTGACCTGCGAGGTTAGCGGGTTGTACTGGGATTTCGCCATGTCCCTAGCCCGGTTGGAGGCATGGGCGACCATGGCACGGCCGGCTTAACAGCCCGTTAGAGCCATCAGGGGGTGCCGGCGAAAGCCCATGCCGCCGGGAAGCCCCGCCGGTCTGCGTTTCTCCGGTCCGCCACGGCGCGCCAAGGGAACCCGTTTCACTGGATCCGGGTCATCTCCATGCCGAGCATGTCGTAATGCACGGCGAGATAGCCGTTGGGCATGGTCGAGACGGCCTCGGGCCGGATCCTCAGCACGTCCTGGGCCATGACGCCCCGATAGACGGCATCGCCGCCGAGATATTTGAAAGTGTAGAGGGGCAGGCCGTTGGCGGCGACCCCGACCTTCTCGATATCGGTCTTCAGCCTGATGTCGCT
>DATDJN010000197.1:0-4653 GCA_036520515.1 Rhizobiaceae bacterium
AAGCGTTTCGCCATGGCCGACCATTTGCCGGCGTCGGAGGCGCGAGCGTCGAGCTTGCTCGCGGCGGCATAGAGAAAGACGCGCGCCGCCTGCAACTCGGTCTCCATGTCGGCCAGTTTGAACTGCAGCGCCTGGAACTCGCTGATCTTCCGGCCGAAGGCCTTGCGCTCGGCCGTATAGGACAGCGCCTTGTCGAGTGCTGCCTGCGCGCCGCCCAGCGAACACGCGGCGATGTTCAGCCGCCCCCCGTCGAGGCCGGCCATGGCGATGCGGAAACCGTCGCCCTCCGCCGACAACAGGTTTTCGGCCGGGACGCGGCAGCCGGCCAGGATCACCTGCCGGGTGGACTGCATGTGCCAGCCCATCTTGTTCTCCAGCGCGCCGAAGGACAGGCCGGGCGCATCCTTCGGCACGATGAAGGTCGAGATGCCTTTCGGCCCTTCCGCGCCGGTGCGCACCATCACGATATAAATATCGCTGTCGCCGGCCCCGGAGATGAATTGTTTCGTGCCGTCGAGCACATAGTGGTCGCCGTCGCGAACGGCCCGCGTCTTCAGCGCCGCCGCGTCGGAGCCCGAGCCGGGCTCGGTCAGGCAGTAGGAGCCCAGCCATTCCATCGACGTCAGTTTCGGCGCGAATGTCCGCCGCTGCGCCTCGCTGCCGTAGCGGTCGACCATCCACGCCGTCATGTTGTGGATCGAGATGAAGGCGGAGAAGGCCGGGCAGGCGCGCGCCAGCGCCTCGAAGACCAGAACGGCCTCCAGCCTCCCCAGCCCCGCGCCGCCGACGTCGTCGCGCACATAGATGCCGCCGAACCCCAGTGGACCCGTCTCGCGGATCACGTCCTGGGGGAAATGCCTGTTACGGTCCCAGGCGAGCGCGTCGGGCGCTACCCGGTCGGCGGCGTAGGCCTCCGCCATCGCCTGGATGGCGCGCTGGTCCTCCGTCAGCTCGAACTGGCCGGAGGAGAGGTCAGCCCCATTCAGGATGGGTGCCCTTCCGTCCATCACGTCCTCCCGTGACCTTCTTGGCTATGCGCCAAAGACAATCTAGACCAATGATGCGCCCGCGCAATCGAACCTTTGTCCCTTGACGCCCGGCTCTGCGAGGATTTGTGAGCACGATTTTGAACGAATTGCCTTCCGGCGCCGGCGTCCTTGCCGCAGCCGGGGGGCGGGGCAGGGGATAAGCCGGATGGCGCGCGCGATCATGCTGCAGGGCACCGGCTCGGACGTCGGCAAGACGGTGCTCGTCGCCGGCCTCTGCCGGCTGGCGAAAAAGCGCGGCATCAACGTGCGGCCCTTCAAGCCGCAGAACATGTCGAACAACGCCGCCGTCGCCGACCTGCCGGGCCAGGCCGGCGGCGGCGAGATCGGCCGCGCGCAATGGCTGCAGGCCATCGCCTGCGGCGTCGCTCCGTCGATCCACATGAATCCCGTCCTGCTCAAGCCGCAGAGCGACACCGGCAGCCAGGTCGTCGTGCAGGGCAAGGTGTTCGGCCAGGCCAGGGCGCGCGACTACCAGGAGCTCAAGCCGCGCCTCATGGACGCCGTGCTCGATTCCTGGGCGAAGGTCGGGGAGGGGGCGGACCTCGTCATCGTCGAGGGGGCCGGCTCGCCGGCCGAGATCAACCTGCGCCCGCGCGACATCGCCAATATGGGCTTCGCCACCCGCGCCGGCGTGCCCGTCGTGCTCGTCGGCGACATCGATCGCGGCGGCGTCATCGCCTCCATCGCCGGCACGCATCTCATCCTGCCGGAAGAGGACCGGCGCATGATCGTCGGCTACCTCATCAACAAGTTCCGCGGCGACGCCTCGCTCTTCGACGACGGCATCCTCGCCATCGAAAGATTCACCGGCT
The DNA here is from genome assembly GCA_036520515.1 of Rhizobiaceae bacterium. Lineage (GTDB taxonomy): Bacteria > Pseudomonadota > Alphaproteobacteria > Rhizobiales > Rhizobiaceae > Mesorhizobium_K. Next base: position 1,862 of record DATDJN010000197.1, read on the forward strand.
GGCCCTGCTTCGGCGTCGTGCCCTGGCTGCATGCCGCCGCTCTGCTGCCGTCGGAGGATTCCGTCGTGCTGGAGCGGCTCGCTTCCGGTACGCCGCGCGCGCTGAAGGTCGCCGTGCCGATGCTCTCGCGCATCGCCAATTTCGACGATCTCGATCCGCTCAAGGCCGAGCCGGAGGTCGAGGTGGTCTTCGTCGCGCCCGGCCAGCGGCTGCCGGAAGACGCCGGCCTCGTCGTCATCCCCGGTTCGAAATCGACCATCGCCGATCTCATCGACTTCCGCGCCAATGGCTGGGACCGCGATCTTGCGGCTCACCGCCGCCGCGGCGGCCACGTGGTCGGCATCTGCGGCGGCTTCCAGATGCTCGGCCGCGTGGTCTCCGATCCCCTGGGCACCGAGGGCAAGGTCACCGAGTCCGAAGGCCTCGGCCTGCTCGATGTCGAGACTATGATGGAGCCGGAAAAGACCGTCCGCAACGTCACGGCACGTTCGGTCGCCTTCGACCTGCCGCTGGAAGGCTACGAGATCCATCTGGGGCGCACCACCGGTCCGGACTGCCTGCGTCCGGCGGCGATCGTCAACGGCGTCGAGGACGGCGCCACCTCCGCCGACGGCAAGGTGTTCGGCACCTATATGCACGGCCTCTTTGGCGCCGACGCGTTCCGCCAGCAATTCCTGGCAAGCCTGGGAGTCAAGGGCGGCGGCATCGACTACCGCGCCGAGGTCGAGCGCGCGCTCGACGAACTCGCCGCCCATCTCGAAAAACACCTCGACTGCGAGGCCATCTTCGCCGCCGCGCGATAGATGTGCCCGCCGGCGCTCGAATCGCCTATTCCTCTGGTATGGCCGAAATATCCCTCTACGCGCCGGTGAAGACCTTCCTCGAAGGGCTGGATTTCGTCGTGAAAGGCGAGATCGGCAATTGCGACGTGGTCGGGCTGCGCGAAGGCGAGCCGCCGGTCGTGGTCATCTGCGAGCTGAAGATGCAGTTCAACCTGGAGCTTCTGCTGCAGGCGGTCGACCGCGCCGGGGCCTGCGACGAGGTGTGGCTTGCCGCCGCCATGTCCGCCCGCGGCAAGGGCCGCGAGCATGACAGCCGCTTCCGCGCGCTCTGCCGGCGTCTGGGCTTCGGGCTGATCGGCGTCACCGCGCGCGGCGAGGTCGAGCTTCTGCTCAGCCCGGCCGCGCCGGCGCCGCGCCGCGATCCCCGGAAACGCTCGCGGCTCATCGACGAGCACCGCCGGCGGCGCGGCGATCCGGCCGTCGGCGGCAGCACGCGTGCGCCTGTCATGACCGCATACCGGCAGGACGCGCTCGCCTGCGCGGCGGCGATGGCCGACGGGCCGAAGCGGCCGCGCGACCTGACGGGCCTGGCGCCCCGCGCGGGCAAGATCCTGCTCGACAATGTCTATGGCTGGTTCGAGCGCGCCGAGCGCGGCGTCTATGGCCTGACCGACGCGGGAAGGGCGGCTTTGCTGCGCTGGCCGCAGGGCGATACGTCGCCGGCCTGAGCGTTCGCTGCGGCGCAAAAAAACCGGCAGCGTGCGTTGCCGCGCGCTGCCGGTCTCGACTTCGATGATCAGGCTATTCGAGGTCGTCCGCGTAGGACAGCGGCGCCCTGAGGTTCATGAAGTCGAAGGTGCGTGCGCCTTCGCGGTCCTCATGCTGCAGCGAGCCGCCGAACGACCAGCGTGCGCCGAGCTTGAAGGTATGCGCCCACGTGTGCTCCGAATCGTCCCAGCCGTTGGTTTCCTGCCTTTTGACGTAGTCGCCCTGGTAGCCGATGAAGGCAGACAGCGGTGTCGTCGAGATCTGCCGCTCGTAGTTGGCGGCCAGCTGTACCCAGTTCAGCCTGCCGTCGTCGCCTTCTTCCGGCTTGTCCGAGTAGCCGTAGCCGACCCAGCCTTCAAGGCGGTCGTTTTCGGTGACGAAATAGCGGGCGCCGACGCGGCCGAACGTTATCTCCTCGAAAATGTCGTCGCCCTTGAATCCCGAACCGTAGCCCAGCTGGCCGAACAGCGTCGCATTGCCGAGGAAGGCCGCCGCCTCGATGCCGCCGAAGGCCTGCGCGCTATAGCTGTCCGCCGGCTCGGAGATGTGATCGGCGTAGGTCAGGCCGCCGAACGCGCCGAGCGCCATGGCGCCGGTGCGGTAGATCCAGTGGCCGCCGGCGGTGGCGAGCGTGGCGTCTTGGCCGGAATCGTCCCGGTCGAACACCCTGTGCCAGTCGCCCAGCGCCTCGAGCTGGATGGCCTGGCCGTTCCCGAGAGCGAAGTGGATGCGCGCGTCGCCGCCGATGCCGCCGGACTCGTCGCAGAAATTCCCCGAGCCGTCGCAGACATAGTAGTCGTAGTCGTCGTCGTATTCCTCTTGGTTGCCATAGCTGGCGGGAGTGACATATTGACCCCAGATCGCGACGTTGCCCGATACCGCGTAACGCTCCTGCACGGGCTCTGAAGGGTCAGCCGCGAACGCCAGAACAGGCGCAATCGCCATAAATGTAGTGGCCAAAACGGCCTTTCGAATCAGTGACTTCAAAACGAAAGCTCTCCTTGAATTGCGGTCCGGCGCGTAACGTCCGCAACGCAAGCGAGCAACCGGCTTTGGAGACGGTATCGGGGTTTGTTGTCGGGTGTTGCGCCGGCGCAACACAGGCGCAACGCTCGGACCAACGAGCGGTTGAGACTGCTGCCGTGGTTCGCGGAATTCGTCGCCGAAGTCCTGCGCGCGGCCGTGCGGGGCTGCCTCGCTAGCCGCGCATTGCCCCAGCCGCGAGAACTATACGTTCTCCTC
>DATDJN010000198.1:0-3238 GCA_036520515.1 Rhizobiaceae bacterium
CGGGTGAAGCAGGGCACGGTGGTTGTCGTGCTCGAACCCAAGCAGGGCGACTCGCCGTACAATTCCAAGATGGCGCTGCAGGGCGGCGGCGGCCCGATACCGCAGTAGCCGACACCGGCTGCAGCCGAAGAAGATCAAGAGCGCCGGTTTTGCCGGCGCTTTTTCGTTGCAGGCTTCTCCTCGCGTGGCGGCGCGACCTCGTCCGGTTTTTCGGCATCCGATTTTTCCGCCTCCGGACTGGCCGCATCCGACTTCGCATCAGACTTGTCTTCGCCCGGCTTTCCGGCGACCTCGCGCGGAGGCGCTTCCTCGGGCCGCGCGGCCGGCAGTAGCGGTGCTTTCTGCGGCAGCGGGTCCCACACGTCCCACTGGCAGATCCGGTAATTATTGCGCCGCTCCATCAGGTCGAGATGGATATGGTCCTCGTGGTACCAGTCGGAGCCTGGACCCAGCACCGTCGAGAACCGCGTGCAGGCGGAATGCAGCACGGTCTCGCGCAATCCCCGCGGCACGGTGCGGTCGGTCAGCGAGATCAAGCTGCCGTCGGCGAGCTTGAAGGCGCGAACGTCGAGCGCGTTGGCGCGACCGTGCTCGGACAGCTTGGCGCCGACGACGCGGTTGCGGCCGCGGCACTCGAACGAGTCGAAATTGTCGAGATCGGAGACGGTGCTGCCAAGGCGCTCGGCCAGCGGCGCGATATCGCTGCGGATCCACTCGGCCAGCGCGGACGCCATCGGGCACCGCAGGATCGCCGCCGGCTTCACCGAAACCCGCCGCTGGTCCGGCAGCACGATCGCCTCCAGCCGCACCAGATCCTCGCCCCCGCAGCCGCCAGCGCCCTTGATGTCGGGGACGCTGGGTGCAATCGCGATGGCGTCGGTCAGCGCCAGCCGGCAGGCTGACGGCTGTGGCGCGGGCTGCGGCGCCGGTGCAGCCTGCTGATCGGGCTTGCCGTTCGCCGGAGCGGCCTGCTGCTCCTTGCCGCGCTCGGCCGATGGGGCCTCGGCCGGGCGCGGCTTCGGCACCGGCACCGCCGCACGGTGCGCCGTAGCCCGCGGCGTCGCCCGCTCCCTTGGCGAACCATCCCTGAACAGGTCCGCCCACGGCGCGGCGCGAGAGCGTTTCGCCGCCCAGGCCGGCTCCGCTGGCATGCCAATCAGCATCGCCGCCGCAACGGTAACCATTACCGCTCCAATGCGGCCAAAGGCGCCATTAGCCCATTTTCGGCTTGCTTTCTGCGCGGTAAAGTTCATCTCAATTCCATGAACGCAACCCCGATCCGCGCAGCATTCGCGGACCGCGGGGCAACGAACAAAACCATCGGAGGGAAGTGCGTATGCTCGGATTGATGCAAGACTGGCCTTTGCTTTGCCATCGGATTATCGAACACGCGGCGAAGTACCACGGCACGCAAGAGGTGGTCACGCGGTCGGTCGAAGGTCCCATTCATCGCACCAATTACGCCGGAATTCATGCCCGCGCGCTGAAAGTATCGCAACGGCTGGACCGCGACGGCATCCAGCTCGGTGACCGCGTCGCCACCATCGCCTGGAATACCTGGCGCCATCTCGAGGCCTGGTACGGCATCATGGGGATCGGCGCGATCTGCCATACCGTCAATCCGCGGCTGTTCCCCGACCAGATCGCCTGGATCATCAACCACGCCCAGGACCGCGTCGTGATGGTCGACATCACCTTCGTGCCGATCGTGGAAAAGATCGCAGCCCAGCTGTCGAGCGTCGAACGCTACATCGTGCTGACGGACAGGGCGCATATGCCGGAGACCACGCTGAAGAACGCGGTCGCCTATGAGGACTGGATCGCGGAAGCCGACGGCAAATTCACATGGAAGGAGTTTGACGAGAATACCGCGGCCGCGATGTGCTACACCTCGGGCACGACGGGCGATCCTAAAGGCGTGTTGTATTCGCACCGCTCCAACGTGCTGCACGGCCTGATGGCCAACAATGTCGACGCTCTCGGCACCAGCGCCGCCGAGACAATGCTGCCGGTGGTGCCATTGTTCCATGCCAATAGCTGGGGCATCGCATTCTCGGCGCCCTCGATGGGCACCAAGCTGGTGATGCCGGGCGCCAAGCTCGACGGCGCCTCGGTCTATGAACTTCTCGAAACCGAGAAGGTCACGCACACCGCCGGCGTGCCGACGGTGTGGCTGATGCTGCTAAATCACATGGCATCAGGCAATCTGAAGCTGCCCCACCTGAAAAGCGTGGTGTGCGGCGGCTCGGCGATGCCGCGCTCGATGATCAAGGCGTTCGTCGACATGGGCATTCGCGTGCGCCACGCCTGGGGCATGACCGAGATGAGCCCGATCGGCACCGTCGCCGCGCTGAAGCCGCCGTTTGCCGACCTCACCGGCGAGGAGCGGCTCGACATCCTGCAGACCCAGGGTTACCCGCCATTCGGCGTCGAGATGAAGATCACCGACGATGCCGGCAAGGAACTGCCGTGGGACGGCAAGACCTTCGGCCGCCTCAAGGTGGCGGGCCCTGCGGTCGCCAAGGCCTATTTCAGGGTCGACACCGACATCCTCGACGACGAAGGCTTCTTCGATACCGGCGACGTCGCGACCATCGACCAGCACGGCTATATGCGGATCACCGACCGCTCCAAGGACGTCATCAAGTCCGGCGGCGAATGGATTTCGTCGATCGATCTGGAGAACCTCGCAGTCGGTCATCCCGCGGTCGCGGAAGCCGCCGTGATCGGCGTCTATCATCCCAAATGGGACGAGCGTCCGCTGCTGATCGTGCAGCTCAAGGCCGGCCAGCAGGCGACGCGCGAGGATATTTTGAAGTTCATGGACGGCAAGATCGCCAAATGGTGGATGCCCGACGACGTCGCCTTCGTCGACGGCATTCCCCACACCGCGACCGGCAAGATCCTGAAGACGGCATTGCGCGACCAGTTCAAGAGCTACCGCTTCCCCAACGCCGCGGCGTGAGGCAAAGCCGGCACGCGATTTTAGAAGGCCGGCTTCCCGCAAAGGAAGGCGGCCTTTTCAGTATGGTGCAGATCGCCCGTTTCGACGCCCGCCGGGCGACCCAGACTCAAAATGACGAAAACAACCCCATGCAAAGCAGAATGGGGGCCGGCTCGCAGGCCTCCCGCTTGCATCCACTTCGGATGGAACGGCGGCTGCTGCAGCGTCCTCAGACGGTCGAAGTATATTCTCACGAAACGCTCGACCTTGCCGCATCGCTCGGTCTTCGGCGAC
>DATDJN010000199.1:0-7867 GCA_036520515.1 Rhizobiaceae bacterium
GCTGCAGCGCATCGTGCAGCGCCGCGCCCCGATCTACGACAAGGGCCAGGACGGCCACTACAATCTGATCTCGGCGCTGCATAAGGCGGTGCGCGGCTCCGATCCGGACGCGGCGCTCTACTATCTGGCGCGCATGCTCGATGCCGGCGAGACCCCGCTCTATCTCGGACGCCGCCTGGTCCGCATGGCGACGGAGGACATCGGGCTCGCCGATCCGCAGGCGCTGGTGATCGCCAACGCCGCCAAGGACGCCTACGACTATCTCGGCTCCCCGGAGGGCGAGCTGGCGCTTGCCGAGGCCTGCGTCTACATGGCGACCGCACCGAAGTCGAACGCCGTCTATACAGCCTTCAAGGCCGCCAGGGCCGCTGCCAAGGAATACGGCTCCCTGCTCCCGCCCAAACATATCCTCAACGCGCCGACCAAGCTGATGAAAGAAGAGGATTACGCCAAGGGCTATCTCTACGACCACGACCAGCCGGAGGCGTTTTCGGGCCAGGACTATTTCCCCGAGAAGATGGGGCGCCATACGTTTTACGATCCGCCCGAGCGCGGCTTCGAGCGCGAGATACGCAAGCGGCTGGACTATTGGGCGAAGCTCAGGCGCGAGCGCGGCGAGTAATCCGCGCCGCCGGTTCGATGACATCGTCGACGACCACTGGTCGTCGGAACGCTCGCCATGTTTTCACGCCTCGATGCGGCCGTCCGGCGCGACGGGAAGATCGCTCATGCGCCGTTTGCGGCGGTCGAGCGCAGCAGCCGCACGACCAGCACCGCAGTCAGGATTGCAAGCGGGAACTGGGCCACCCCAGACAGTTCGAAGAAGAAATTGTTGGGCATTTCGTATGCCTCGCCGGAAAACAACGTCCTCGCCGCATCTTCGCCGGAGCCGAAGAAGACGAGGTTCTTGACCAGATGGTTGTAGCCGCCTTCGTAGAAGCCGATGAGTGCCACCGGGAAAGCGAGCGCAAGAAGCGAGCCTGCCCAAGTCGCGATGGTGCCCGACATCGACCCGCGCAATGCCCGGCCAAGATAGATTGCCCCGGCGATCAGGGCCGCCGCCGGCAGCGCGAAATAGACGATGTGCAGACGCCAGGGCGTGTCGTAGAGGGCGGCGCCATAGATGTGGTGGATGCTGGTGAGCGCCAGGACCGCGACGGCGGCCGAAGCGGCAGGGAGATGGAGGTTGGGGCTCGTCTCCCCGGTGATCGCAAGGCTCATACATACGCTCCCGTAGGCTTGACTTAGGGGTAAGCGGCTAACACGTTACCGAACAGGATGTCCGGGAAATTCCCGGATATGGGGGTGGCGGCCATCCCAAAATGGACTTCGGGCGGCGGGGAGTACGGGAAAGGGTTTGCTGATGGCCATCGATCGCCGGGTGGCGCGAACGCGGCACGCGCTCTACGAGGCGCTGGTCAGACTGATTAGGGACAGGGATTACGACACGATCAGCGTGGAGCATATCCTGCAGGAGGCGAATGTCGGGCGATCGACCTTCTACGCGCACTTCACATGCAAGGATGACCTGCTGAGAGCCAGCCTGGAGCGTCTGAAGGCGCTCCTGGTCGCGGCTCGCGAAAAGCACGCCGCGGCGTTGCAGGAAGGAACGACGAGGGAAGTCTGGGATCCAAGCCGCGCGTTGTTCGAGCATGTCGCGGAATTCAACGATATTCAGTTGGCTTTGGCCGGAGGTCGCGGCGGTGCGGTTCTCCACGATGCCATCAACGACGTGCTTGCCGACGTGCTGCGCGACTCCTTCCCCGCCCAGACGTCGAACCTGGTCCCGCGCGAGTTGGCGATCCGGCACGTCGTCTCGACCTTCAACACGATTCTGGACTGGTGGGTGCGCAGGCAGCGCCAGATCGGGCCGGCCGAGGCTGACCGCATCTTCAAGATGCTCCTGCTGGAGGGACTGCCCGCCGCTTGGCGCGATGCATTCACCGCATCGTTCGGTGCGGCGGAACGCGACGGCGGGGCGAAGTAAAGCGGCGGGTGGCCTATTGTTTCAGGCCTGTTGCGAACGCAACGCCCCTGACTGCGTCCGGGACATGCTATGGTTACGCTCGGTCAACTATCAAGCCGAGACGCGGCCGGGAAACGGGCCGTGAGACAGACAGACGGTTATCCGCGCGTATCTGCGGGACGCGGGGCTTTCCAACGCAAAGGACGTTCGCAACATGAGCACTTCAACGAAGACCCTGCCGCAGATGATGGGCGGCCTGTTTCTCACCGATGGCGGCATCGAGACGACGCTGATCTACCATGACGGCTTGGACCTGCCTTATTTCGCCGCGTTCGACCTGTTCAAGGACGAGAAGGGTACGCGCGCGCTGAGCCGATACTTCGCTCGCCATGCGTCTATCGCGCGGAAGAACGGAGTGGGCTTCATCCTCGAGAGCGCCACCTGGCGCGCCAGCAGGGACTGGGCCGAGAAGCTCGGCTATTCGATGGCGGAGCTCGAGGAGGCGAACCGGAAGGCGATCGCGCTGTTGCGCGACACCAAGGCTGAATACGAGGCGCCTAACTCCCGAATGGTGATATCGGGCTGCATCGGTCCGCGCGGTGACGGCTACGATCCCGGCAAGATCATGAGCCCGGAGGAGGCGCAGGCCTATCATTCGCAACAGGTCCGCATCTTTGCCGATGAGGAAGTGGACATGATCTCGGCGATCACAATGACCAATGTGCACGAAGCGATCGGCATCACGCATGCCGCGCAACAGGCCGAACTGCCGGTGGTGATCTCCTTCACCGTCGAGACCGACGGCAACCTGCCGACCGGCGACAGCCTCGGCAAGGCCATTGCGATGGTCGACCTCGCGACCGGCGACGGGCCGGCCTACTACATGATCAACTGTGCGCATCCGACCCACTATGAAAGCCGGCTGATGTCGGGCGAGCCGTGGGTCGAGCGCATCGGAGGCATGCGGGCGAACGCCTCACGGCTCAGCCACGCCGAGCTCGACAAGGCGACGGAACTCGATGCCGGGGATCCTGACGAACTCGGCCGGCAGTTCGCCGGTATCCGCGCGCGGTTGAAGCGGATGAATGTGCTCGGCGGCTGCTGTGGCACCGACCACCGACACATCGAGAAGATCGCGATGAGCTGCGTCGAGGCGAGGGCGGCCTGACCGCATCCACCATGTTTTGGATGCGCGGCGGCCGGGCACGTTCCCGGCCGCCCCGCGTTGTGGGATGATGCCGCGGTACCGGAGATCGCGCCGGGCGCGTTCTCTTGCGAGGCAGGACCATGGCCGAAAAGGCTGACCGGCTGGCCGAGGCGCGCGCGCTTTATGGGCGCATGATGATGGCTGCCAGCGGCTCCGCCGATCCCCGAATAGGCAAGGTCTTCGAGACATTGCGGCGCGAGAGCTTCCTGCCTCCCGGGCCGTGGCGCATGCTGATTGCGCAGCGATTCCTGGAGACGCCGAACTCGGATCCGATCCGCCTTTACCAGAACGCGCTGGTGACGATCGATCCGGAGCGCGGCATCAACAATGGCGAGCCCTTCCTGCACGCTGCCTGGCTCGGTGCCGTGGCGCCGCGTCCGGGCGAGACCGTGATCCATATCGGCGCCGGCGGCGGCTACTACACGGCGGCGCTTGCGATGCTGGTGGAACCTGGCGGCGCGGTTTTCGCCTATGAGATCGAGGTGGAACTGGCGGAGATGGCGCGCCGCAACCTGGCCCCCTACCGAAATGTCACGCTCGTCGGAGCAGACGCGGTGACGGCGAAGCTCGTTCGGGCCGACATAATCTACGTAAATGCCGGCGTCATCGCCCCGCCGGTCCAATGGCTAAGGGCGCTGAAGCCCGGAGGCCGCCTGATATTCCCATGGCGGCCGGCGCCGGAGATCGGGCTTGCAGTGATGGCGACGAGGGGGCCAACAGGTTTTGGCATGCAGATCGTCGGCAGTTCCTGGTTCATACCTTGCAGCGGCGCGTCCGACGCCACGCTGAGCGTCAAGAGACCTGGCCCGCGCGAGGCAAGGGCGTCGCGTTCGATCGTGCCGACAGCCGACCGCGCACCTGACGACAGCGCCACCGCAGTCTACCCTGACGTGTGGTTCTCGTCGGAATCGGTTAAGGGCGGCGAACCCGCAGAATGACAATTCGCGGGGCCCGGTTAGGCGAATTCAAAGGATTGCCTGCCAGAATTTCCGTATGGGCAAGGCAAAATCGACGAGCGCTGCAGCGGATCCTGCTGCGCTGATATCGAGGAAAACGGGCGACTGGTGGCAGGATGACCGCCGCAACTGGTGCGCGTATTGCGGCACATCCATCGATTTCGCCGCCAACAAACCTGGCAGGCCTAACGCTACCCGAGATCACGTAATCCCAAAATCCCACAAAGCCGCGAGGCTGAAGATACCGGCCTGCCATCCCTGCAACCAGGCGCGGGAGCAACGAGCCTGCCGGAGTTCCTGATCTCGGCCCATTTCGAGAAGAAGCGAACAGAGCGTCGTCCCCAGGCGTGGAGTCTGCGCGATCTCTGGCTTGTTTTGGCGTTGGCGGCGGTAGAGCAGGCGCGCAGCAAGGCGGAAGCGTGGCCCGCTGTCAAGTTGGACGGCGATTGACCGCTCGGTCCATCGCGGGCAATAGACTCTCATGGTGCACCTCCTCCTCGTCGCCATTGGCGGCGCCGTCGGCGCCTCGCTCCGCCATGTCGTCAATCTCGGGTCGTTGAGGCTGGCCGGACCGGGCTTTCCCTGGGGCACGATGGCGATCAACATTGTCGGCGCCCTGGCCATGGGCGTCTTCGTCGGTGTTCTGGCCCGCCGGGCCGGTGGATCGGAGGCGTTGCGGCTCTTCGTCGCCACCGGCATTCTGGGCGGCTTCACGACCTTCTCCGCCTTCTCGCTCGATTTTGCTGTACTTTGGGAGCGCGGCGGGACGCTTCCGGCGCTCGGATATGCCACGGCGAGCGTTCTTGGCTCGCTGTTCGCCATCTTCTTGGGATTGTGGCTCGCAAGAACCTTCGGCTGATGCTATTGCGCCGGCTCAAGCGAGCGAACGAAGAATGGCAGGCGTAGAGCAGATCAAGGTCGAGGACGGCGAAGCGGGCATGCGGCTCGATCGCTGGTTCAAGGTTCATTATCCGGGTCTCGGCTTCGGCCAGCTCCAGAAATTACTGCGCTCCGGCCAGATTCGCGTCGACGGCGGGCGGGTGAAGGCGGAATCGCGCGTCGAGCCCGGCCAGACGGTGCGCATCCCGCCGCTGCCGGTCGACAAGGTGGGCACCGGGCCGCTGACGGCCAAGACGATCCGCAACCAGGGCGATGGCGACGTGCTGCGCCAGATGCTGTTGCACGAAGATCCGAAGGTCTTCGTCTTCAACAAGCCCGCCGGCCTGGCAGTGCAGGGAGGCTCCGGCGTCACGCGCAGCGTCGATTCCATGCTGGAGGCCTGGCGCAGCCAGAAAGGCGAGAAGCCGCGCCTCGTGCACCGGCTCGACCGGGACACGTCGGGCGTCCTCGTCGTGGCGCGCACCCGGCTAGCCGCCATGAGGCTTGCCGAGGCGTTTCGGGCGCGCGAGACCAAGAAGACTTACTGGGCGCTGGTAAAGGGCGTGCCGCCGAAGCGCGAGGACAAGATTTCGACCTGGCTGGTCAAGGAACAGACGCCGGACGGCGACCGCATGCGCATCGCCAAGCATGGCGAGAAGGGGGCCGACCACGCGGTGTCCTACTACCGGGTCATCGAGCAGGCAGGGCGGACGATGTCATGGCTGGAGATGGAGCCCTATACGGGCCGGACGCATCAGCTGCGCGTCCACGCCGCCTATATCGGCTGCCCGATCATCGGGGACCCGAAATATTTCGAGGCCGACACCAACTGGGAATTCCCCGGCGGCATCCAGAACAGGCTGCATCTGCATGCCAGGCGCATTATCATCCCGCATCCCGACCAGGGTACCATCGACGTCACCGCGCCGATGCCGCCGCATATGCGGCAGAGCTGGAACCTGATCGGCTTCGACGACGCGAGCGGAGACCAGGAGTGAGCGCTGTCGCCGCGGTTGAGCGCCGCGATGCCGTCGACGGTCTCGCCGTCGCGCTTTTGATCTGCCTGACGCTCTCCTGGGGGCTGAATGGCGTCGCCGCCAAGCTCACCAACATCGGCTACAGCCCGATCTTCCTCGTCTTTGTCCGATCGGCGCTCGGAGGAGTTCTTGTCTTCTTCTGGTGCCGGTGGCGCGGCATCAAGCTGTTCGAGCCCGACGGCACGCTGTGGCCCGGCCTGCTGGCTGGCTTGCTCTTCGGCCTCGAATTCCTCCTGATCTTTGTCGGCCTGGATTACACCTCCGTCTCGCGCAGCGCCCTGCTCGTCAACACGATGCCGTTCTGGGTGCTGATCGGGGCGCATCTGTTTCTCGGCGAGCGTATGACGGGGCGCAAGGTCGTCGGCCTGCTGCTTGCCTTCGGGGGGCTCGTGTCCATTTTCTCCGACAAGCTCGGCCAGCCAGGGCCGGACGCCTTGGTGGGCGACCTCATGAGCCTCGGCGCCGGGTTGGCATGGGCGGCGACCTATATCGTGATCAAGAGGACGAAGCTTGCCGATACCGGCCCGGAGAAGCTGCTGCTTTATCAACTGGCCGTGGCAGCCGTCTTCGCGGCAGCCGTCATGCCGTTCTCCGGGCCGGTAATCCGCGATGTAAACGCCCTTGCCACCGGAGCGCTGCTTTTCCAGGCGGTCTATATCGTCGCCATAACCTATGTGCTCTGGTTCTGGCTGGTGCGGACCTACCCGGTTTCGGGTCTTGCGAGCTTTACCTTCCTGACGCCGGCCTTCGGCGTGATCTTCGGCGGATTGCTCCTTGGCGAACCGCTCGGAGCCACTATCTTTCTGGCGTTGGGGCTGATCGCGGCCGGACTTGTCCTCGTCAACCGCTCGCCCAGACAGCCGATCTCAGTGGAACAGTGATGCGCGACATTCTGAACGACCTCGAAGCCGGCCAAACTCTCTCCGATCCCGACCCGATGCGCCGTGCCCAAATCCAGATGCGCACGCCGCTGCCGAAGCGATTTTACAAGGATGTTGCGGTCGCAGAAGGCGAGGGCGGTTTCGTCGTCCAGCTCGATGGCAGGCCGGTGAAGACTCCCGGCAAGGCGTTGCTGGTCCTGCCGACCGAAGGCGCGGCCGAGCTGGTGGCCAAGGAATTCGCCGCGCAGGGCGATACGCTGGACCTCGCGTCCATGCCGGTCTACCGGCTGGCCAACACTGCGATCGATGGCGTGGCCAGCGACCCGCAAGCCGTGGTCGAGGACATATTGCGCTTCTCGTCGTCGGATCTGCTCTGCTATCGCGCCGACAGTCCCGACGCGCTGGTTGCCCGACAGAACGAGGCATGGGACCCGGTGCTCGATTGGGCGAGGGCGGCGCTCGGGGCTCGCTTCGTGCTCGCCGAGGGCGTGATGCATGTGGAGCAGCCGCGCGAGACGATCGCCGTGGTCGGCGTCCACCTCCACCAGCGCGCCGAGCCGCTGAGGCTCGCAGCCCTGCATGTGATGACCACGCTGACCGGCTCCGCGCTGCTGGCCCTGGCAGTCGATTTCGGCGAGCTCGACGTCGAGACCGCCTGGAAGGCGGCGCATGTCGACGAGGAGTTCCAGGCCGAGCGTTGGGGCGAGGATTCCGAGGCCCTCGCGCGCCAGTCGAACCGCAAGCGCGACATGATGGCCGCAGCCGACCTGCTCAAGACGATCACGCGCTGAGCGCCAAGCCGCTATTTGCCTGCTGACCGTCCATTTGGGAAAGATCCCAAAAGGATGAATAGTCTACTTCATGCAATCTCGGCCGAGCTTCCGGCCGGATCGAAGGATCTGGAGGCCGCGAACGCGGCGATGCACGGGGCCATGGCGGTC